>JBKOYY010000183.1:0-4502 GCA_046725615.1 Pseudomonadota bacterium
GCCCGCCGGAAGCGGTCCGAATAAGGGTTACGAGCTGCGAAGGGGTCGCGCGCATGCGGCGTGCTTACCTTAGCGGCCGAAGCTTGGCAAAGACGGACGCATGATCGAGGTCACGCCTCACATCACGCTCGGCGACGACGAGGTCCAGGTGCGGGCGGTCCGCGCCTCCGGGCCCGGGGGCCAGCACGTCAACAAGGTCTCGACGGCCATCGAGCTTCGGTTCGACGTGCGCGGCTCGCCGTCCCTGCCCGAGCCCGTGCGCGCGCGGCTCTACAAGCTGTCCGGAAACCGCCTGACCATGGACGGCGTCCTGGTGCTGGTCGCCCAGGAGCACCGGAGCCAGGAGATGAACCGCCAGGCGGCGCTGGAGCGGTTGCTGGACCTGATCCGCGAGGCGGCCAAGCCCCCGCCCCCGCCGCGCAAGAAGACAAGGCCCACCTATGCGTCGAAGCTGAAGCGGCTGGAGGGCAAATCGAAGCGATCCAGCGTGAAAGCGATGCGGGGCCGGCCCCGAGGGGATGACTGACCTCCGCTCGGAGCCGTCATCCTACTCCGCCTCGGTGACCTCGGCGGCCGGCACGTACTTCTTGATGCTCTCGATCGCGTCCTTGGCGCCGGATTTCGACGCGTAGCCTTCGGTCGAGAAGATGACCTCGGAGTTGTACTTGAACCGGACCCGGAACTCTCCGGCCTTGTCCTTGTAGATCTCGAACTTGTGGGCCATCTGGCGCCTCCTTGGAAAGCGAACCCCCGAACGGTCAGGATAGGCTCGCGCCAGCCTGTACGGTCAAGGCGCCTACGGCGCTGGCAAGGTTTGGCCGCAATCGCCTATAAGGTGCCCCCATGTCCCGAGCGCACCTGATCGCCAGCCTTGGCCTCGCCGCCGGCCTGGCCGCCTGCACGCCGTCCCTCGGCCCGCCGCCGCCCGGGGTCCGCCGCCCCGGCCGATGCCGACGCGGCCGCCGCCCATGGCGGGCGGCGCCGAGTTTTCCGCCGCCGACTTCGCCTGGTCGCAGCGGCCGGGCCAGAACGTGATCGCCGGCCGCGTCACCTTCCGCCAGGGGCCGGTGCGTTTCACCTGCGCCGGCGCGACGGTGGTGCTGACCCCCGAGACCCGCTGGTCGACCCGCCGGATGGCGGCCCTCTACGGCTCGACCGAGCGCGCGGCCCTGCCGGCCGACGAGGTGCGCGCCCGCACGCCCAACGCGCCCCCCGGCGACGCGGGGCCGTTCGTGAAGCGCACCACCTGCGACGAGGCCGATCAATTCGCGTTCGGCGGCCTGGCCGACGGGGCCTGGTACGCCATCACGGTGGCGCGTCCGGCGGTCGGCAAGGGCGAGACGGTCGCCCTGATGCGCCGCGTCGTCGTCCGCGGCGGCCGGCTGGTGAACGTCACGCTCTAAAGGGAACGCCCGCCGCCGAAGCGGCGGGCGCCGTCGTCAGTGCACCCGGGCGCGGCCGATCTCCAGGCCGCCGCCCTCGCCCACATGGACGTCGATGACTGCGCCGTCCTCCAGGTCGCCCTGCAGCAGCTTGCGGGCGATGGGGTCGATCAGGTCCTTCTGGATCACCCGCTTGAGCGGCCGCGCTCCGTAGACCGGATCGTAGCCGCGCTCGCCCAGCCAGTGCAGGGCCGCGTCGTCCAGGGCCAGCGACATGCGCCGGTCGGCGAGCAGCTTCTCGACCCGCTGGAGCTGGATCTTCACGATGCCGTCCATCTCCGAGCGGCCCAGCCGCTTGAAGAGGATGATCTCGTCGATCCGGTTCAGGAACTCGGGCCGGAAGTGGTGACGGACCACGTCCATCACCGCCGGCCGCGCCTTCTCCACGTCCTCGCCGTCGCCCAGTTCCGCGAGGAACTGCGAGCCCATGTTCGAGGTCATGATGATCAGGGTGTTCCGGAAGTCGACCGTCCGGCCCTGGCCATCGGTCAGGCGACCGTCGTCCAGCACCTGCAGCAGCACGTTGAAGACATCGGGGTGGGCCTTCTCGACTTCGTCGAACAGCACGACCTGGTAGGGCCGCCGGCGCACCGCCTCGGTCAGCGCCCCGCCCTCGTCGTAGCCTACGTAGCCGGGAGGCGCGCCGATCATGCGGCTGACCGAATGCTTCTCCATGTACTCGCTCATGTCGAGCCGGGTGATCGCCTGCTCGTCCGAGAACATGAACTCGGCCAGCGCCTTGGTGAGCTCGGTCTTGCCGACGCCCGTGGGGCCCAGGAACAGGAACGAGCCGATCGGCCGGTTCGGATCCTGCAGCCCGGCGCGCGCCCGGCGCACGGCGTCGGAGACGGCGACCAGCGCCTCTTCCTGACCGACCACGCGACCGCGCAGGCTGTCCTCCATGCGCAGGAGCTTCTCGCGCTCGCCCTCCAGCATCTTCTCGACCGGCACCCCGGTCCAGCGACTGACGACGGCGGCGATCTGCTCGGCGTCCACGACCTCGGGGGTCATGGCGTCGGCCTGCCCCTCGGCGGCCTCGGCCTCGGCCAGGCGCTTCTCCAGCTGCGGGATCTCGCCATAGGCGATCTCGGACGCGCGCTGCAGGTCGCCGCGACGTTGGGCGGCCGAGAGCTCGGCCCGCAGGCGATCCAGGGCCTCGCGCGCCTGGGCCGCCGAGCTGACCTTCTCCTTTTCCGCCTTCCAGCGGGCAGTCATCTCGGCCGACTGGCCTTCGAGATCGTCCAGCTCTTCCTCGAGCTTCTCCAGCCGCGCCTTGGAGGCCGCATCGGTCTCCTTCGACAGGGCCTCGCGCTCGATCTTCAGCTGCACGACCCGCCGGTCGATCTCGTCCAGTTCCTCGGGCTTGGAGTCGACGGCCATGCGCACGCGGCTCGCGGCCTCGTCCACGAGGTCGATGGCCTTGTCCGGCAGGAAGCGGTCGGTGATGTAGCGGTTCGAGAGCGTCGCGGCGGCCACGATGGCGCTGTCCGAGATGCGCACCCCGTGGTGGACCTCATACTTCTCCTTGAGGCCGCGCAGAATCGAGACGGTGTCCTCCACCGTCGGCTCCTCCACGAACACGGGCTGGAAGCGGCGGGCGAGCGCGGCGTCCTTCTCGACGTGCTTGCGGTACTCATCCAGCGTAGTGGCGCCCACGCAGTGCAGCTCGCCGCGGGCCAGGGCCGGCTTGAGGAGGTTCGAGGCGTCCATCGCCCCGTCGCTCTTTCCGGCGCCGACCAGGGTGTGCATCTCGTCGATGAACAGGATGATCGAGCCCTCGGCCGCGGTCACCTCGTTCAGCACCGCCTTCAGCCGCTCCTCGAACTCGCCGCGGTACTTCGCGCCGGCGATCAGGGAGCCCATGTCGAGGGACAGGAGCTTCTTGTCCTTGAGCCCCTCCGGCACGTCGCCGTTGATGATCCGCAGGGCCAGGCCTTCGACGATCGCGGTCTTGCCGACGCCCGGCTCGCCGATCAGCACGGGATTGTTCTTGGTCCGGCGCGAGAGCACCTGGATCGTGCGGCGGATCTCCTCGTCGCGGCCGATCACGGGGTCCAGCTTGCCGTCCTTGGCCGCCTGGGTCAGGTCGCGGGCATAGCGCTTCAGGGCGTCGTAGCCTTCCTCAGCCGAAGCACTGTCGGCCGTGCGGCCCTTGCGGACCGCGGTCGCCGCGTCTTCCAGGCCCTTGGCCGTGACGCCGGCGGCCTTCAGCACGTTCGCCGCCTCGCCGCCTTCCTTGGCGATGGCGACCAGGAGGCGCTCGGTCGTGACGAACGCGTCGCCCGCCGCCTTCGCGCCCTGTTCGGCCTCGGCGAACACGCGCGCGGTCTCGGGCTTCATGTAGAGCTGGCCCGAGCCGCCCTCGACCTTGGGCAGCTTGCCCAGGACGGCCTCGGTGGCCTTGTCCACCTCGTCCGGCCGGCCGCCGGCGCTCTGGATCAGGGCGCGGGACAGGCCGTCGCGCTCCTCCAGCAGGACTTTCAGGATGTGTTCGGGCGCTAGCTGCTGATGCCGCCGCGCGAGCGCCAGGCTCTGCGCGGACTGGATCGCTTGCTTGGCGCGGTCGGAATAGATGTCGATGTTCATTCAGGTCCCCACTCAGGCGGAAACTCAGGCGGCCGCCTCCTGGAAGCACGGCTGCCCGGCCCAACGGATGTAGTGTGGCCCTGGCGCCACACAAGGCGCCTTGCGCAGGATCAAGCGCGGTCAGTTCGGAGGATTGTACTTCTCCACGAACGCCATGGTCGCGGTCAGCATTTCCGCGCGGGTTTCGCCACGCGACAGCCAGTGGTCCTCGCCCTTCTGGACGATCAGCTCATAAGGCTTGCCGGCCTTCTTGAGCGCATCCGCCATGATCTGGCTCTGCTCCAGGGGGACGACAGAGTCGTCCCGGCCGTGGATCAGCAGGACCGGCGCCGATACCTGCGCGGCATAGGTCGCTGGCGAGATCTCGTTCAGTTTGGCCGACCGTTCCTCTTCGGCCCCCATGAATCGCGTCCAGTAGCGGAAGGTCGACTGGCCGCCTCGGGCCTTTGACCAGGTCACGAAGCGGTCCAGGTC
>JBKOYY010000104.1:0-28927 GCA_046725615.1 Pseudomonadota bacterium
GGTCAACGTTGAACCCGCCGTAGTCGCCGCCCAGCAGCTTCAGGTGGCTGACGATGGCGTCCACGTGCTGGCCGCGCCGCGCCTGGGCGTCGCGCATGATCGCAGCCCAGTCCGCCTCGACCCCGTCGGTCATCGCCGTGAACGTCGCCCGATCGTGCGTCGCACCGTCGGCCATCACATCCTCCCTCATGTTCTCTTGTCGTTGGAGCGATCGTGCGGCCGGGCGCCGTCCGGGTCAATCCAGCCCTTGGCCCCGCCGCCCGACGCCGCTATGAAGGCCGCCCCGGCGCGGGTGTAGTTCAGAGGTAGAACGTCAGCTTCCCAAGCTCGCCGGCCTCCAATGTTTTCAGCGACTTGCCTGTAAAGGCCGCGAAAACTCACCTAAGCGATATCAAGGACTTACGAGGCAAGCGTAAAGGGATTTCGGCCCCGTGCCCATGGGCGATCCGTGAAGCTGGACGCGAACGTAGTGGGAACATTTTGCTTGCGCGCGAACGGCGTTCGCGTCTATCGGGCCCGGCCATGCTCAAGCCGCCGCCAACGACAACCGCCACCCGCCGCGCCCCCCTGCCGATCCGGGGCGTCCCGATCATCGGCTTCGTGGGCGACGACGGAGCGGTGACGATCACCGATCCGGCGTGGCGGCCGGCGCCGCAGTCGGGACCGGCCAAGATCCTCACCTTCCCGAACGACCCGCGCGAGGCCTGAGGTGAGCCGGGCCAACGCCCTGGGGCTCTCGCACGACGACGTCGCGCGCATCCAGGCGCTAGCCGAAAGCCTCGACCCGCTGGACGGCAGCACCTCGGCCCTGACCGACCTCAGCGTGCCGATCCGCGTGGTCGCGGTGCATCGGGGCGAGGAGAACCGGTTCTCGGGCGAGGTGCTGGGCGAATGGGCCGGGCGGTCGATCCTGTTCTGGCGCATGACCAACCGCGAGCGGGAAGCCTGGGCGGCGGCGAGGGCCTGAAACGCAAAACGCCCCCGGCGGGAGAGCCGTGGGCGTTGCAGTCGCGGTACCTGGCGGGGAGGCGCGAGCCTACGACCCGGGTCAAATCAGGCGAGCGCCGTCATCCGGGATCGGGCGGCTTGGGGCACGTCACGTCGAGGCCGGTGTCCTTCGCCCATCGGCAAATGCGGCCGACGCGCTCCCAGCCCTCGCGGCCCCACGCCTGCACGGCGCTGTCGTACTCGTTCGCCGCCTCGTCCGAGATCAGCAGGTCAGCGGGCGGCGTCGGCTCCGGCTCGACACTGAGATCGGAGGTCAGCGGGAATTGCTGCGCCCCTCCGCTCGAGGTCGCGCACCCGCCCGCAGAGAGCAGCGCGGCGCTTGTCAGAAGGACGACTGTCAGGGACCGCATCGTCAGCACGGTTGATCTCCTGTTGGCTGCGGAGGATGGCTGCGGAGGTGGTTTCGCGCTCCAGGGCCTGTTTCTGGATCCGCGCGGCGTTCCGGGTGACGGCGAGGTCGTGGGCCTCGGCCTCGCGGGCAGCCTGGCGGGTCCGTCCCGCACTCGCCCCCTGACACTGGCCGACGGGAAGCGCGAGGGCGGCGCCGATGACAGCGCCCAGGCCCGCTTTCCACCAGGACCGAGCCAGGGTCTTCGCGCCGGCGAGCGCGGCGGGGATGGCGAAGGGGATCATGCGACGTTCCCGGGCTTGAGCCCTTCCGGCAGAAGGGCGGCGACCTTGGCGGCGGCCTCGGCCTTGGTGATCCGGCCGTCCTTGTCCACGTCCAGGCCGGCGTTCTGGCGATAGGCGACCCCGCCCGTGAACAGCGCGTAGCTGTCTGACCTTCCGACCGCGGCCGGCCACAGGATCGCCATGTAGCAGTCGGCCAGCGACCGCAGGCGGCCGTCGTAGGGGCGGAAATACTTCCAGACGAAGTTGAGCTGGTCCTCGGCTGTCATGGCGGCCAGCTTCTCGACCGTCGTGCCGAGGGCCCGCGCCGTGGCCGGCATGAACTGGATCAGCCCGGTCGCGCCGGAACCCGCCATATTCTTCACGTCCGGCCGGAAGCTGCGCCCGCTCTCCCAGGCCATGCAGGTCATCAGCCAGTTGGGTTCGGGCCGGCCGGGCGCGGGGCCGATGTCGAGATCTTCGGCAATCCAGCGCACGCGGTCGCGAAACGTGGCCGACACCTTGGCGCCCCAGGCCAGGCCGGCGGGCGGCGGCACGGGCGCCTGTGGCGGGGGGGCGACCGGCGCGGACACACCTCTTTCGCTGATCTCGTCGATCAGCTCGCGAAGCCGGCCGACCAGTTCGTCGGCGGTCATCGCTCCCACGGCGGGCGCTCCTGGCCGGAAGCCGGTTCGTCGGCCGCCGCCGCCGTCACCGTCGTCTTCGTCGCGATCTCGACCTTGGGCGCCTCATCGCGGCCCACGTTCAGGTTCAGGCCCTGGCGAGAGACCCCGAGGCTGATCTCCTGGCCGGCCATCGCGCCGATCGCCAGGAACACGATCCCGAGCGCGCCCATGATGATCCAGAAGGCCTCTTCGGCGCTCAGGATCGGCCGGAACACCAGCACGAGGGCCGCCGTGAGCAGGGTCCAGGCCATGCCCGCGCCGGCCGTGAGCCAGAGCGAGAGCGAACCGGCCGCCATCATGCCGGCCCAGATGCGGCCGGGAATGTGCCAGACGAGCGAGGGCCACTTCATGAATCGCCGCCCTCCAGCTCGAGGAACTCGGTCGGGGGCTGGTGCATCTCGGGGACCGGGATGCCGTTGCGGCGCAGCAGAGCCTTCAGGCTCTCGACCGTCTGGGTCAGGTTCAGGATGGCGCCGTGAAGCTCGGCCTCCTTCGCCGCCCGCGAGACCCGCTCGGCCACCAGCTCTTTGCGGAGAAGGTCGCGCTCGTCCTGAAGGTCCTGCGTCAACTTGGCGAAGCCATCGTTGATGGCGGTCTGGAACGCCGCGCGCCCCAGCATCCGGTTGGCGAGCCACAGGCCGAAGGCCCCTAGGCCCGCGCTGAGCAAGCCCACGAGCGCGGCGAGCGGCCCGTTCTGACTCACGTCCAGCCCGCCGACGTCACCAGCCATCGCAAACCCCCTGCACCGCAATGCCCCCTCCTGGCGCATGAACCGTCGCGCCGACGCCCTTGGGTTGATGAAAGCCGCTGGCCGGCGGCGTCGAGCCGATCAGGCCGCCGGCAGGGCGGCCCGGATCGCGGAAATGCTCGCCTCCAGCGCCAGGAGGCGCGTCAGCCGGTCCTCGGCCAGCACCAGGGCGCCGCGGGCGTCGTCGCGCGCCAGGGCCAGCTCGGCCTGGGCGGCGGCGAGCTGCGCCTGCAGCTCGCGGATCGTCGCGTCGCGCGGGTCGTCGTGCCGCCGCAGCCAGTCGGCCAGCGCCGCCTCGGCCGCCGCCGCGTCCATCTGGCCGAGGCTGACGTTGCCGGCGGCGGCGACGCCTGGCAGGGGCAAGTTCAGCGAGGTCGCCCGGTTGTCGGCCACGCGCCCGCCGGGCTCCCCGACCAGCATGATCCAGCTGGCGAACTCGGCAAAGCCGATCACCAGGTTGTCCTCGATCACGGCATCGCCGGCGGCCGGGCTGACGCGGATGGCGTTCCACCCCATGCCCAGCACCGCGTTGCGCCGCACCTCGACGCCGGCGATCGGCAGGGCCGCCGTGCCGGTCAGGAACAGGCCCGACTGCGTCACCCGCCCCCGGCCGCGCCGGATCACGTTGTCCTCGCACACCACGCCCCTCGTGGGCCGGGTCGCGGCGTTGGACAGGCGCACCTGCAGCGGATCGGCGTGGTCCTCGGCCAGGGGCCAGAAGTCGGCCAGGTCGTTACGCGAGAACACCAGCCGGTCGCCGTGGTCGGTCACCTGCCCGCCGTCGGCCCGCAGGGCGCGGAACCGGCACCCCGTCACCTCGACATCGTCGCAGCGCAGGAGCGAGAAGCCCGACCCGAGCCGGACGAACTCCAGACCCTCCAACCGAACGCGGCGGCTATCGACCGCCTGCACGCCCGAGCCCTTGAACGTCTCGCGCGGATCGGCGGCCGACACCGGCCCCTCGAACCCCCGGAGCTGACCGCCGGCCCAGGTCACGCCCTCGCACCCGAGGAAGGCCACGGTCGCCGTGTCGGCCACGGCCCGGGCGTCCATCCGCTCCAGCCGCAGGTTCGCGCAGTTCCTGAAGGCCGAGTAGCCGACGAACCCCGCCCCGATCCCGTCGCCGCGCAGGGTCACCGGCGGCCCGTCCAGCGGCCAGCGCAGGTCGGCATAGGTTCCCTTGGGGATATCCCCCTCGACGGTCACAACGTCGCCCGGCGCCGAGGCCTTAAGCGCGGCCAGGACGGCGGCGGGGGTCGGCTTGGCGCTGCGCTCCGTCACGACGCCCGCTCCAGCGCCCCGGCCGCGCCCGTGCCGTCGGTGCGGCGCGTCGTCCCGTCCAGGTCGAAGGGGAAGGCCTGGCGGTCGGCGCGATTGATGGCGCACGAGCTGGAGGTCGGCCTGTAGTCGCCGTACCCTGAGCCCGCCGGCAGGCTCCACATGGCGTTCGCCAGGCCCTGGTAGTTCGTATAGCCCGGCTGTCCCGTGTAGCAGGCGTTCTTGCTCGCCCACCCGGCGCTGGTCTTCAGCAGCTCGCCCAGCAGGCTGCCCGAGCCGCCGTCGGTTTCCTCGCCGGCGAAGATCGCGTTGCCGTGGCAGTCGACCCAGTAGCGCAGTTCCAGGTTGCCGACGCGGGCGCCGTCCGAGACGTTCTGCGGCGTGCCGTTGTATTCGTCGGCCTTCATGTTGTGGTCGGCCACGAAGTTGTATTGCCAGGTCCCGGTCTTCCGGTAGCGGCCGTTCTTGGCGTTGTTCGCCACGATCACACAGGGGCTGGCGTGGCTGGTCGAGCCGCCGGACGCCGTGGAGGTCGCCGCCGCGCCGGCCGTGTAGGTGAAGGTGTTGGCGTCCACGACCGTGATGGTCTTGTTGCCGTTCAGGTTGGCCGTGGAGATCCCGCCCACCGCCGCCGTGGCCGCGATGTTGACCGTGTCTCCGGTGTTGAGGGCGTGCCCGGCCAGGGTCACCGTGACCGTCGCAGAGCCCGAGGTCGTCGCCAGTGGCGTCGGCAGTGGCGAGCCGTTGAAGGTCGTCTTGAACCCGGTGTCGTTATACATCCAGTTGAAGGCTTCGCCGGGGATCGAATTGAACGCGGCGTGGACGTTCGCCGCGTCGGTCCCGGTGCTGTCGCCGAACAGCTCGATGCCCTTGGCGGCCCCTCCCGTGTAGGGCTCGATCAGGTTCTGGAAGAAGCCGACCCCGCGGGTGAACTTGGACGCGATCACCCACTTGGTGTTGTTCATCTTGTACGTGGCGTTGGCGATGCAGAGGCAGTCGTTCAGACGCCCGCCGAACCAGGCCACGCCCGAGCTGTTCTGCGTCAGCGCCACGATGCTGGGCGGGCACTCGGTGATGTTGCCGAACAGGCGCGGCGTCACCAGGGCCGTGAAGGTGCCCAGAAGCTCATTGAAGAAGGCCGAGATCAGGCCGTCCTTGTCCGACCCGCCCGGCCGGCCGCCGATCTGGCCCAGGTAGTTGGCGCCGGTCGTGTTCGAGTTCCGCAGGATCAGGCCGCACTGGGCGAAGATGTTGGCCGAGGCGTTGTTCGCCGACATCGACAGGGCGCAGTCGTCCACCAGCAGCTCGTGGTCGAAGCCGCCCGCCCAGCTCCCGGCGGTGGCGAAAGCCCCCTCCAGCACCCGGCCCGAGCTGACCCCGTTGTCGCCGGCGATGGTGACGCCCTTGATCTTCGTGCGCCGGGGGAAGTTGCGGGTCGAGGAGGTGGTGCCCGTACCGCCGATGATGATGTTGGCCTTGGCCGCGCCCGTCGCCGGCTCCACGGTCAGCCAGGAGGCGGTCCGCGTCAGGGTCAGCGGCGCGACCGTGCCATTGGCCCCGAACCCGACGTAGGTCCCTTCCTTCAGCCGGATCACGTAGATGACGTTCGAGCCGGTCCCGTACTTCTGAAGCTGCCAGGCGGCGTAGTTGATCGACAGGCACGGGTTGGCCTCGGCCGTCGCCAGGGTGGTCGAGACGTGGGCCGAGGTGTCGGTATTGGACCCGCTCACCGGGTCCACCGAGGCGTAGTAGGTGGTGAAGGTCGCGCTGGCGTTCTTCACGAACGGCACGGCCTTGGGGCAGTCGTAGGGGATGCCCCGCGTCAGGTCCGCCTTGTATTCGGCGCCGGTGTAGCCGACCCCGTCGGTCGGGCTGTCGAAGGTCACGTTCCCGCGGATCGGGAACACCTTGAACTCCCACCAGCAGACGCCGTCCGCCAGGCTGGAGATGTCCACGCCCGCGACCTTGAACACCGGCAGGGGGTTGCCCTGGCCGCTCAGGCGCTCGCCCGAGGCCGACATGGTCGAGGCCCAGGCCGTGACCGTGTTGGTCCCGTCCTTGAACTGGAAGCGCACCGCCGCGGCCGTCTTGCCGTCCTTGAACCAGGGGTGCGTCACCGCCACCTCGGCCGTGATCGTGCCCGCCGTCACCTCGCGCGGCGGCGTCACCGGCCAGGCCATCGGGACCTCGTAGGCGAAGCCCGAGCTGTTGGTCTTGGTGGTGAAGGTCCCCGAGGCGTTCGAGGGCGTGCCCGACACCGTGTAGAGCCCGGCCGAGACCGTGACGCCGGTGATCGTGTCGCTGGCGTAGATCCGGCTGTCGAGCACCACGTGGACGATCGTGTCCGAGCCCGAAGTGGTCTGATACTCGCTGGCGAGGTTCGGATAGGGCTTCCGCAGCGCCGCCACGCCGGGGATGGTCCGGCTGATCGTGGTCGGGTTGCCCGAGGTGTCGAAGCCGGGCGAGCTGACCGTGATCGACAGCTTGGTCCCGTCGGTCACGCCGCCGGCCGCCATGCCCTTCAGTTTCACGGCCGCCACCCAGCCGTTCGGGCTGACCCAGTTGGAGGTCGAGTAGACGCCGGTGTCGTTCAGATAGTTGCTGCCCAGCACCTCGACGCTGACCACGTCGTTGGTGTTCGGCCCCGCCGCCGCCACGGTGTGCGAGAACGGCCCCAGCACCGCCGTCAGACCGTCGGCGTCGGTCACCGTGATCGTCAGGCCGGTGGCCGTGCCCGACGAGCTGGGCGTGCCGCCCAGGCCGGTGACGGGGTCCTTGGTGATGCCCGGCAGCCAGGTGCCGCCATACGACAGGGTGCGCGGCGCCCGGCCGCCGCTCAGCGTCGGCATGAAGCTGAAGGGCGAGCCGACCGTCCCGCTGGGGACCGTCCCGCTGATCGACAGCGGCGCGGCGATGGTCACCGGGTCGCTGTAGGCCGAGGTCGAGCCCTCGGTGTTGGTCGCCGTGACCTTGACGCGAACGCCGTTCGCGCCGGCCGAGACGTCCGCCGCCTGGGCCACGTAGGTGGAGGCGGTCGCCCCCGAGATCGCCGCCCAGGCCGAGCCGTTCCAGCGCTGCCACTCGTAGGCGAAGGCGCCCGACGGCAGGCCAGTCCAGCTCCCGGCCGCCGCCGCCAGGGTCTGGCCCTGCGTCTTGATCCCGGAGATCGACGGCGCGGCGGTGTTCACCGGCGGCCCGCTGGGCGCCGGCCGGGCCGACGGCGGGTTCATGCCGAGGCGGAGCGAGCTGAGGCGGCGGGGCATACGTCAGGCGTCCTTGAAGGCGAGACGTTCGTTGACGGCGGTCACCGCGAAGTCGCGGGTCTGGCCGTCCATGAGCAGGCGGCTGCCGTCGTCCACGGCCTCGGGCGTCCCGGCGCCCATCTCCAGCATGACGTCGCCGCCCCGGACCCCGACGGTCCAGAACTGGCCCGGCTGGCCGACCAGGTCCGACAGCTGCGAGCTCGCGCTGGTGGTCTTCTTGTCGCCGCCCAGGTCCACGCCGTCGGCGATGGGCAGGGTTGCTCCGGTCATCGCGCGGCCCTGCACGGACGACAGTTCGATGTAGATGGTGGCCAAGGTTGCTTACTCCGGGAGGGTCCAGACGCGCACGGGCAGGCCGTCCACGTCGCCGATGGTCCAGCCGACCGCGCCCTCGGGCGCCTCGGTTTCCGTCACCTCGAGGAAACCGCGCGCCAGGCGCTGGCCGAGGGACAGGCTCATCACAAAGGCCTGGGAGAGGCGCACGGTCTCGCCGTTCTCGCCGCCGCCGGGCAGCAGCGTCCCCGCCTCGCTGATCTCGATCCAGGCGTCGCCGCCGGGCGGCTTGAAGGCGAAACTCATGTGCCGGTGACCTCCACAAGGACGCCGTATTCGCAGGCGTTCGCATCGCAGTTGGTGAAGCTGACGGCCGCGCCGTCGGTGTAGCTGCCGAGGGTGTCGGCGATGATCCCGACGTAGGTCCCGGTGATCCCCGCGCCGCTTTCCTTGCGTCGCTCGGTGAAACCGGTCGGCAGGACGATGCCGCCCGCCCCCGTGCTCGACGGCGCCCCGAAGAACGCGATGGCGGCCCGGTGGCCCGAGGCCTTGGCGAAGCCCGCCAGGGTCAGGGTGGTGGTGCCCGAGCCGTTGCTCTCGGTGTCCTTCACCGTGACCGTCACCGACCCGTTGGCGCGGTAGCGGACCGCAATGATTCCGTCGTCGGAGCCGCCCGTGTGGGCCCAGGCGTTGGCCACGTCGGTGGCGTTGAGCACCTTCCAGTAGAGCTTGGCCCAGCCGTTGGAAGAGCCGGCGGCGATGGCGACCGCCTGCGAACTCCAGGCCGAGCCGCTCGTGGTGGTCAGCGCGGCCCCAGACGTGCAGTCCATCGCCCAGACGAACACCAGGTCCCCCACCTCGACCCCGGCGGGCTTGGTGACGTTGACGTTGACCGCGTCGGGCGCCGTCGCCGCTGCGGCCATGTATTCCAGTCCCCGCCGCCGCAGTAGCAGGGTGGCCGCCAGCAGTTGCGCCAGCATCAGGCGAGGCCGGGCAGGACGTAGATCGTGCCGCGGGTCACGTTCCCGCTGCCGTCCACCTCGTCGACGATGCCGACGATCTTGTTCTTCGCCCCATTGGCCGGGTTCAGCACGCCCAGCAGGCCGTCGGGGAAGTCCCACACCGCATTGACCGCCAGCACGATCGAGCCGGCGCTGTTCACCAGGTCGATGATGAACGGTTGGCCCGCGTGGGCGTTGGTGAACACCCCCAGCGTGAACGAGGCCGACACCGCCGAGCAGCGGCGATACCAGCCGTCGTCCATGTTGAGGACCAGCGTCGAGGCGTAGGCGATCGACACCGGCGCCAGGGCGTCCATCTGGCCCTTGGGCGTGATCCCCGCCCCGTCGGTGTCCCCGGCCAGGATCTCCGCCGCCGTGGCCCCCGAGTTGAGGAACGCGGCATGGACCACCAGCCAGTTGGAATAGGAGCCCGACCCCACCACCCCCGAGCTGACGACCGTCACCGAGATGCCCGTGGACGTCGGCGCCGGGCTCGCGGCGATCGTGCCGAACATGCGGATCGAGGGGTCCGACCGCAGGAGGATGCACACCTGGTCCTCGGCCGCGAAGCCCGAGGCGGGCGCGGTGAAGGCGATGGTCTTGGTCCCCGCCCCCACGGTCAGCGTCGAACTCGACCGGCCCAGCAGGTTGGTGGCCGCCGCCACCGCGTTGGCCGCCGCCTCGAGGTCGGTGGCGGCCTCGGCCGCCGCGAGGCCGTTCTGGTGCGTGGCCGCCGCCAGGTCGACCATCTGCACGCGGTAGGTCGGCCAGGCCGCGTACCAGGCGGTCACCTTGGCGACGAAGTCCTCGGGCGAGTCCGTCAACCGATCCGGCGAGGTCGGCAGCAGATCCACACTGGGGGGCGCGACAGGCGAGGTCATCAGACGTTGCTCTCCAGTTGGGCCGAGCACTGCGAAAAGTCGGGGGGCAGGTTCATGTCGACGCCCCAGCGGCAGGTGCCGAACACCGCCAGCGAGGCGTAGCCGTCGTCGACTAGGTAGAGCCGGACCTTGGCGCGGGCGCCGGCCAGCAGGGTCTCGACCCCGTCCTTGGCGCGGTTCTCGATCAGGAAGGTTCCCGAAGCCAGCTTGCGGTACGGCCGCTCGACCAGAACCCGGGCCCCGAAGGCGCTGTCGGTGAAGACGGAATAGTCGCGGATCTCCGTGCGCCAGCCCCACTGGGCCAGGCCGAGGGTCTTGCGGAAGCCGAGCACTACATTGCCGCACCGCGCCGTGCCGCCGGTGTTGTCGATCGTCACTTCGACGGTGAGGCCCGCATCGCGCGGCAGGTCGGTCACCAGCAGTTCGGTCTTCTCGACGATGGGCTCGAAGGACCAGAGGTATTCGTCGGTGATGCCGGCCGTCTCCCGCAGCCCGAAGGTCTGGTCGTAGGCCACGTCCGGCCCCGTCACCTGCACGCGGGCCGACAGGCCGGTCAGCTGCTGCAGGTAGAGCGTGTCCGCCCGCTCCGTGGTCGGCAGCGCCACCTCGACGTTGATGGTGTCCGCGTTCTCGGTGACGGTCGATGCCGTGTCGTCGAACAGCGCCCAGGCGTTGGTCGGTCCGGCGTCCAGCCACCAGGTCCCATCGTCGGTCTCCGGCGTGTTGCCGGTGTTGCCCGCCGCCTGCGAGATGAACTTGCGATGGATCCCGGCCACGACCCGATAGACCACGGCGTCCTTCGCGTAGGTCGTGCCGGCGCTGTAGGCCGCCACCGTCTCGCTGACGTTGCTGGACGCCAGGGTCGTGGTGGTGATCGCCACGGGGCGAACGAACGCGAACATCGCTGTCTCCCGTCAGGCCGCGCTGGTGCGGAAGCTGTCGCCGCCCTGGGTCACGTCGTCGAAGATCCGCAGCTGCTGGGCGAGCAGCGAGACGATCTGGCGCTGATAGTCCTCGCCCGCCGCCGTCGCCGGCGGCGTGGCCAGGGCGGTTGCGGCGGCGTCCGGTATCGGCCCGATCGCCGCCGACTGCGTCACCTGGGCGATGGCCGCCTCGGACCGCGCGGCGTCGTTCGCGGCCTGGACCAGCGCCGCCGTGCTGGCGTCGATGGAGTCCGCGGTGCGGTCCAGCACGGCCTCGAGGCGGGCGTTGGCCAGCTCCAGCTTGTCCGACGCGATCTTCACGTCGGCGAGCGCCTGGCCGACGGTCTTCAGGTTCTCGTTCACGCTCAGGAAGCCGGCCACGCTGGCGTTCAGCGCCGCAATCTCCTGGTCGATCGCCGAGGCCTGCGCCCGGGCGGCCGTCTCCGCCTGCGTCGTGGCCCGCAGCACGGCGGCCTTGTCGAGCCGCAGCTCCTGGGCGCTGGAGGCCCCGGCCTCGCTGGCGGCGATCAGGGCCTTGCCCAGCTCGGGCAGCTTGGCCAGCCGCTCCGGATCGCCCGAGGCCGCCGCCGCCGCGAACGCCGTTCGCGCCGCCGCGAGCGCCCGCGTGGGATCGCCGCCGGCCGACAGGTCGCTCCGCAGCTCGTTCCGGAAATCGGCCAGGCCGGACGCCACCTCGAGCAGCCGGTCGCGGGTCTTGGTCAGCGCCGCGACCTGGTCCTCATAGGAGGCCTCCAGGGCCTTCACCGCGTCGTCGTAGCTGCCCTGCGCCAGATCGACCTCCGCCTGCGCCGCCTCGCGCGCCGCGGTCGCCGCGTCGTCCACCGCCTCGCCGTAGCGCTTCAGCACTTCGTCGAGCTGCAGGGCCTCCAGCTGGCTGAGCTGGGCGTTGATGGCGGTGAGCTGTTCGGCGGTGAGGTAGCCGGCGTCGGCCGCGGCCTTGGCCGCGTCGCGCTCGGCGGCGATCGCGTCCTTGACCGACTTGAGATCGAACGCCTTCGGGTCGGTGATCTGGAGGATGCGGTCGGCGATGTTGCCGCTGATCTTCTGCGCCTGGGCGTAGCCGTCGAGCGCGGTCAGCACGTCGTTGAAGCTCTTGCCGGCGGCGATCAGGTTGTCGACCAGCTTCTTCTGGCCCTCGTCGGCGAAGGTCGCGCTCTGCAGCACCGCCTTCAGGCCGGCGTCGGCCGCGGCCTGGGCGTCGCCCACGGCGGTCTTCAGCATCTGGCCGTTGGACAGGTAGACCTGGCTGAGGTCCCGCGTGCCCAGCACGACGCCGTCCACCGTCACGCCCAGCTTGGCGCCCAGGGACTCCAGCGCCGCCTGCCCGGCCAGGATCGCCTCGCCCGTCTGCCGCGCGGCGGCCTCGGTCTCGCTGGTCCGCTTGTTGCCGCTGATCGCGCCGTTCCGAAGGTCGTAGCCCGCCCCGGCGTTGGTGGGCTTGGGGCCCAGCACCTTGGACAGGGCGTAGATCGCGCCGACCGCCAGGCCGATGGGGCCGAGCATGGGTGCAATCGCCATGGCGCCACCGGCCAGGGCGCCGCTCCCCAGCAGGCCCATGCTGGCTGCCCCCATCAGCTGGGTGCCTGCGAAGAGGCCACCCGCGGCGATGCCCAGCCCGCCGCCTACGGCGCGGCCGGTCTTGCCGCCGATGGTGTTGGCGACGATGGACCCCAGTGACGCGAAGCCCGCCGGTCCCTGACTCATCAGCTCGCGGATGCCGCCGAAGAGGCCTTTCAGGTTCAGGGCGAAGCCGCCCAGATCGCCACTCTTCAGCGACCGGAACATGTCTCCGATCGAGAACTTCACGTCGGCGAAGGCGTCGCTGAGATTGCGGAGCCGCTCGTCGAGGTCGTCGAACCCGTTCCCCAGCTTGTCCAGCGCAGGAACGGTCAGCACGATCTCGCCCCGCACGGCGTCGATGGCCTCCGCCGTGCGTTCCTTCACCTCTGCGTTCAGCCGCGCGGCCGCGCCGCGCGTGGTCTGCAGGCCCTGTTCCCACTCCCGAAGATCTGCGAGCCCCTCCTGGAGGTCTCGACGCTGCTTCTGCAGCGGCGAAAGACCAAAGTCGCGAGCGCCCTCGCGCAGGGCGTCGGTGAAGCTCACCACCCGTGCGGTGAGCGCCTTGTATGACTCGGCCGCCGCGTCCGCTTCCTTGGCGACCTTCTTCAGCGCGTCCCCGTGGTCCTTGCCGGACTTCGTCGCCTTCTGGTTGGCGATGTGCAGGCGGTCCGTCTCGGCGACGATCTTGCCGAAGAAGCTCTCGCGACCCTGGCGGAAGCTGCCGCTGATCTGGGTCGCGAGGGCGTCGTACTCCTTCGCGAGCTGGCGGTTGGCCAGCCGCACCTCGGGCAGGTCGATGAAGCCGATGGTCTGCTGACCGGCCTTCTTGAGGAGGTAGTTGGTCCCCTCGATGATCTTGTTGACCAGGCCTTCCACCGCCTGGATCGTGATGTTCGCCGCGCCCTGGGCGATGACGCCGAACACCTCCGGCAGGCGCTGCCAGTTCTTCACCACCAGCTGGTAGGCGGCGCCGAAGTGGCCGACCAGCTTGTCGAGGAACCAGGTGACGCCGCTGGTGATCCCGTCCAGCACCTTGCCGAAGGCGGCGCTCAGCCATTTCAGGCCCGTGCCGATCGGGCCCTCCATGATCTCGCGCCCGATCACGTTCAGCGTCGCCTGCCAGGTCTCGCCGAAGGTGGTGGCGCCCTTGGTCTGCTTGTCGACGGCCCGCTCGAACAGGGCGAAGGCGCCGACGGAAGCGCCCACCGCCGCCCCGACCGCGGCCAGCGCCGGGAGCGCCGTGGCGACCCCGCCGCCGATCCCCTTCACCGCGTCCTTGAAGCCCAGGCCCTGCATCTTGGCCACCGCCATCTGGTCGGCGATCTGCGGCAGCTGCTGGGTCAGCACCAGGAAGGGCGATTGGCCGCCGGCAAGCTGGACGCCGATGTCGGTGAACTGCCGCGACAGGCCCAGGGAGACCTGCTGCAGGGCCTTGGACTGCGACGCCAGCCGCGCCTGAGTCCGCTCGCCGATGGCCGCGAGGCCGTTGAGCGCCCCGCCTGCCCGGTTGAGGGCGGTCTCGAACTGGGCGGTGTCGGCGCCCAGGACCGCGCGGACGGAGCCGATCGTGGTGTTGTTCGACGGCATGGCGGGCTCCCTCTCAGGACGGCCGGGGCTTGCGGCGACGGGCGCGGGCGGCGTCGACGCCGGCGGTGTGGGCGATGTGCTGGCCCATCACGGCCTTGATCTCGGCCGGCGACATCCGGCGCTTGGGCCGGGCCGGCTCCGGCGCCCAGGCCTTCAGCCAGGCGTCGAGCGGCGGATACTTGCTGCGGAACCCGCCGAGGACGGCCCCCGCATAGACCTCGACCATTCGCTCCCGGCGCTCGCGCCGCGTCCGAAGGGTGTGGCCCTGGACGATGCGGCCGTAGTAGCCGGGGGTGGTCGGCCAGAAGGCGTCAGGATCGAGGCCGAGGCCGATCCAGACCTCGAAGCAATGGTCTGGATCGAGGTCCCCGGCGGCTAAGGGTTTTCCGCCCCCGCCTCCCCGGCGGCCGAGGTCCCCATGTCGTAGGCCAGGGCCAGGGACTCGGTGATCTTCGCGGCCACGGCGTTGAAGCCGAGCTCGCTGATCACGGCGTCGACCTGGTCTTCGCTCAGGTCGGGGTGGTGATGCGACAGCGCCTGCTGGACGATGAAGGTGAAGTCGTCGTCCGAGACCTCGTTGAGGCCCCGCATCGCCTCGCGGAACGGCATGGCGAAGTGCTTGCCGATCCGCTTCTGCGCCGGCCAGGAGAGGCACAGCAGGTAGGACGCGCTGGAGGTCTTGAGCTCCAGCTCGCCCTTCACGGGGTTCGCGTGCGCCATGGTTACGACCGCACCACGGCGCCGGCGACCTTCAGGGTCAGGGTGGCGCTCAGCTTTTCGCCGATCTGGGCGCCGGTCTCGTAGCCCTGCGGATAGGCCGGGAAGGTGTCGACCTCGCCGTCGGGATAGGTGACCTTCACCGCGCGGGTGGAGCCGTCGGCGCGCCAGGCCAGGATGAAGTTATCGGTCGCCGACGACGGGATCCAGTTCATCTCGAACGTGGCGGTCCCGTAGTCGGTCAGGCCCGGACGGAACTCGCGGGCGCGGCCCGGCGACTTCATGTGGGTGACCTCGACGTCGTTCACCTGCGCGTTCGGCGGGGTGACGTTGGTGATCTCCGCCAGCTCGGTGAACACGCCGGACCCGGAGGAGGTCTCGGCCTCCAGGGTGACGTCAAAACCGACGACGGCTTCGGAAGCAGCCATGAAGGACTCTCCTTGGGTTGAGGCTGTGAAAGTCGGGCGCAGCCCCCTCGGGGCGACGCGGAACCGGGTGGCGCAGGCGGGCCGCGCCAGGTCGGGATCAGGCCGCCCTCAGGCGGCCGGCGTGTGCCACACCGCCACGTCCAGGGACTCGCGGTGGATGGCCTCCGAACGCTGGACGTCGGCCCCTTCGGGGTGCTCCCAGCCGCTCGGCGGATCGTCGTTCAGCATGGCCTGCAGCGGCTTCGTCCGAAGGCCGTCCAGCACCGCTACGACCAGGTCGCGAACGCGCCCGGCCTCTGCGCCGGTGGCGCCGTCGCAGTCGATCTGGACGCGGTGCCGGGTCACAGGGTCGCGCCGTCTCAGGGTGTAGTCCCGGCGGGTGTGCAGCCGGTGCAGGGTCACGTTCGGCAGGCCCGCGTCGTCGTCCTGGCGGTCCCAGTGGACGCGCTCGCCCACCAGGTCGGTCAGGGCCGTGGAGCCGAGCAGCGCGGCCGTGAGCAGGTCTTCCATGCGTCAGGCCTTTCCCAGCCGCGCGGCCTTGGCCTTGGCGCGCTCGATCGCCTTCTGCAGCTCGGCCGCCGCCTCGTCCTTGAAGCGGTCCAGGACCTCGAACTTCGTCGCCTCGAACGCCTGGCGCATCCAGGCCATCGGCGCGACGCCGGGGTGGTGGACTTCCTTCGACACGGCGACGATGGCGCCGCCCTGCCAGATCTCGACGTACTTGTGGCCCTTGCCGCCCTTGGGGCGGATCACGTGCGGGGCGGCGCCGAACTCGGTGATCGAGGCGATCGCGCTGTATTTCTTCGACGGCCCGATGTGGACCTCCACCGAGGCCCCCTCGCGCTGGGCCGCCCGCATGGCGCCGAGCGCCGCGCCGCGGTCGCCGCCGGCCTGGAGCACGGCGCCGAACGCGAAGTTCCCGCGAGCCCGGACACCGTCGTCCTTGACCAGGATGCTTCCGGCCAGCTTGCCGCTGCGTTCCGGCGCGTTCGACCGCATCCGCTGCGCCATCGGCTGGGCCGCCTTGACCAGGCCACGCTTCAGGGCCGCCTTGCCCTGCCGGCTTGACCCGACCGCGAGCAGCTCCTGCAGGGAGGCGTCGAGACCCTTCAGGCCCTCGACCTTGCAGCTGATCTTCATGCGCCGACCTGGGGGCGGGCCTTGGCGGACCATTCGAAGCCGGCGCGGCGGCCGAGCTCCTTGCGGCCCACCAGGCTGTAGGCGACGCCCTCGCAGACCAGCTGGGCGGACAGGTCCAGGGCGGCGAGCGCCGCGCTGTAGTGCGTGACGAAGCGGTCGCTGACCTCCCGCGCCACCTGGGCGCCCGCAACCCGCTCGCCGTCCGAGACGGCGGTGCGACGGGCGCGGACGGTGCAGACCAGCTCGAACCCGGCCGCAACCTTCTCGTTGCGGCCGTTCCGGGCAAACAACGGCCGCTCGAAGCGGACGGTCTGGTCCAGCGCGCCCAGGTCCATGGCGGTCGGCCGCAGGCGGGTCAGGCCAGGTCGACGCCGGCCTCGACCATGTCGAGGTTCAGCACGCTGGGGCTGATCGCGAAACCGAGGAAGACCGGATAGTCGCCGCTGCCCAGGTCGGCCACGGGGCAGATGCCGCCGGCCGTCCCCGAAAGGTAGTACCCGACACCTTCGGTGAGCACGGCGCCCAGGGTGACCTGGCCCTTCTTGACGATGGTCAGGGGCTGGTTGGCCGCACCGCCGTTGACGGCCAGGCCGACGGGCGAGCGCACCTCGGCCGTGGCGCTGTCGCAGTCGGCCTTGAAGAACTTGCCGCTCGCAGCGGCCTTGTAGACCATTTGGCCGGCGGTGATCGCCTCGCCGGCGACGCCGGTTTCCAGCTTGGCCGAGGCGGCGGGAACGACGCTCGTGGCGGTGATGACAAGATCGGCCATGTGGCCCTCCAGGGTTAAGGATCAGGGGTTCAGGGACGGGCTTCTGGCGCTCACCAGCGCTCGGCGCCGATCAAGGCTTCGACGGCGGCGGGCAGTCCCGAGGGCGCCAGCACGGGCGCGGCGGCCTCGCCGTCGCCCCGGTGGCGGTACATCAGCGCCACCAGCATCTTCACGGCGACGGGCACGGTGGCCGCGACCGCCGCGAGGTCAGTTCCGACAGTGAACCGGATCCGCACCGGCTCCGCCGCGTCGTCGTCGACCAGGGGCAGCACCGAGCCGCTCGCCGGCCGAAGGCGCACCGTCGGGCCGCAGGGGCTGACCACGAAATCCTCGCCCTCGGTCAGGGTCTGGGTCGCGCCGGCCTGGTCGATGTAGGTCACCGAGACCACCCCGTCGGCGGCCACCGGCGCCAGGGGCAGACGGAAGTCGCAGGGCCAGTCCGGCAGCGACCACTCGACCACCTGGGTCAGGAACCGCCGCTGCGTGGCCGATTCCAGCAGCTCGACCGCCGCCGCCCGATAGGCCAGCAGCAGGTCGTCGTCGTCCGTGATGCCGGTGAGGTTCAGCTGCGCGCGCAGCGCCTCGATCGAAACCAGGTCGGCGGTCGGCGGCGTGACGACGGTCAGGGACATCGGCGGTCAGCGCTTGGCCGGCTTGCGGGCGGGCTTCGCGGCGGTCTTGGCCGGGGCCTTGGGGGCGGGCTTGGCGCGGGGCAGCTTGCCCAGCCGGCCCTCGGCGGCGGCGGCCGTGGCGGCCGCGGCGGGCAGGTTCCGCACGCCGGCCGAGAAGGTCCGCACCGCGCCGTCGGGCGCGAAGAAGGTGAAGTCGGCGAGCAGATTCACGCGCTTGACGGACATGCCGGCGCTCCTGCGAGAGAATGGGAGGGGTGAAGGCGGCGCCGGATGGCCGACGCCGCCCTCTGTCGTGCGCCCAGATGGGCTTAGGCGACGATCTCGTCGACGGTCGTGGCGTCGCTGTCCGAGGCCGCGCCGTAGCGCGGATCCAGGCCCAGCACGACGCCCGAGATCAGGCACGCGGCCGTGGCGGGCGTGATCGACAGCCGGAAGAACTTGAACCCGTTGGCGAAGTCCAGGTCCTCCTGTTTCAGGTTGATCACCACCTGTTTGTTGTCGTCGGTCCCGGCCTTGGTGAGCTGGGTGATCGACTTGCCGGTGACGTCCTTGGCGCCCGTGCCGTCGCTGGCCGTGGCCTGCTCCAGCTTGGCGTCGACCGTGGCCGAGGCGCCCAGCGCGCCGGCCAGGATCAGGGCCATGAACTTGTGGAACTTGGTGGCGTCGATCCAGCCCGAGGTCTGCACCGAAGAGGCCGACTGCGGGTTGACGACGCCGACGATCGCCGCGCGTTGCGACGGCTTGAGGCTGGTGTCCATGATCGGACCCTTTCGTCAGAGGGGGAAGGGAGCGGTCGGGGCCGGAGGGCCGGCGTGCCGGCAGGCGGGAAGACGCGGCGGCCAGCCTCGACCTAAGGCCGCCGCGTCAGGTCGTCAGGTCAGCGCGCTTCCAGGGTGACGAAGTGCGACTTCGTCTGGGCGCCCGACTTGGCCCGGGTGACCGGCCCCGAGAGGAAGGGCTGGCCGCCGAAGCGGAAGATCCAGCGGAAGGCCTGGATGTTCTGGTCGAAGAACAGGTGGATCGACGCGGCGAAGTCGATGCCGCCGCCCTGCTTCGTGGCGCAGTAGTAGCCCGCCGGGTCCACGGCCACGATGTCGCCGAGATCGCCCAGGGCGGTGCAGTGCTCGGTGTAGAGCAGCGGCTTGCCGCGCAGGGTGCCCTCGAACGGGCTGGTCAGGGGCTGGTTGTTCGGCAGGAACGCCGGGGTGTCGCCGATCGTCATCGTGCCCAGCTCGGGGTCGATGTCCGAGTTGGCGAGGAAGATCGGGCGCTGCCCGCCCGCGCGAAGGATGCGCGAGTTCATTTTCAGCACGTTCTTGACGACCAGGGTGTCGGCGGACTGGGAGCCCTCCTTCGACACCGTGACCAGCGCCGGCGAGTTCATGAAGCCGAGCGGCTTGCCGTTTCCGTCGCCCCACATGATCGCGTCCGAGGCGGTCCAGGAGATCGCCTTGGCGGCCTGGCGGGTCAGGCGGTCCTGCAGGCGCGGGCCGTCGTCCAGCACCTCCTGGGTCGCGAGCACGAAGGCGTAGAGCTCGTGCAGCTCGACGATCATGCCGGTCATGGCGGCGCGCTTGGCCACCATCTGCGAGCCTTCCGAGCGCCAGGCCGCGGTGACGCCCGACGAGCCCCAGGGGGTCGTCTCGTCCTTGGCGATCTTCACCGTGTTGCCGGCCGTCGGCTCGGGCGAGACGAACGACAACAGGTCCGGCTCGTTGAAGGTGAGGTCCCAGATGGCCTCGCGGTACTGCGTCGGCACCAGGAAGCCCTCGCCGGCCGTGCCCTGGTTCTGCTGATAGCCGGTCGCCGCCGCGTTCAGCTCCCCGCCCTCGCCCAGGCCCAGGAGGCGCGGGTCGGTGGCGATGCCCACCTGGGCGTTGCGGACCGCGACCGCGAACTCGGTCAGGGCCTTGAAGCCGTTGGTGGTCGCCGGGTTCGGCTCGTTCACCGTGCGCGCGGCGCCGCCGAACGCCACCGAGGCGGCGGCAGCGCCGGCTACGACGGTCGTGGCGAACAGCGCGCCACGACGGGCGGCGGCTTCCTCGGCCTTAATCTTGTCGTCCAGCTCGACGACTTCGAGCTCCAGGCCGTCCAGCTCGGCGCTCAGCGCCGCCAGCTTGGCGTCTTCCTCCGCCGTGCGATCGGCCTTGGCGGACAGGGTGTTGTATTCGGTCAGAGCCGCCTTGCCGCGCGTAGCCTTCGCCGAGCGCTGCTGGCGGAGTTCCTTGAGGGTCATGGGACCATGTCTCCGGTGCAGCCGGGGCAACACGCCGCTGTCCTGTGGCCCCGGCGGATCACAGGCGGCGATCTTTCGATGCAGGGGGGAGCGCCTCGCCCCCGCCGGCCGGATCGCCGGCGGGGGACGTGCTTCGCGCTCGGGGTTATCTCGTCAGTCGAAGGCCAGCGCCGAGCGGCGCTTGGCGGCAGGGCGGGCCTTGACCATGCCGGCCAGCACCTCGCCCAGGGTGGCGACGCGATCGGCCAGGCCGAGGCGAACGGCGTTCGCGCCGCTCACCACCCGGCCGAGGCCGTTGTCGTCCACCAGCTTGCGGACCTGGCCGGCGGTCATGTTGCGCCCCTTGCCCACGGCCTTCAGGAATTCGTCGTCGGCTTCGCGGATGCTCGCCTCGAGGGCGGCCTTCGCGTCGTCGCTGAGCGGCTCGAACGGGTTCACGTCGGCCTTGGACGTGCGCGAGCGCAGGATGTTGACGGTCACGCCTTCGGCCTCGAGGGCGCGCGACATCTCCATGTGCACCGCCATGACGCCGATCGAGCCCAGCTCGCCGGAGGGCGTCACCACCACCTCGCTGGCCTGGCTGGCGATGAAGTAGCCGGCCGAGGCGCACAGCGTGTCGACCATGGCGATCACCGGCTTCTGCGCCGCCACCTGGCGCACGACCGCCGCGGTCTCGGGCGTTCCGGCGTAGCTGCCGCCGGGGGTGTTCACGTCCATGACGATGGCCGCCACGTCCGGGTTTGCGCCGGCGGACAGCATCGCGGCCCGAAACGCGTCCATGCCCGGGATCCGGCCGAACCATCCCGAGATCGAGCGGGCGAACAGCACGCCCTGCAGCGGCACGATGGCGACGCCGGCCGAGGCCTGCGCCGGCGCGCGCTGCGACATCGAGATCCGGCTTTCGTCGATGGCCCAGACCAGCTCGCCGGTCTCGGCCGCCAGGGTGCGAAGCACGTCACGCGGCATTGTCGCGGTTCTCCTGGTCGCCGGACGACTGCCCGGCAGGCTTCATGTTGAGGGCGGACTCGTAGACGTCGCCGGCGGGGCCGATCGGGTCCATGTTCTCCAGGCGGCGGACGTCGTTCACCGACAGCCAGCCCCCTTGGCGGCCCTGGAAATAGGCCGCCCAGCGGTTCTTCAGGTCGCCCCGCAGCAGGCCGGCGACGTTGAACTCGATGAAGTAGCGGTCCTGGTCCTCGCCCACGAGGAGGTCGCGGCGCATCGCCTGCTCGGTCGCCACGATCCAGGGTCCGAGCGCGTAGGTGACGTACTCGATCGCCTGCTGCTCGATGTTGTTGTTCGTGGCCCGCTCCAGCATCCCCACGCGGTGCGGCGGCATGTTCCACAGGGCGGCGATCTCGTAGCCCGCCTGTTTCTTGCTCTCCAGGAACTGGCTGTCCTCGTTGGTCGTCTCAGGCCGCGTGTAGTCCAGACCGAACTTCAGCATCCGGTCGCGGTGACGGTTGGCGCCCGAGCCGCCGGCCCGCCAGGTCTCCAGGAAGTCCCGCTCGTCTTCCTTCGACTTGAAATTCCCGGGGTGCTTGATGATCCCGCCGCCGTGGGAGCCGTTGGCGAAGAACAGCGCGCCGAAGGCCTCCACGGCCTGGGCCCGCCCGATCGTCTCGCGCCCCGTCTCCCACATCGGCTTGCCGCGCAGGCCATCGGGGGTCAGCGGGGCCTTGCGGACGTGGTGGATCATGTCCTCGCGGTAGACGTCGAAGCCGACGGCCGGCGGAAGGCGGTTGATCCAGTAGTAGACCCAGCCATCGGACCCGCGCTCGACGCGGGGGACCCGCGTGGGGTGCACCGGCTCCAGTCGTCCGACCGGCCCCCCATCGGCCGCGGGGTGGATGATGTCGTAGCTGTTGCGCCACCAGGCGAGGTGACGGGTCTGTTCGTCGCGCCGCTCCTGGCTCGTGATCCGCCCGACGCCGTCGTGCAGGACCTTGTGCAGCGGGTGCTCGGTCGCCGGGCGCCGTTTGTCGCCGTCCAGGCGCTCGAACACGCCCAGGGGCAAAGAACTGATCGGCGCGGCGATCGCCTCCAGCACCGCCTGCACCGCCCAGTGCTGCTGGCCGGTTTCGCACGTGACGACCTGGCCGGCGAGGCTCACCTGGCTGAGGCCGCCCCACATGCGCGGATCGTCGAAGTCGCGCTTCGGCGCGAAGCCGGCGGACAGCGCCAGCGGCGCCACGATGGACTGCCACAGACCCATGGTCAGATCACGGTCACGGCGTCAGAGCCGGTCAGCTGCTGCGGCGGCTCGGGATTGCGCGCCATGAGGTCGATGGCGTTGAAGGCGGCGAGCAGCGGGTCGACCTTGGCGACGCCGGAGACCTGCTTGGTGATCAGCACGGCGTTTCCCCTCTGCTCGACCTTCGCGTTGCCCACGCACCAGGTCATCAGCGCTTGCTTGGCCGGCCGCCAGGTCCGCTCGGCCAGCTTCCGCTCGCCGGCCTTGATGACCCCGTTCAGTCGGTAGCCCTGCGGAACGGCGGTGAGCTGGGCTTGCTCGAGGCCGCCTTCGACGAGGGCGTCCACCAGCGTGGCGACGCCCGCCGCATCGAGCCCGATGGCGTGCTGCTCGGGCAGCAGGCCGGACTCGTTGAGGTCCGCCAGGATGGCGACGACGTCGCCGAAGTCCTGCGCCAGGTCCCCCGTCTCGGTGGGAACCAGCTCGAAAATCACCAGCTCGCCGGCCGCCTCCAGCTCCTCGAGCTTGGTGGCGATCTCCGGCCGGTCGGTCAGCACCTTCCGCTGCACCCAGGCCCGGGACCAAGACAGCCACCGCCGCGAACCGCGTTCGCGGCCCATGATGGTCAGGCCGAAGAGGTCGTCCAGGCCGCCGCCGTCGATGCCGGCGACGCAGACCTCGCAGCGCCGTTTCAGGTCGGCGAGGGTCAGCTTGGCGTCGGTCGCCGCCTCCCAGTGGTCGGCGCCTGGCCAGCGGTCGCGATGAAGCCTGAGGCCGATCTCGACGTTCAGGTGCTTCGCCAGGAAGACCTGGATCTCGCCGCCGGGCTGCAGCGCCTTGGCCAGCTCGTCGACCAGCCATTCGCGGTCGACGGACCGTCCGAGGTTCGGGTTGGTGACGTAGAAGTTGGCCGGATCGAGGTAGGCCTCGGCCTCCAGCATCGCCTTCGGGAACTCGAACAGGACGCCCAGGCTCTTCGGGTCGTCGATCTGGCCGTCCCGAACGGCCCGGAAGTAGCTCAGCTTCGCCTTGAACACCCCGGCCGGCGCTTCGTCCGAGTGCGTGGACAGGAAGACCACGAACCCTTCGGGGCGTGAGACCAGGCCGCCCGTGGCCTCCCGGATCATCGCGTCGGCCTTGGGCCGCTTCCCGAACAGCCACAGCTCGTCGACCAGGACGAAGGCGGCTTTCTTGCCCGACACCACGTCGGAGTCCGCCGCCACCACCTTCAGCACCGC
Organism: Pseudomonadota bacterium; assembly: GCA_046725615.1. Lineage (GTDB taxonomy): Bacteria > Pseudomonadota > Alphaproteobacteria > Caulobacterales > Caulobacteraceae > Phenylobacterium. Next base: position 23,193 of record JBKOYY010000104.1, read on the forward strand.
CTTGGTGAGCCGGTGGGTGATCTGCCGCAGGTGCTCCTGGATGTGGAGCAGGGCCGCCAGCTTCTCGTCGTGCTGGACCATGTCCCGCGCCGGGTTGAAGCAGTTGGTCGCCGCCTCCAGCGTGGGGGCCAGGAGCAGCAGCTCGGCCGACATGCGCCAGTTGCGGACCAGGGCGGTGACCATGATCCCGGCCGCGATCGTCGACTTGGAGTTCTTCTTGCTGATCAGCAGGAAGAACTCGCGGATCAGCCGGCGGCCGGCCGCCGAGTCGTACGCCCCGAAGATCGCGGCGACGAACTCGAACACCCAGGGCTCGCAGGCCTCGCCGAACGTCGGCGCCCGCAGTTCCCCGGTCTCCGGATCCGTCACGAACGGGGCGTCAACGATCTTCAGCGACTTGAAGACGGCCAGCGCCGCTTCCGCTTCCTCGGGGAAGATCGGCGGCGGAACCAGGCTCTCCTGGGCGACGATCCGCCGTTCCCAGTCGGGGCAGGCCGTCGACCAGGTCGGGAGGTACGCCACCTAGTGGCTGGTCCCACCAGGCGGCGGGCCCGGCGCGAAGATGCCGGCCATGACCTGCTCGGCCGCCTGCTGGCGCTGTTCTTTCTTCCCCAGCTTCTCGGCCTTGGGCGCCACGCTCACGGTCGGCCGATACGCCACCGCCTCTGCCGCCCGCTTGTCCAGCTCACGCGTGACGAAGTTGGCGGCCGGGGTGTTCCCGTCCAGCGCCTTCTTGACCTGGGCGGCGAGCACGGCCTGCCGGATCATCTCCGCGGCCCGCGAGAGCTCATCGGCATAAATACGCGTCAGCGTCTTGACCGATATGCCGACCGCCTCCGCGATCCGCTCCTGCGTCGCGCCGTCGGCGGCCAGAACTGCAACAGTTTCAGCAGCTTGCGAATCCCAGGCGATGCGGGGCCGCCCCCGCGGATCGCGCGGCGGCGGCACGTAGCCGCCAAACAGGCCCCGTTGCCGAGGCGATTTCGCTGCCATGAGAAAAAAATCCGTGGGTGACTCCGACGCCGGTCCGAGAGGGCAGGGGCGCCCGAGGATTTGACCCCCCTACCCCCCGCCGCGTCGCTGGCGCTCGAGGCGCTGCTTCGCCCCGTCGTGGTGGGGCTTGCAGAGGGTCTGGACGTTCTCTTCGTCCCAGAACAGGCATTCGTCGCCGCGGTGCTCTTGCCTGTGGTCGGCCACGAGCTGCGAGGTATCCGGCTCGATCCGTCCGCAGCCCGGCCACTGACAGGTGAAGCGGTCGCGGGTGAACACCCGCATCCGGAGCGCCTGCCATCGGGCGGTGTTGTACCAGCCCCGCCAGGGCTCCAGCGTGCGGCTGTGGCCCTCTCTGTCCGTTCCCCTGCCAAGCCTCGGCGGCAGGCCACCGATGCGAGGCGGAGCGACTGTGAGCCTGCCCATGTGCTCCCGCAAAGGTCGGCCGACGCAGGTCGGGGCCCGCGCCGGCCAGGTGACAACAGAAGGAGGGATGACCCGCGCGCCAAGGGTGTGAGACGCGCTTCGCATGTTCTAGTCCGTGAGAAACGACAAAGCCCGCCGGGTCAGGGCGGGCTCTCAAGGTCACGGCGATGTGGGGTTCGGAAGGGGTCTATAGCTACCGCACTTAGCGGGACTCTATGTCCGCCAAGTCCACGACGTGTTCCGAATCACGTCCGCCAATTAGGGAGATCATGATGCGGCAGCGCCGATCGTCAACCCTCTCTAGAAACACGGCGTTGATCAGGTCCTTGAACGTCACGGCCTGGCCCTCCTGGTAGGGGCACACCGTGGCCTCCGGCGCGAGCTGCAGCAGGCCCGCCACCTCCCGGGCCTGGATCTCCTCGATCATCTTGGCCAGGGCGCGCGAGCCGCGGTCCGTCGACATCAGCACGCCGGTCACCCCGCGGGTGCCGTAGATCGACCGCCAGCCGCAGACGGTCATGTCCACACGGACAAACACATAGCGGGGAAAGAAGGGCAGCGGGATGATGCGCTCAGGCTGGCCACGGGGACGCACCGTCTTCAGCACCATCGGGCAGTACGCCTCGAACTTCTGCCGCTGCAGGTTCTCCAGCGCCAGCTTCTCCTGACGAAGGCCCGTCTGGATCACAAACCAGCGCGCCGTCGTGGATTTCGGGGCGTCGGCGATGTTCATTGGCTTCCCCCATGCGGCGCGACCAGCTCGCAGCCGTGCTTTGCGATGACGTCGGCGGCTTCCCTCAGCCGCCCGTGCGCCCAGGTGGTCCGGGCGATCAGCCGCCCGCCTTCCACCGCGCACCGGTCCAGCGTGGCGGCGAAGGCCCCGCCCAGCCGCTCCAGGATCTCGGCGCGCAGGGCCGCCGGCCCGGCCCAGCTCCCGGCCGAGGCCTCGCCGCCCGCCACCTCGGCCGCCCGGGCCGCTTCGACGGCGCTGGCCAGCCACCCGCGCCACATGCCCTTGGCCAGCCAGTCGTGGAGCTGCGGCGGATGCTTGCGGCTCTGGAATTCGGGCGACGCGGCCATCTCGCCCAGCGCCTGGACGATCGGATCGAGGTCCGCGCCTTCGTCCAGCCGCGCCGCCACCCACTCCCACGCCAGCCCCTGGTCCGCCCAGCGCAGCATCCGCTTTGGACAGGCCTCCACGATCCGGTCGAAGACCGCCTCGCACGCGCCCGCAGTGGGTTTATTCTTAGAGGTATCCTTACGGTGTAGGGCGGACGTACATCCCCCTTTTATCGGATCAGCATCCGCCTTTTCGGCGCTAAAAGGCGGATCAGCATCCCCCTTTTCCGTCGCCTCAAAAGGCGTATCCACGTCCGCCTTTTCCTCGGCCTCCTCAGGGGCCTGCGCCAGCTCGCCGGCCGGCTCGGCGCGCTCGCCCAGCAACGGCCAGTAGCGGTTCGAATGGCCGCGACCCTTGCCCCGCTCGATGCGGATATAGCCGGCCGCCTCCAGCTCCTGCGCTGCCAGCTGGACGGTCTTCGCGTCCTTCCACCCGGCGCGCTCGGCCAGCCCCTTCTCGCCCGACTGCCCGCGCCAGGCGCAACCGCCCCGACGCAGGTCGAAGTCGTGCAGCAGCAGCGAGGCGAGCAGCTTGGCCCGGTCCCGCAGGCGGGAGTCGCAGCAGGCCCGCAAGTGCCAGTTCAGGCGCTCGTGGGTCCACCTCGAGGCGTCGACGATATCGCTCTCGAATATGGCCATCACTTCGCCCACCCCCGCTCGACGGCCACCCACTTGGGCATGGTGAAGAGGCCCGCCTCAGGCCCCTCGCCGCGCGTCACCTCGGACCTGGGCGCCCACTTCGGCGCGGCCTTGCTCCCGGCGGGCTTCAGCAGCCACGCCAGCGGCGTCCCCTCGCCCACCGCCTCCATGGGCAGGGTCACGGGCGTGGCGTCGCGCGGCCTGGGCGCGGCGGCCATGCCGGGCAGGGTGCGCTGGGGATCGGGGCGGCGCCTGGTCATAGCGCCCCACCGATCAGCAGCGGCTGGATCGCGCCGTCTGGATAGACAATGTCCATCGGCGTATCCGCCGTCGGCTCATCCCCATCCCAGCCGTTCGGCCAAGCGCCAGCGGCGATCAACTCCCTGATGCGCGCCTCTTCCTCAGCGTTGAGAAAATCGACGCCAGGACGACCGAGAGCTGCCGCCGAGGCGTTCACCTCAGCCTGAATGGCGAGCAGCTCGTCGAGCGCCCAGGCTCGGGCCTCCAGGGTCAGAGGCCCCATGCGCTGCTTGTTTTTGGCGGTGGCGATCTCTCCCCCTGCCGTCAAACCGGTCTTCTTCAGCCGGCGATGCGGCAGGCGCAGCTCTCTGTAGACCGGCTTCACCCGTAGCAGCGGCGCCATATGCCCCCATGCTGGCATCGACACGACCGTCTCCAGCGCAAGATCGCGGCTCGCTAAGGGACACCCGATGCAGCCCGTCCTGGCGTTAACCTCTTCGGCTTCATCGCCCCCGTAGGCGTCCGCCAGCATCTGCGTCGGCCAGCCGCCATACTCGTTCGACGGAGCAAAGATCTTCAGCCAGTCCCAGACGTTGCAGACCCGCCAATGCAGGATCGGTGCGAGCGTCGCGATCCTGCCTCGCACGCCGCGCGCGTTCGGCAGCACCTGTTGATACCAGCCTTGCCCACACTCCCCGCCGTCCTTGGAGCACGAGAGCGCGATGCGCTGGTCTCGAACGGCGCTCTCGCCCTGCCGCACGCCGGTGATCATCAGGACGTTGCCTGAGATCTCCGCAATCCGCGCCTCGATGGCGGCGGCCATGGGGTCCACTTTGATCTGGCGCGTGCACCAGCGCAGGGTGTTGTTGTTCGGTGGCGGCACCCCCCGACCGAGCACATAGACCAGGAACCGCTTGTCGAGGGGCGCTCGGACCACTTCGGTGCGAATCCAGTTCCCCCGGCGGCGCAAGCCCTCCAAGATCTGATCGGCGGCAGCCTGGAGCGGCGGTAGCTCCTGGCGCGTGTCGGCGTAGAAGACCGACAGCGACTTAGGCGGCGGAAGCTGACCGCTCTCGATGAAGTGCACCAACAAGGTCAGGGTCGCGGTGGAGTCCTTGCCGCCCGACCAGGCCACCGCCCAGTGATCGTGCTCGTGGCCATAGGACCGAAGTGAGGCGAGGGTGATTTCGGCCGCTTGCCCGACGGGCATCCGATAGCCGCCGAACAGGTCGGTCCGCCGCGCAGCGGACCGCTCAGCCTCGATGCGCTCGAGAGCCTTAGCCATCCCCCACCCCCTCGAACAGCGGCGCATCGGCCTTCACGCCCCACAGGCGCGCATCGTCAGGCCGCGTCAGGCGCGCCTTGGTCCCGGGCTCGATCGGCATGACCACGGGCCACCCGCACGGCAGCCGCCCAGCTTCCCGCGCATCCGCCCAGGCGCGACCCTGCATCCACACGAACCAGGCGTATCCGGTGGCGCTGCCGGCCGCGGGGTCCCACCGGCCCAAGGTCATCGGCACCCGTTCGGCGAAGGGCGCGAAGACCGCCAGGGGATGCTCGCCGAAGAACAGCGGATAGCGTCCCGCGCTCTCGATCCAGTTCAGACGGCACAGCATCGCCACCCCACGCCGCGCGCGCCGCAACGCCAGCCGCGTGAACTCGGCCGCCGGCTCGAACGGCGGATTGGTGATGATCCAGTCGACCGGCTCCAGGTCGTCGCCACAGGCGTCGGCCAGGAAGTCCCAGCCCCACGCCGGCACGGTCTGGCTCCCGAACCGGCTGCCGTCGTGCTCGTGGATGTCGCTGGCGCGCACCCACGGGAAGTAGTCGGCCAGCGCCTCGACCAGGTGCCCCTCGCCGCATGCAGGCTCCCACACGTACCGCGCCTCGGGGTCCAGGCGCAGCACCAGCTCGGCGCCAGCCCGCCCGGCCCACAAGGGTGTCGGGAAATAGTTCAGCCGACGGAACAGCGCCGTCCGGTCGTCATCGGCCGCGACGATGGCCGGTGCTCTGTTGGCCATGACGGAGGGGTCAGGCCGCATGGACGCCCCCCCCCCGATCGCGGCGGGCCTTACCCATCGGCAACGGCTTTGACGTCCGCCCCATCTACGCCCCCACCAGCCGCCAGAACCGCCCACCCTCGCCCTCGCCCGTCACCGGGCCGGGCCGCGCCTCGCCGGCGTCGTGCAGCGTCGATAGCGCCTGCCGCACCGGCCCCTCGGTCAGGTTCAGGCGCGCCACCAGGTCGGCCACCGTGCCGGGATCGAACGCCAGCGCCTCGCGCACCGCCCGCACCGTGGCGGCGGCGGTCAGGATGCGTC
>JBKOYY010000042.1:0-31077 GCA_046725615.1 Pseudomonadota bacterium
AGTTAACCGCGTTACAGGATCGGATGAGGACTCGGCGCCACGGTGTTTGGTTAGCGACACGGGGCGGGCGATGTCTGGGGCCGCCAAGTATTCGCCGCCAGCGCTACTCGGCGGCGGCCTCGGCCAGGGTGATTTTCCGGCCGTCGGTCTCGACCCGGTAGGCGCGTCCCGGCGTCACCGCGTAGACGTTCTCCACGGCGCGGTTGCAGACGAGCTGGTGTTGGCGGCGCGGGTCGAACGCCTCGGCGTAGGTGCGACCGGGACGGATCGCGAGCTCCTTCAGGGCCTTGCCGTCCACCAGCAGGGTGCAGAAGGCCATCTGGCCGGCGGCGTTGGTGACGGCGAGGGTCTGCTTCTCCGCCGCCTGGGCCCCTGCGATCGCAGGGGCGGCGAGGAAGGCGGTGAGCGCCACGACGGCGGCGCGGACGGGCGGCTGTGGCAAGGCGGTGTCCCAGAATGCAACTTCGGCGGGAGGGTCGTCGGTGCGCCGCTTCGGCGTCAAGCGACCCTGCGACGAACGGTCAGGCGGCGAAAGCGCCCTTGGCTGCGACGGGCGATAAGGCGAGGCGGCCGCACTTGGGGTATGATGCGGCAGTGACCAGTCAAGCATGGGATCCGATCGAAGGGCCGCTGCCGGTAGCGGCGTTGCGGACCGTCGTCCGCCAGCCGGGGGGCGCGTGGGCCGCCTGGGCGGTGATGGCGGCGGCGGGGCTGGCGCTGGACCTCGCCGCACGGGCGGCGGGCGTGGACCTCGAGGGCGCGCAGCCCGACGCCCGCTACTGGACCTTCCAGGGGATCGAGGCGCTGCTGACCTCCGCCGCCTCGGGCTGGGCGCTGGCGCTGATCCTGACCGGCGCGCCGCCGCGAGCCGGTCGATACGTGGTGTTCGTGCTGCTGCTGGCGGCGATGGAGCTCTACTGGGACGGCGCGGCGGTGGTGAGCCGCCTTGGGAGCGGCCCCGACCAAACGACCAGCAACCTTCAGGTCCTGGCGCTCGGGCTGTTCATGGCGCTGGGCGTCTTCGTCTTCGGGCGGCTGATGCTGTGGCCGATCGGCCGCCTGACCGGCGCGGGCGGGCCTTCGCCCGCCGGCTCATGGGCGCGGATGGAAGGGCAGGTCTGGGCCTATTTCGGCACGGGCGTGCTGCTGACCTTTCCGGTGATGCTGGCCGACGACCTCGTCTCCGCCCTCGGGTTTGGCGGCGCGGGCGGCGAGCCGTCGACGGCGATGCTTGTCCTCGACCGCCTGGTGTCCGTCATGGAGACCGGCGTGCTGACCGCCCTCGGCGCCGTCATGTGGCGTCGGCGCCAGAGGGTGACGAGCGAGCGGCTTTCGGACGTGTTTGCGTGAGGCGAGGCGAGCAGGCGGGATGACCGTACTCGAGGCCTTCCTGCCGTTCGTCGTGATGGGCGTCGCCATCGTCGCCGTCGCGGTCCTCGTGGTGCGTCGAAATCGGGACCTGTAGGCGACCCTACTTCCGCCGCCCCTTCCGGAACGCCTCGGCCTTCTCGGCCCGGACCTCGGCCTTCACGCGCTTTACGGCGCCCTTGTCGACGGTCTCGCCCTCGCCGGTGAGCATCTCGTTGGCGAACTCCAGGTCGAGCATCTTCAGGCGCTTGACCTCGTCGCGGAGGCGGGCGGCTTCCTCGAACTCCAGGTTGGCGGCGGCCTCGCGCATGCGGGCCTCCAGGTCCTTGAGGGTGGACTTGAAGTTGTCGCCGAAGAACGGCTTGTCGCCCTCGGCCACGCCGACCGGGACCGTGACGTGGTCCTTCTCGTAACCGCTGGCGAGGATGTCCTTGATCTGGCTTTTCACGCTCTCGGGCGTGATGCCGTGCTCGAGGTTGTAGGCTTCCTGTTTCTCGCGGCGGCGCTTCGTCTCGGCCATGGCGCGTTCCATGGAGCCGGTGACGTGGTCGGCGTAGAGGATCACCCGGCCGTCGACGTTCCGGGCGGCGCGACCGATGGTCTGGATCAGCGAGGTCTCGGAGCGGAGGAAGCCCTCCTTGTCGGCGTCGAGGATGGCGACGAGGCCGCACTCGGGGATGTCGAGGCCCTCGCGCAGCAGGTTGATGCCCACCAGCACGTCGAAGGCGCCGAGCCGGAGGTCGCGGATGATCTCGATGCGCTCCAGGGTGTCGACGTCGGAGTGCATGTAGCGCACGCGCAGGCCCTGCTCGTGCATGTACTCGGTGAGGTCCTCGGCCATCTTCTTGGTGAGGACGGTGATCAGGGACCGGTAGCCGCGGGCGACCGTCTGGCGGACCTGGTCGATGACGTCGTCCACCTGGCTGAAGCCGTCCTTTGACACCGGCTTCACCTCGACTGGCGGGTCGATCAGGCCGGTGGGGCGGATCACCTGCTCGGCGAAGACGCCGCCGGTCTTCTCCATCTCCCACGGGCCCGGGGTGGCCGAGACGAAGACGCTGTCCGGCCGCATGGCGTCCCACTCCTCGAACTTGAGGGGGCGGTTGTCCATGCAGGAGGGCAGTCGGAAGCCGTATTCGGCGAGGGTGAACTTGCGGCGGTAGTCGCCCCGGTACATGGCCCCGATCTGCGGCACCGTCTGGTGGCTCTCGTCGACGAACAGCAGGGCGTTGTCGGGGATGTACTCGAAGAAGGTGGGCGGCGGCTCGCCCGGCCGGCGGCCGGTGAGGTAGCGGCTATAGTTCTCGATGCCGGCGCAGGAGCCGGTGGCCTCGATCATCTCGATGTCGAAGGTGGTGCGCTGCTCCAGGCGCTGGGCCTCCAGCAGCTTGCCGTTCGCGACCAGCCAGTCGAGGCGCTCCTTCAGCTCGGCCTTGATGAGGTTGATGGCCTGGCGGAGCGTCGGGCGCGGCGTGACGTAGTGGCTGTTGGCGTAGATCTTCACGCCGGCGAGGTCGGCGGTCTTCTTGCCGGTGAGGGGGTCGAACTCGGTGATGGCCTCGATCTCGTCGCCGAAGAGGGAGATGCGCCAGGCGCGGTCCTCGTAGTGGGCGGGGAAGATCTCGATGGTGTCGCCACGCCGGCGGAAGGCGCCGCGCTCGAAGGCCTGATCGTTGCGCTTGTATTGGAGCGCCACCAGGTCGGCCATCAGCTTCTTCTCGTCGATCCGGTCGCCGGGCTGGATCTGGAAGGTCATGGCCGAATAGGTCTCGACCGAGCCGATGCCGTAGATGCAGGACACCGAGGCCACGACGATGACGTCGTCGCGCTCCAGGATCGCGCGGGTGGCCGAGTGGCGCATCCGGTCGATCTGCTCGTTAATCGAGCTGTCCTTCTCGATGTAGGTGTCAGTCCGGGGGACGTAGGCCTCGGGCTGGTAGTAGTCGTAGTAGCTGACGAAGAACTCGACCGCGTTGTCGGGGAAGAAGCTCTTGAACTCGCTGTACAGCTGAGCGGCGAGGGTCTTGTTGGGGGCGAGGATCAGGGCGGGACGCTGGGTCTCCTCGATGATCTTGGCCATGGTAAAGGTCTTGCCCGAGCCGGTGACGCCGAGCAGCACCTGGTCGCGCTCGTCCGCCTCGATCCCGGCCACGAGCTCGCGGATCGCCTGCGGCTGGTCGCCGGCGGGCTGGTAGGCGGAGGCCAGCTTGAACTTCCGCCCCCCCTCACTCTTCTCCGGGCGCACCGGGCGGTGCGGCTTCCAGAGCATGGGCATGGTGTTCTCATCGTAGTCGAAGGCGGCCGACATGTCGGCGACGCCCCCGGCCGGGGCGGGGGTGCGGGGCATGGCGCGAAGGTAAGGTCTCCCGGCGGCGGACGCCACCGGAACGCGCGGACGCGCATCAGGCTGCTGACAGCAAGGTGGCAGCAGGCTGGCGGTCGAGCGTCCGGGGGCTCAGCGAGCCGGCCAGAGCATCCGCTTCAGGGTGGCGTCGCGGTCGATGACCGCATGCTTGAGCGCGCCCAGGACGTGCAGGGCCAGGAGCGGCCAGAGGGCGTTGGGCGCCACCTTGTGGACGGTCTCGGCGGCCTCGTGAAGCCAGGGGACCTTGGCCGGGAAGGGGCTGGGGATCATGCCCCAGTCGAAGATCGCGATGCCCCGGGCGTTGGACCAGATCACCAGCGGGCCGGTGACGATCTGCACCAGGATCATCAACAGGAAGAGACCCTGGATCGCCTTGGCGGCGATCTGCATCGGGCGTTTGCGCTCAAGCGGGGTCGGCGCGGGCTGGGTGGCGGTCCAGATCAGGCGCGCGGCCAGGAAGGTGAAGAGCAGCATCCCCACCGAGACGTGGTTGGCCATGGCCGCCAGCTTCGCGGCCCGGCCCTCGGCTTCTTCCAGCTGTTCGCCCAGCAGGTAGAGGACGATCACGCCGACGGCCGAGATCCAGTGCAGGGCGATGGCGATCCAGCCGTAGCTGGTGCGGGTGTTAGCGAGGGACATGGCGTACTCCGAACTGCGTCGGGCTTAGCCGTAGCGCGCCGCCTCGGCGTTGATCGAGATCATCCTGCTACCTTCGAGCGTCGAGCCAGTCGCGGACTGTGCGATTGACCAGGCTTTCGGCGTCGTGCTGCACGAAGTGGCCGGCGCCGGGAACCATCAGCAGGGTGGTGTCGGCGTCGACGTAGTCCCAGGTCCCGGAATGTCCGGCGGCGTTGAGGGCTGTGTCCTTCATGCCATGGATGACGAGGGTGGGGACCTTCACCCGCTGGGGCTCCGCCGCGGGCGGGGCGATGGCGGGGGCGCCGCCGGCCCGCGGATAGTTGGCGCGGTAGTAGTTCATCATCGCGGCGAAGTCCGATCGCTTCAGGGCCTCGACCTGGGCGGCGCGGCGGGCCGGGTCCTTGACCCAGCCGGCCAGGGCCTCGGCGCTCAGGGCCTTCTCGGAGCCTTCCTGCTGGAAGACGCGGGCGTAGTTCGAGCCCTCCTGCTGGGCCTTGTTGGTCGCCAGCTCGCGGCCCATGCCGGCCGGGTGCGGCACGCTCATGATCACCAGCCGGCGAACCAGCTCAGGCCGGGTGAAGGCCACGCGCCAGGCGATGGCCGCGCCCCAGTCGTGGCCGACTACGATCGCGTCCTCCTGACCCTCTGCGGCGATGACGGCGGCCACGTCGCCGACGAGGTTCGGCATGGCGTAGGCCTCGACGCCCTTGGGCTTGTCCGAGAGGTTGTAGCCACGCAGATCCAGGGCGGCGGTGCGGTAGCCGGCCTTGTTCAGTTCGGCCATCAGCGGCGTCCAGGTGCCCCAGTAGTCCGGGAAGCCGTGGATCAGGACAACCAGCGGGCCCTTGCCCTCGACGGCGTAGTGGATCTTCACATCGCCGTTTACTGCGGTGCGGTCCTGCGGCGCGGCGAGGGCGACCGGCGCGGCGAGTAGCAGGGCGGCGGCGACGGCAAGCGCTGCGCGGAGCATCGGGTGTTTCCTCTTGTGGTTGCGGCCAAGCTAGCACGGCCGCCGCGCGCCGCGACTGCTGTGTGGCGCATAGTATGTGCTAGACACTGTGTGGCGCACAGGGTAGGCCGCTCAGTACGATGCCCAACGATGCCGACATCTTCGAGTCGCTCCGCCAGGAGCTGCGCCGCGGGTCGCTGATCCTGGCGGTGCTGGGGCAGCTCCGGTCCGAGCACTACGGCTACACGCTGCGCCGGGCGCTCGCTGAGGCCGGCGTCGAGATCGACGAAGGGGCGCTCTATCCCATGCTGCGGCGGCTGGAGGCCCAGGGCCTGTTAACCAGCGAGTGGCGTGAGGAGGAGCGTCGCAACAAGCGCTTCTACCGGCTCTCCGACGATGGGCGCGCCGTGCTGGACCGGCTGGCCCGCGAATGGGCGGCGCTCAATGCCTCGGTAGATGCAATCCTGAAGGGGAACGACGCATGAGCGATCTGATCGAACGCTATCTGGCCGCGGTGGGCCGGGCGCTGGCCGACCGTCAGCGCGCCGACCTCGTCGCCGAGCTGCGCGACGAGCTGCTGTCGGCGGTGGAGGCGAGGGAGACCGAGCTCGGCCGGACGCTCACGCGTGAGGAGATCGACGCGCTACTGCTGGCGCGGGGCAACCCACTGGCGCTGGCGGGTCGGTACCGGCAGGTGCAGCACCTGATCGGGCCGCGGATGTTCCCGCTCTGGTGGGCGGTCCTGAAGGCTGTTCTGGGCATCGTCGCGGCAGTCTATGTGACCGCGTTCGCGCTGGCCGCAGCGTTCCGGGCAGGAACGGTCGACGCCACGGCGGCGCTGCCAGACCTCTTCACGACCCTTCTGCTGGCTTTCGGCGCGGTGACTCTGGGCGCGGCGGCCGCCGAGCGGTTCGGCTGGGCCGAAAGTCTCTATCGCTGGACCCCGCGCGACCTGCCGCCGCCGAAGGCGAAGTCGCGCTCGACCTTCGAGATCGTCACCGAGATCGGCATGGAAATCGTCTTCCTGCTGTGGTGGTTCGGCGTGCTGAAATTCCGCAACCTGATCCCCTGGGGTGGGCTGGAGGTGGAGCTGTCGGCCGCCTGGGCGCCGTTCTTCTGGCCAGTGGTCGGCTACAGTGTCGTGGAGATGGCCATCAACGTCGTGGCCCTGGCGCGGCCGGGCTGGACGAGCGTCCATGTAGGGCTGTCGATGGGCCGCAGCGCCCTGGGCGTCGCAATCCTGGTTCCGCTGCTGCAGGCCGGGAACTGGGTCAGCGTCTCGTCGGCGAAGCTTCACCCGGCGCGGGTGCTGGAGGTGCAAGCCGGCATCGACTTGGCCGTGCAGGTGTCAATGGCGGTGACCCTGGCGGTCCTGCTGGTGAAACTGGTGATGAACGGGCTTGCGATGTGGCGCGCGGTGCGGAGCGACGGCGGTAGCCTCAGCCCCGCCTAGAAGGCGACGTGCGCCGCGCTGGCGGCGACCATTAGCACGCCAGCGAGGGTCATGATCGCGAAGATGAGGTTGCGCACGTTGCGCCTCCCGTTGCCCGCGAAAGGTACGGGAGGGAGTGCGCAACGGATGCGGCGTTGCGCCGCAGCGCCTCCTAGTTGTCGACGGTCTTGCTGACGGCCGTACCGACGGCGGCGCCTGCAGCGGCGCCGACCGGGCCGCCGACAACAGCGCCCGCGACCGCGCCGGTGGCGGCGCGCTGCTCGGTGTTGTGGCCGCAGGCCCCGAGGGCCAGGGCGGCCGAGATGGCGACGAGAGCGAGGGGCAGGCGCATTGGGGGAGGCTCCGTGGGGGACGTGCCCTTGCAGAACAGCCAAGCCCGGTCCGGGTTCCCTCAAGCTTGGAGATCGACTGGCCTAAGGTTAACGCATGCGGTTTCAGAACACTTGAGTGTTAATGGAAGTCTAGATCGCCCCTCGCGGGAACAACCCGGATTTCCCCAGGGTTGTCAGACCACTGCGTCGTCGGACGCATCTCGGTCTGCGCCTGGGCGCGGAGCGCCGTTAATGCTGCGGCGCAAAAAAGTCTTGCCAGACGGCGCTCCGGCATTCATACGTCCTTCATCATTTGCCGTCGCCTGCCCCATCACGGAACTCGGGGCCAGGCTGGCCGCGGCCGCCGCCAGCAAGAGCAGGGGCGCCCGGGGCGACATCTGAGTTGGGGGGCAGAGTCGCCCTCGTCGCTGAGGACCGTCAGTTTTGCAGTTTGGAACGCAAGCGCGCGCCGAGAGGCGTACGCTGTTCAGCGCCGTATTGGCGGGCGCAGGCATGGGCCTGGGCCTGGGCGCCATCTACCTCGCCGCCGGCATGGGCGGGCACGCCGCGGAGTACGCGCGGGCCCGGCAGATGGCCGAGGCGGCCAGCCGCGGCTACGCCGGCTCCTACCTCGAGGCCGAGGGCCAGGGGCTCAGGACCGGTCTCATTCAATACGGCTTCCAGCCGGGCGCGGATGCGCAGACGGTCGCGGCGCGCTTCGACGCCGACCGTGGCGCCGCCAAGGCCCGCCAGCGCGCCGATCTCGAATGCCTCACCGAGGCGGTCTACTACGAGGCGCGCGGCGAGAGCGCGCGAGGTCAGGCCGCGGTGGCCCAGGTGGTCCTCAACCGGGTGAAGCACCCGGCCTTTCCCAAGTCGGTCTGCGGCGTGGTGTTCCAGGGGGCTGGCCGCGCCGGCTGCCAGTTCAGCTTCGCCTGCGACGGCTCGATGCGCCGCCGCCGCGAGCCTGACGCCTGGGATGCGGCCCGTGGGGTCGCGACGCGAGCGCTCGCCGGCGCCCTGCGCGCCGAGGTCGGCTCGGCCACCCACTTCCACACGATCCAGGTCTCGCCGGTCTGGGCGCCGCACATGGCGCGCGTGACCCAGGTGGGGTTGCACGTGTTCTACAAGTTCTCGCCGCGCCGGAAGGGCGCGCCGCTGGTGCAGACCGCCTCGTTGGTGTCGGGCCCGGCCGCGGACGTGGGCGAGATCCGCATCGCGCCGTCGGTCGAAAAGGCCATCGAGCCCTCGCTGGAGACGGCGCCCGCCGCCACCCCGGCGCCGATCGCGCCGGCCGCAGACACGGCCGCCAAGCCCGCGGCCTCCGAGGCGCGCCTCACATCGCCTCAACCTGTCGCCGTAGGCGCTTCCTGACCAAGGCCGGCGCGAGCCGGCTCAGGAGCCCGATCTGCTGCGCCTGGCCGCCGACAAGGTGATGCAGTCCCTTGCCGTGGACGGCGGTCCAGACCGCCTCGGCCACGTCGTCGACCGGATAGACCGGGATCTTCTGGTGGCGCAGGGAGACCCGGAGGTCCTCGTTGCCTGAGAAGCGCGCCTTGTCGAGCAGCGGGGTGTCGATGAACCAGGGCATGATGCAGCGGACGCCGACCCCGACCCGGGCGTATTCGGCCTCCAGCGCCTCCGACAACCCGCGTACGGCGAACTTGGTGGCGGCGTAGACGGCCATCCGCGGCGGCGCCACGACGCCGGCCACCGAGGCGACGTTGACGACCAGGGCGCCCGGCGTCGCGCAGAGCAGGTCGAACGCCGCCTGGCAGCCGTTGAGCACCCCCTTGAGGTTCACATCCACCTGGAGGTCGACGTCGTCGGGAGCCTGGGCCTCCAGGTAGCCGCCGCGCGCGATGCCGGCGTTGTTCATCAGCACGTCAAGCCGCCCGCCGGTCGCCTTGGCGAAGACGGCGAGCTCGGCCTTCCAAGCGCTGCGGTGGCGCACGTCGAGACGGTGGACGGAACCATTGCCGGGACCGATCGCTTCAAGCGCTGCCGCGAGACCCTTGGCGTCGATGTCGGCGAGGCCCACGAACCAGCCGCCCCGGGCGAAGCGCTTCGCACTCGCCAGGCCGATGCCGCTGGCCGCGCCGGTGATGAAGATCGCGCGCCGGCCGTTCGCCTGCGCCTTGCCGCTTGCCGCCATGCCTGAGTCCCCCTGAGGCTCCGAAGGCTACATCGCTCCGGCGCGCGTGAGGAGGAACCTGATGGCCGTCGACGCCCGCGAACAGCTCTCCAAGGACCTGCTGGGTTGCCGTTTCGACGAGCTGACCGATGTCCAGAGAAGCGTCATTAACCTGATCGCCACCGAGGCTCCCACGGGAGTCAGTGACAAGCTGAAGGTGGACGCGCGCACGCGGGGCGAGAAGCTGGCAGACCGCGTGGCGGCGGTGGGCGGGTCGTGGGGTTTCATCCTCGGCTTCGCGGCCGCGCTGGCGCTCTGGATGAGCTGGAACGCCCTCACCAAGGGCGTCGGCCTCGCATTCGATCCCTACCCCTTCATCTTCCTGAACCTGATGCTGTCGATGCTGGCGGCGGTGCAGGCCCCGATCATCATGATGAGCCAGAACCGGGCGGCCCAGCGTGACCGCGAGGCGGCCGAGCACGACTACCTGGTCAACCTGCGGGCCGAGCTTGAGATCATGCACCTGCACGACAAGGTGGACGCCCTGCGGCAGCGCGAGCTGCTGGGCATCATCAAGCGGCAGAACGAGAGCCTGCGGATCCTGCGGGCGCAGGGGATCAGCGACTAGCCGCTCGCCGCAGCGCCTGGGGAGGCTGGCCGAAGGCGCGGAGAAACGCGCGGCGCATCCGCTCGGGGTTTCCGAAGCCGACGTCCTCGGCGACGCGGTCGATGGGATCCCGTCCGGTCTCGACGGCCGTCCGGGCGGCCTCCAGGCGGAGACGCTCGACCGCCTTGGCCGGCGTGGTTCCGGTCTCGGCGGTGAAGGCGCGGGCGAAGTTGCGCGGGCTCATGGCGGCCTGGGCCGCGAGGCGCTCCACGGGCAGCGGCTCCGCCAGTCGGGACCGCATCCAGTCCATCAGGTCGGCGAACCGCCCGGTCGCCCCGCCCAGCTCGACGAGCGCGGAGAACTGGGACTGTCCGCCCGGCCGGCGCTGGTGCACCACGAGCTGCTGGGCGGTGCGGCGGGCGACCTCGGCGCCCAGATCGTCCTCGATCAGCGCCAGCGACAGGTCGATGCCGGCGGTGATGCCGCCCGAAGTCCAGACGTTCCCATCGCGAATGAAGATGCGGTCGGCATCCAGCTTCACCTTCGGATAGCGGCGGGCGAAGTCGTCGGTGCGGCTCCAGTGCGTCGTCGCCCTTCGCCCGTCCAGTAGGCCGGCCTCGGCCAGGACGTAGGCGCCCGAGCAGACGCTGGCCGGGCGGCGGACGTCGATGCGCCGGATCCAGCGGATGATCTCCTGCAGTTCGTCCAGCGACCGGGTCCCGTCGCCGCCGGAGATGATGACGGTGTCGAACGGAACATCCGAGAGGGAGTCTGCGGCCATGCGCGCGCCTCCCGAACTGACGACCGATCCGCCGCCGGGAGCCAGGATCGAGACCTCGTAGGTCCCCGGCCGGTAGCGCCCGGCGATCTCGAACGCCGACAGTGGTCCTGCCGCGTCCAGGAGCTGGAAACCGGGGAAGATGACGACCGCGATCCGACGGGTCATGGCAGATTTCGTGGGAACAATGTCATTTCAGACAGACCCTGCCGCCGTTAGCGTCCGGCCGTCAACCGCAAGGAGGCGCCCATGGCCCGCACGCAGATCGTCATCGCCCTCTATCCGGGCGTCACCCATCTCGACTTCACCGGCCCGCACCAGGTGCTCGTCCGCACGCCTGACGCGGACGTGACGGTGGCCTCGGTCGGCGGACGGGACATCGAGGCCGAGGGACTGACCTTCAGTGGGCTGGCGGACCTCTCCAGGATCGAGCGCTGCGACGTGCTCAACGTGCCGGGCGGCTTCGGGACCGCCGACGCCATGTTGGATGAGTCCTTCATGCGCGAGATCCGGCGCCTGGGCGCGGGGGCGAAGTATCTGACGTCGGTATGCACCGGCTCGCTGATCCTGGGCGCGGCAGGATTCCTGAAGGGCAAGCGGGCAGCCTGCCACTGGGCCTGGCGGCCGTTGCTCGAGCCTTTCGGCGCGACGGTGAGCGAGGATCGGGTCTGCCGGGACGGGAACGTCATCACTGGCGGCGGGGTCACCGCCGGGATCGACTTTGCCCTGGTGCTGCTCGCTGAACTGGCGGGGGAGGACTACGCCCAGTCGGTCCAGCTCGGCCTGGAATACGCGCCGGCGCCGCCGTTCAATTCGGGTCGTCCTGAGCTGGCGCGGCCCGAGATCCTGGCGGAAGTGAAGGCGCGGATGGCGGCGATCGCCGACAGCCGGTTCGCCGCGGCGACCGAAGCGGCCAGCCGGATGGAGCCGGCGTGATCGCTATTTCCGTGGAGCGTAGGCGATAATCTGGATCTCCACCACGCCGTCGTCGGCCAGCAGGCCCGTCGTGCCGACCGCCGTCCAGGCGGGGTGCGGCGGGCCCATGAACTCGTCCTTCACGGCGCTGAGCGCGGCGAACTGCTCGTCGCGCGTTCCCTTGAAGCCGGGACCGTCCCAGACGTGGAAGGTATTGACCATCACCACGTCGGCGAAGGTCAGGCCGCTGGCCTTCAGGCTGGCCTCGATCGCCTTGAAGGCTCGACGGGCATAGCCCTTGAAGGCCTCGGGGCTGCGGTCGGCCGCGCCGTTGGGGCCGGCGATGACGCCGGAGATATAGAGGAAGTCGCCCGCCCGGCGTGCCGGGGCGTACTTGTAGTCGTCATAGGCCCGCTGGAAGCCGGGCACGGGAATGACCACCTCTCCGCCGGGCGCAGGGATGCGCCTCGGATAGTCGGCGGCTGGCGCCTGAGCGGCGGCTGCGGTGGGGACGAGCAGGGCGGCGGCGATGAGGGCGCGCTTGAGCATGGGCGAGACATACGTCCCGCCCGCCGGGCCTGCAAAGTGAAGCCTGGGTAATGCGACGATACCCGCAGTGGGTTCGACGAAAGCGGCCCGGCGCCCGGTTTCCTAGGCCGTGACGGCGTCCAGCCCGATGTCGACCACCCGCGCCGAATGGGTGAGGGCGCCGATGCTGATGACGTCGACGCCGGTTTCGGCGATCTCGCGGACGGTCTCCAGAGACACCCCGCCGGATGCTTCCAGGGTGACCCGGCCGCCCACCAGCTTGACCGCCTCTCGCATGTCCTCGAGGCCGAAGTTGTCGAGCATGATCACGTCGGGGTCGTGGGCCAGCGCCTCGCGCAGCTGCAGCAGGCTGTCGACCTCCACCTCCACCTTCACGAGGTGGCCGGCGTAGGCCTTGGCCCGGCGAACGGCCTCGCCCACCGATCCGCAGGCCGCAACGTGGTTGTCCTTGATGAGGATGGCGTCGTCGAGGCCGAAGCGATGGTTCACGCCGCCCCCGCAGCGCACGGCGTACTTCTCCAGGGCGCGCAGCCCCGGCGTGGTCTTGCGGGTGTCGGTGATCTTGGCCTTCGTCCCGGAGATGGCGTCGACGAAATCCTGGGTAAGGGTGGCCACGCCGCACAGGCGGCCAAGCAGGTTCAGCGCAGTGCGCTCGGCGGCGAGGATGGCCCGGGCGTTACCGCTCACGCGGGCGAGGGCTGTTCCGGCGGGCACCGCCTGTCCATCGGCCGAGAGCGGCTCGACCGTGGCGTCGGGGTCGAGCTCGGCCAGGGTCAGGCGCACCACCGACAGGCCCGCGACGACGCCGCCCCGGCGGCACACGAAGTCGGCGGTCAGGTTCGCGTCGGCCGGTACGCAGGCTCGGGCCGTGATGTCGCCGGCGCGGCCCAGGTCCTCGGCCAGGGCCGCCCGGATCACCGGAGTGAGCAGAAGGTCGGGAAGAGGCTCGATCGTCATGGGATCTCCACGGCCGGACGAGTGATGCGCCGGCCGGACAGGCGGATCAAGGTGAAGCTCAGGCGGCCTGGCAGGCGGCGCTCTGAGGCAGGGCGACGAGGGTGCGGCGCGGCGGCGACTGGGCCTCGGGGAAATCGGCGCGGAAGTGGCCGCCGCGGCTTTCGCGCCGCCCCAGCGCCGAGGCGGCGACCAGCCGGGCCGCGACCAGCGCCGGGACCTCGCCGTAGGCGGCGAGCAGGCCGTCGATGTGAGCGACCAGGCGGGAGAGGCCCGCGGCGTCGCGGACGACGCCCGCATCGCGGCTCATGGCGGCGCGAAGTCCGGCGAGCGCCGCTGGCGGGAGCGTCGGCGAGGCCCTGGACGGCAGGAGCGGGGCGGCGCCCGGCGCTTCCAGGCGGGCCGCGCGCCCGGCGCGGGCGCCGAACACCGCCGCCTCCAGCAGCGAGTTCGAGGCCAGGCGGTTGGCGCCGTGCACGCCGGTGGAGGCGCATTCGCCCGCGGCGAACAGGCCGGGCAGGCTGGTGCGGCCCTCGGCATCGGTGGCGATGCCGCCCATGTGGTAGTGGCACGCCGGCGCCACCGGGATCGGCTGGACGCGAGGGTCGACGCCTCCCGACAGGCAGGCGGCGAAGACGGCAGGGAATTCTTCGGGGAAGTGGGACCCCACCGCCGCGCGGGCGTCGAGGAAGGCCCCGCGACCGGCCTCGCGCTCGGCGTGGATGGCGCGGGCCACGACGTCGCGCGGCGCCAGCTCGGCGTCCGGATGGTAGCGGCCCATGAACGGCTGGCCGTCGGCGCCGACCAGCTTCGCCCCTTCCCCGCGGAGGGCCTCGGTGGCCAGCGGGGCCGGGTCGCGGCCGATGTCGATGGCTGTGGGGTGGAACTGGACGAACTCCGGGTCGGCGATCGTCGCGCCGGCCAGGGCGGCGAGGCCGAGGCCGTCGCCGGTGAGCTCGGCCGGTGTTGTGGTGACGGCGTAGAGGCCGCCGATGCCGCCTGTGGCCAGGATCACCGCGTCGGCGAGGATCTCGACCGGGCGACCATCGATGCGGGCCACGACGCCTCGGACGCGGCCCGTGGCGTCCTGCACAAGGCCGGCCAGCGTGACGCCAGTCCGTACCCGGACGTGGGGCGCGGCGAGCGCAGCAACGTTCACCGCCTCCATGATCGCGCGGCCGGCCTGGTCGCCCTTCACACGCGCTACGCGGGCGCGGCTGTGGGCGGCCTCCAGACTCTGGGCGAATCCGCCATCGGCCTTGCGGTCGAACGGCGCGCCGAGCGCGGCGAGCTGGCGGACGGCTTCCGGGCCTTCCTCGGCCAGCAGGCGCGCGACCTCGGGGACCACTAGGCCAGCGCCCGCGGCCACCGTGTCGGCGGCGTGCAGGGCCGGGTCGTCGTCGCCCGACAGCGCGGCCGCGACGCCGCCCTGAGCCCAGGCCGACGAACAGCCCTGGCCGAGCGGCGCCCCGGTCAGAACCAGGACCTTGGCGGGCGCGGCGGCAAGGGCGGCGCTGAGCCCGGCAAGGCCAGCGCCGACCACCACCACGCCGTCGTGGCGGATGCGCTCCATCAGATCAGTTCCACGTCCACGTGGTGGCGAGCCTTCACGAGATCGTAGCGGGCCGGCTGGGCCGGCGGGGGCAGGTCGATCATCCGCTGGACAGCCAGACGCGCGCGCTCGGCGATCGCCGGATCGACGGTCACCTCATAGCGATCATTCCGCAGCGCGTCGTAGATGTTCTCCAGCGTGATCATCTTCATGTGCGGGCACAGGTTGCACGGGCGCACGAACTCGGTGAACGGCGCGTCGGCGGCGACGTTGTCGGCCATCGAGCACTCGGTGATCAGCACCACACGCTTGGGCCGGCGCTGGATCACGTAGTCGTTCATCGCCGCCGTCGAACCCGCGAAGTCGGAGACCTCCAGCACCTCCGCCGGGCACTCGGGGTGCGCCAGAATCTCGGCGTCGGGGTAGGCGGCCTTCAGCTCCAGGATGTCGTCGGCGGTGAAGCGCTCGTGCACCTCGCAACGACCCTTCCAGGCGATGATGCCGATGTGGGTCTGGCGGGCGACGTTGCGGGCCAGGAACTCGTCGGGGATCAGGATCACCCGGTCGACACCCCATTGCCGCGCGGCCTCCTCCACCACCTGCACGGCGTTGGCGCTGGTGCAGCAGATGTCGGTCTCGGCCTTCACGTCGGCCGTGGTGTTCACGTAGGTGACGACCGGCAGGCCCGGGTAGCGCTGCTTGATGAGGCGCACGTCCGCGCCCGTGATCGAGCTGGCCAGCGAGCAGCCAGCGCGCAGGTCCGGGATCAGGACGCGCTTCTCGGGGCTCAGGATCTTCGACGTCTCGGCCATGAAGTGGACGCCGGCCTGGACGATGACCTTCGCGTCCGAGCGGGCGGCTTCCTTGGCTAGGCCGAGGCTGTCGCCCACGTAGTCGCCGACGCCGTGGAAGATCTCGGGCGTCATGTAGTTGTGGGCGAGGATGACCGCGTCCTTCTCGCGCTTCAGGCGGTTGATCTCGGCGATCAGCGGGGCCTGGAGGCGCGATTCCATGGGCGTGATGTGGCGCTTGACCTTCTCCCACAGGGGAGCGGTCTGAGCCTCGACCTCGGGGGTGAACGCGAACTGGAAACCGTCGGCGGCCATGGAACCCTCCTTATGCTCAAAGTGAGCATTTCTCAGGCCTATAAAAACGCGCCAAGGGAGCCCGGGCGCATCGGGCTTTTGCTCAAACCGAGCATAACCCGCCAGACAGATATAGCGCGAGCTTTCGCCGGCGCAAGGGCGATTCAGTGGCAGGGCCGTGAACGGGTGACCCAAGGGCAGTAGGCGTGGCTGCTGGCGTCGCCCACTCCACCGGACTGCGACGGCCTGTCGCAGGTCTTCGGATGACGACGTTATAATTCAAGCGAAATAATAAGCATCACAACTTTGAGGATTATCGAGCAATGATACGCGATATAACTCTAGTTTAACTGTTGTAGATGATCGCTCGTGGCGGATTCACCATGTCTGGACAAAACGTGCGCCCTGCGGAGACGGCACCACCCCCCAGCGGCAAGATCGAGGTGGAGCCCGAGCTCCTGGAGCGACTGACGCTGCAGTCGGCGATCCTGGACGCTGCCGGCTACGCGATCATCGCCACCCAGCCCGACGGGACGATCACCGAGTTCAACCCGGCCGCCGAGCGGATGCTGGGCTATGCCGCCGAGGAGATGATCGGGCGGCACACGCCGGAGGTGCTGCACATCTTCGAGGAGGTGGTGGAGCGCGCTGTTCAGTTCAGCGCGGAGCTGGGGACGCGCGTCACCCCGGGCTTCGACACCTTCGTCGCCAAGGCTCGGGCCGGCCTGCCGAACGAGCACGAGTGGACTTATGTGCGGAAGGATGGCCGTCGGCTGTCCGTGCTGCTGAACGTGACCGGCCTGAAGGACGCGACCGGCGAGATCACCGGATACCTCGGGATCGCCTCGGACATCACCCGCCGGAAGCAGGCTGACGACGAACTGCGGGCGAGCGAGGAGAAGCTGCGCAAGCTGTTCGAGCTATCGTCCCTCGGCATCGCGCTGACGACCCACGACGGCCGATACGTGGAGTTCAACGACGCCTTCTGTGATCTCACGGGATACTCTCGCGAGGAACTCCTGAACCTCGACTATTGGGCGCTGACTCCCAAGGAGTATGAGGAGGAAGAGGCGGCGCAGCTCGCCATGCTGGAGCGGGAGGGACGATACGGGCCCTATCGGAAGGAATATGTCACCAAGGGCGGAGAGCGCATCCCGCTGCGTCTGAACGGGGCCTTGCTGACCGGGCCGGACGGGAAGAGTTACATCTGGTCGATCGTGGAGGACGTCTCGCCGGACCTCCGGGCACGGGCCGAGCTGGTGGAGGCGCGGGCGCGCGCCGAGGCGGCCAACCTCGCCAAGTCCGAATTCCTCGCTAACATGAGCCATGAAATCCGCACGCCGCTGAACGGCGTGGCGGGCGTGGCCGGCGCCCTGGCCCGTACGCCCCTGAGCGACCCGCAGCGGGAGATGGTGTCGATCATCGAGAGCTCGGCCCGCACGCTGGAAACCCTGCTGAGCGATATCCTGGACTTGGCGCGGGTGGAGGCGGGCAAGTTCGAGCTGCGCGTCGAGCCGTTCGAGCTGGTTTCGTCGGTGCGGGCCTGCGCGGCTCTGTTCGACGCCGCGGCCCAGGCCAGGGGGCTGGATCTGGAGGTCGATATCGCGTCCGAGGTGACCGGCTGCTACCTCGGCGACGCCGCGCGCATCCGACAGATCCTGTCGAACCTGCTGGGCAATGCGGTGAAGTTCACGACCCACGGGCGTGTCACCTTGCGGGTGGAACCGGCCCCGGCCGGCGGTGGGCTCGCCTTCCGCGTTTCCGACACCGGCATCGGCTTCGACGCCGAGACCAAGAACCGGCTGTTCTCGCGATTCGAGCAGGCGGACGGCTCGATCACGCGGCGGTTCGGCGGCAGCGGCCTGGGCCTGGCGATCTCGCGGGCGCTGGCGCAGGCCATGGGCGGGCGCCTGGATGCCGAGGCCGAGCCGGGGCGCGGGGCCGAGTTCACCTTCACCCTAGACCTGCCGCGGGCCGCGGCGGCGGCGGATGCCCCTGCCGCGCTCGAACCCGAGGCGGACGCTCCTGTTCTCGGCCTGCGGGTGCTGCTGGCCGAGGACCATCCCACGAACCGGCGGGTGGTGGAGCTGATCCTCGGCGCAGCCGGCGTGGACCTGACCTGCGTCGAGAACGGCGCCGAGGCCGTCAAGGCCTTTGCCGCGGACACCTTCGACATGGTGCTGATGGACGTGCAGATGCCGGTGATGGACGGCCTGACGGCGGTCCGTGAGATCCGCGCCCGCGAGGCGGCGGGGCAACTTCCCCGCACCCCGATCTTCGTCCTGACCGCCAACGCCATGGCCGAGCACGTCAACGCCTCGCGGGCGGCCGGGGCGGACGGCCACATCTCCAAGCCGATTAATCCCGACCAGCTGTTGCGGGTCGTAGCGGCCGGGGCGGCGACCTCAAACCTGTCGGCTCCCGCGGCCTGAGGGCCAGCGAAACGAAACGGCGGAGCGGGTAAGCTCGCGGGATGCAGATCCCAACAGTCGACCGCGCGGCGCGCGCCCAGCGCCTGGGTCCCGTCTTCGAGGTGCAGCTGCGCCTGGCGCGGCGCATGGCCGAGCTCACCGGCGCGCCGCTGGGCGAGATGGCGCTACGGCACACGAATCTCCATCGCCGCTTCGGGCTCGGCCGGATCAGCGCCGGGGTTTCCCCGGCCTGGACGCCCTTCGCCCAGGCGCTGGAACGCCTCACCGCCGTTGGAGACCAGGTTGCGCTGACCCAGGCCACGTTCCGTGACGCCCCGCCGGAAACCTATCCCGGACCGGGGCGGACCGCGTTCGGCTGCTTCGCCTGCGACGACGCGACGGCCGCGGACGGGTCGGTGCAGATTCACTTCCGCAATGCCGACACGGACGGGCAGGGCGGCCCACTGGCCTTGGCCAAGCTTGCGCGACGCCAGGCCGAAATGGCGGCCCTCGTCGCTCACTTGCGCGCCACGCGTCCAGAGGCGACGCACATCCGCGGGCGGTCCTGGCTCTACAACCTGGACGCCTATCGCCGGGTGTTCCCGCCGGACTATGGCGCGGCCTGCCGGTCCATCGGCGACGAGCGGGTGGGCCTCGACGGGAACTCGTTGTGGGGCCAGGTGATCGCCCGCGACGAAGGCATACGGGCCGAGGCGCGCGACGCGCTGCTGGCCGCTCTGCCCGGGCTGGATCCGGCAGCGCCCTGGAAGGCGTTTCCCAGGCCGGTGCTGGCGACCCGCGCGCCGCTCACCAGTTTCGAGGCGTTCTACGCGGGCTGAGCCGACCTCATGCGGCGGTGACGTCGGCGATCATCCGCGCCAGCTGGTCGTGGCCGTAGGGTTTGCGCAGCAGCGGCCACTCGGATCCCTCGGCCGCGGACAGCACCTCACCGGTGTAGCCGGACGAGAGGATCACCGGCAGGCCGGGGCGCAGGGCGACGGCCTCCCGCGCAAGATCCACCCCCGACAGGGCGCCCGGCATGATGAGGTCAGTCAGCATCAGGTCGAAACGCCGCCGGGTCTTCAGCATCTTCAGCGCCGCCTCGCCTTGCCCGCAGAGGGTGACCTCGTGGCCCAGCTCGCGAAGCATGGCCTGGGCGAGCTCGGCTACCTGGGTGTCGTCCTCGACGAGCAGCACCTTGAGCGTTGGAGCATCCGCGGCCGGCGCCGGGGGCTCTGCCGCGGCGGGCCGCGCGACGGCCGACGCCCGGAGGGGCAGGTAGAGACAGACCCGTGCGCCTTGGCCTGGCGCGGACTCCAGGGTGGCCGCGCCGCCGCTCTGATGGGCGAAGCCGTACACCTGCGAAAGGCCGAGGCCGGTGCCATGCCCGGCCCCCTTGGTGGTAAAGAAGGGCTCGAAGGCGCGGGCGATGGTCGCCTCGTCCATGCCTGTTCCGGTGTCCTGTACTGCAACGCAGATGAAGGCGCCGGACTCCAGCGGCTCGACCTCGCGAGCTGCGAGGCGGACGGTCGAGGTCTCAAGGCGGATGGCGCCGCCAGGGGGCGTGGCGTCCCGGGCGTTGACCACCAGGTTCATGACCGCCGCCTCGAACTGGCTGGGGTCGATGTCGGCGACGGCGCCCGGCGCCCGCAGGTCTAGACGCAGGCTGGCGGACTCTCCGACCGCGCGGCGGAGCAGGGATTCGCTCTCGAGCAGGAGGTCGTCGACCTCGACCGGCTCGGGCTTGAGCGCTTGGCGCCGGGAGAAGGCCAGAAGCTGCTGGGTCAGGCGCTCGCCACGCCGCGCGGCGCCGAGGGCCGCCTCGATCATGCGCTCGCGCCGGGCGGTGTCGTCGGGCCGGCGCTGCATGAGGTCGAGCGCGCCGATCACCACGGTGAGCAGGTTGTTGAAGTCGTGCGCGACCCCGCCGGTGAGCCGGCCCACGGCCTCCAGCTTCTGGGCGCGCTGGAGCGCGGCCTCGGCCTCGTCGCGCTCGGCCAGCGCCGCTTGCACGCGTTCGGCCAGCAGGTCGTTGATGCGGGTGAGGTCGCCCTGAACCTGGTGCGCCTCGGTGGTGTCGTAGGCGACGCCGATGAAACCCAGCGGTTCGCCGCCAGGCCCCGACCGCGGCTTGGAGATCGTGCGGAGCCAGCGCCACTCGCCGTCCGCCCGCTTGAATCGCGCCTCGACCGAGATCGGGCCGCCCTCGGCGCCTTGCCGCGCCGCTTCGCGCCGCATGGACCGGGAGTCGTCGGGATGGATCCGTTCGAACAGGCGACCCGAGGTGGCGGTCTCGAAATCGACCCCGAGGAAGTCCAGGTAGGTCTGGTTCACGAACTCGCGCCGGTTGTCCGGACCCGAGATCCACATGAGGATCGGCGCGCTGTCGGCGAGGGTGCGGAACCGGTGCTCGCTCTCGCGCAGCAGGTCCTCGACCTGATGCTGCTCGGTGACGTCATAGCCGACTCCGACGAAGCCTGCGAAGGCGCCGTCGGCCGCCCAGCGGGGCTGGGACACCGAGCGCACCCAACGGTACTGGCCGTCGTGGCGCAGGTAGCGCGCCTCCAGCGTGAAGAGCGTGCGCGAGGCCTCGCCTGCGGCCTGTTCCCGCAGGACGCGGGGAAGGTCCTCGGGATGCAGAACCTCGCGCCAGTCGAAGCCGATGGCCGCCTCGTAGCCGACGCCCAGGAAGTCGACGTAGGCGCGGTTGGCGAACTCCCGGCGCCCGTCGGTGCGGGTGACCCACATCAGCACGGGCGCGCTGTCGGCCAGGACGCGGAAGCGGTTCTCGGTGGCGACGACGGCATCCTGCGCCGCGGCCCGGGCGTTGCTGGCCTCGTCGAGCCGCACCAGCGTGGCGCGCAGGGCGCCGGCGACCAGGATGGTGATCGCGGCGGAGAGCACGAAGAGCGCCTGCAGGGCCAGGGCGTCTCCGACGGCGAAGGCGCTCGGCGAGAACTGCTGGAGCACCACCGCGGCCACCAGGGCGGCCCAGCCCCAGCGAGGGCCGGCGGCCAGAGTCACCACGATCAGGGCGGGGAAATAGGTGACCGAGAGGCCGAGGCCCTTATCGAATCCGAGGAGGATAAGGCGCGTCCCGGCCGCGGCGCCGAGGGCGGCGACGCAGATTCCCAGGCTGGGCAGGAACCCGGGCGTTCGCCTCGGGACGAACCGCAGCGGCCACGGAGCCGGCGTCATTCGGTGTTTTACCCCCGTACAGACACTCAAGCATGAGGCCGGGCCAGTAGGGTTGCAACCATCAGGCGCCGGGTTGGCCGGACGGCGCCGCTTGCACGAATTTTGCCTCGAAGGGTCCAAATACCGCCGGTTTGGTCCTATATGCGACGCTCGATGCCCACGGAGGGGTCACCCTGACGACATTCCGCCGCCATGAACTTCGCCCGGCGCGGGCGAAGATCGGGGCCGCCCTGGTCCTGACGGCGCTCGCCGCCGGGCCGGCGTGCGCGCCGGCGGGAAAGGATCCGCGGGCGGTTGAGACGGTGCGGATGGCCTCTCGCGACTTGTCGGACGGGGCGCTGCTGAAGCTGGCCTCTGGCATGGACCCGGCCATGCGCGCCCTGGCGCTGCGTCACGATCCCGGCTCGCGGGCCCCCGACTTGTGGGCGCGTCCGCGCGGCTGGAGTAGCCTCGACCTCGACCTGCCGCCTACGCTGGGCCTGCCGACGGCGGACGGCCAGACGGCCGAGGAACTGAACGCCCTCCGACCCTTCGCGGACCTGCCGATCCGGCCCATGCGCCCCTTCGTGCTGAAGGCCGGCGGCGAGGATCGGGCCCGGGCCGTCGAATGCCTGACCCAGGCCGTCTACTACGAAGCCGCGCGCGAGCCCCAGGTGGGGCAGGAGGCGGTGGCCCAGGTGGTGCTGAACCGCATGCGGCACCCGGCCTATCCGAAGTCGGTCTGCGGCGTGGTCTACCAGGGCTCGGCGCGGGCCACCGGCTGCCAGTTCACCTTCACCTGCGACGGCTCGCTCGCCTATGCGCCGGTCCCGGCGCTGTGGAAGCGGGCCCGGGCTGTCGCCGAACGCGCCTTGAACGGCTACGTCGACAAGACCGTCGGGTCGGCCACGCACTATCACGCCCAGTACGTCGCGCCCTACTGGGCCCCGACGCTGGTCAAGATGACCCAGGTGGGCCAGCACATCTTCTATCGCTGGACCGGTCCGTGGGGCGAGCCGGCCGCGTTCACCGGCCGCTACGCCGGGGGCGAGGCCTATCTGTCGCCGGCGGTTCTGGGCGGCCTGGATGCGCGCACCCAGGGTGGCCTGTTCTCGCCCGAGACCCAGGGCGTGCCGGGAGAGCGCAAGATCACGCTGGCGGTGGCGGGCGAGGTGCGGACCTACACGGTGTCGGACCCGACGGCCCCGGGCGGCGACCGCACGCGGGTGCGCGGGACGCTGCTGTCGACCCGGCGCGCGCCGACGGCCGACGAAGTGAAGCGCATCAATCAGAGCCTGGAGGCCCTGGAACGCGATCTGAACGCCACGTCCGCCACCGCGGCGGGCGCACCTGCCGCGGCCACGGTCGCTCAGCCGGGAAACTGAACCTCAGCGGAAGGCGAACCTCAGGCGGGCGCCGACGAAGCGGCCGGTCGGATCGTACCCGTGGGCGGCGGCCGCGCCGCTCTTCTCCGCGCCCGGCTTCAGCCCGCACATGAACCCGATCGACCCGATCGCGTCGTCGTCGAGCCGCCGGTCGATGGCGGTGCGCGCAACGCCCGGAATGCGGGCTGGCGGCGCGTGGGAATAGGCGGGGGCGAAGCCGGCGGAAGGCGTCGACAGGTCGAGGGCCGCCACGGGCGGTTTCAATGCGCCCGAGGGCTCGGCCGCCGACGCGGGACCGGCTGCCAGAAACAGGAGGGCGACGAGGGACGCGGCGGCCTTCATGCCCGACACTAGATCACGCCGGCGCGGCGGTGGCGAGGCTCAGACCGAGAAGGCGTCGGGATAGGCCACGTGCATCGGCGCATCGAAGGCGCCAGGTTCCAGCGCGAGCGCCATGAAGCTTGGACTGCCGGTGAAGGGCGACTTCACCCCTGCTGCGGCCTCGGCGGCGAAGCCGAAGCGCGGGTAGTAGGCGGGGTGGCCGAGCACCAGAACGCCGTGGGCCCCGAACTCGCGCGCCTGTTCAAGGCCGCGGCGGACCAGGGCGGAGCCGACGCCTGTCCGTTGCAGGCTCGGCCGGACGGCGAGCGGCGCGAGGGCGGCGATGAGCTCGGCCCGGTCGGCCCAGAGACGGCTGAACAGGATGTGTCCGGTGACGGCCCCCTCCGCGTCGGCGGCGACCATTTCGAGCAGGACGTCGCCGGCCGCGCGCAGGCGCTCCACCAGTCGCGCCTCGTCCGGCTGACCGAAGGCGGCCTCGACCACCTCGGCGATGGCGGCGTGGTCGGCGGGGCGGGCGAAGCGGATCATGCCGCCCCTACCAGGCCCCGATCTTCTGGGCCTCGCCGTGGGTGATCGGGTGGTGCGCCTTCTTGTGGTCTTCCTCGGCGAGGAAGCGGACAGCCTCCAGCGCGGCCATGCAGCCCATGCCTGCGGCGGTGACGGCCTGACGATAGACGTCGTCCGTGACGTCGCCGGCGGCGTAGACGCCGGGGATCGCCGTCGAGGCCGTGCCGGGCTTTACCTTCAGATAGCCCGAGGGATCGGTCTCGAGCTGGCCCTGGAAGAGCTGGCTGGCCGGAGCATGGCCTATGGCGATGAAGACGCCGTCCGCCGGGACCGTCTGGGTCGCGCCGGTCTTGAGGTTCTTGAGCCGGACGCCGGTGACGCCCATCGGGTCCGTGTCGCCCAGCACCTCGTCGATGGCGACGTCCCAGATCACCTCGACCTTGGGGTGGTTGAACAGGCGCTCCTGCAGGATCCGCTCGGCGCGGAACTCGTCGCGGCGGTGCACGACCGTGACCTTCGCGGCGAAGTTGGTGAGGAACAGGGCCTCCTCGACCGCGGTGTTGCCGCCGCCGACCACCACCACGTTCTTGCCGCGGTAGAAAAAGCCGTCGCAGGTGGCGCACGCCGAGACGCCGAAGCCCTGGAACTTCTGCTCGGTCTCCAGCCCCAGCCACTTGGCCTGGGCGCCCGTAGCGATGATCAGGGTCTCGGCGAGCCACACCTGGCCGCTGTCGGTCTCCAGCCGGAACGGGCGCTGAGAAAGGTCCGCCTTGGTCACGATGTCGCTGACGATCTCGGTCCCCACGTGGGCGGCCTGGGCCTGCATCTGCTCCATCAGCCAGGGGCCCTGGATCACGTCTGCGAAGCCCGGATAGTTTTCCACGTCGGTGGTGATGGTGAGCTGTCCGCCGGGCTGGATGCCCTGGATCAGAACGGGCTTCAGGAGGGCCCGGGCGGCGTAGATGGCGGCGGTGTAGCCGGCGGGGCCCGCCCCGATGATGAGGCAGCGGACGGAGCGGGGTTCGGGTCGAGCTTCGGACATGCCCGCAATGTAGTGACGATTCCGGAGCTGTGCGACGGGCGAACGAATCCGGCTTCACGGCGGCGCGATTTATATTATCGTTGATAACCTATCTTGATTTCGATCAAGGTGCGGAACCGCGCGGTCTCGACACTGCGCGCCCAACGATATGAACCGGGAGGTGGATGTGACGACTGCGACGAGTCTGGCGCCGAGGGCGTCCGCGACAATTGAGCACTTCGACGTGCTGATCGTCGGAGCCGGTATCTCCGGCGTCGGTGGGGCATACCACCTGAAGCAGCAATGCCCGGGCAAAAGCTTCGTCGTGCTCGAGACCCTGGAGAGCTTCGGCGGCACCTGGTTGACGCACAAGTATCCGGGAATCCGCTCGGACAGCGACCTCTACACATTCGGCTACCGCTTCAAGCCCTGGGTCGGGCCCCCGATCGCCACGGCGAACGAGATCCTCAAGTACATGGGCGAGGTGATCGAGGAGAACGACCTCGACCAGCACATCCGCTACCGGCACCGGATCACCACGGCCACGTGGTCGAGCCGCGACAACCTCTGGACGATCGAGGCCGAGCGTCTGGACACCGGCGAGGCGGTCGCCTTCACGGCCAACTTCCTCTGGATGTGCCAGGGCTACTATCGCCACTCCGAGGGCTACACCCCCGACTGGCCAGGAATGAAGGACTTCAAAGGCCAGATCGTCCACCCGCAGACCTGGCCCCAGGACCTGTCGCTGAAGAACAAGAAGGTCGTGATCATCGGCTCGGGCGCCACCGCGGCGACCCTGCTTCCCAACATCGCCGACGACTGCGGGCACGTGACCCTGCTGCAGCGTTCGCCGACCTATTTCATCCCGGGCCGCAACGCCAATGAACTGGCGGACATCCTGCGCGAGCTGAAGATCGACGAGACGTGGATCCATGAGATCGTCCGGCGCAAGCTGCTGCACGATCAGGATCTGTTCACCCGCCGCGCCTTCGAGGAATCCGAGACGGTGAAGCAGGAACTGCTCGCCGGCGTCTCGGCCTTCGTCGGGCCCGAGGTGACCGCGAAGCACTTCACGCCGACCTACCGGCCGTGGCGTCAGCGGATCGCGTTTGTGCCCGAGGGCGACATCTTCGAGGCGGTGAAGGCGGGCAAGGCGTCCGTTGTCACCGACGAGATCGAGCGTTTCATGGAGGGCGGCATCCAGCTGAAGTCCGGCGAGCTGCTGGAGGCCGACGTGGTCATCACGGCCACGGGCTTCAACCTGAACGTCCTGGGCGACATCAACTTCGTGATCGATGGCAAGCCGCTGAACTTCGCCGACACGGTCACCTATCGGGGCATGATGTTCACGGGCGTGCCGAACATGGTCTGGGTGTTCGGCTACTTCCGAGCCAGCTGGACGCTGCGTGCGGACCTGATCGCCGACTTCGTGTGCCGCCTGCTGAACCACATGGACGAGAAGGGTGTGAAGAAGGTCTCGGTCGCCCTACGACCGGAAGACAAGGACATGCCGCTCTCCACCTGGATCGACCCGGAGAACTTCAACCCGGGCTACCTGATGCGCGGCATGCACCTGCTGCCCAAGCGCGGCGACAAGCCCGAATGGCAGCACAGCCAGGACTACTGGCGCGAGAAGGACGAACTGCCGGTCATCGACCTGGACGACGCGGCCTTCGTCTACGAGGGCAAGACGGCGGCCTCCAAGGCGGCCTGACGAGGCCAAGCGCCCCGGCCGCCGCCAGAGGCGGCCGGGATGCTCCAGAGCCTAGCCCTTCCGGGAATCGATCAGGTTCAGGAAGGCCTCGGCCGTCCGGCCGGCGCCCAGGCCGTCGCACAGGGCCGCGCTGGCGGCGGCGAGGCTGCGGCGCAGGTCCGCGTCGCGCAGGAGCCGCATGAAGTTCCGGTCGAAGGCCGCCTCGAAGTCCGGGGCAGCGACGTCGAGCACCAGGGCCGCGCCACGCTCGGCGACGGCGCGGGCGGCGGCCCGCTGGTTGTCAGCCAGCACCACGAGCAGCGACGGCAGGCCCAGGACGCACCTCTCCCAGGTGGATGACCCCGGCGCGCCGACCCCGATGTCGGCCTCGGCGGTGAGGCGCGCCATGTGCGGGGTGTCGACGTGGATCAGCAGGCGCGGGTCGCGCCGGGCTACTTTGGTGAGACCGGGCATCGACGGCGCGGCGCCTCCCAGGACGATGTCGAGACCGATGTCGTTGACCTTCGGCCGGATCCGCTCGACGACCCTGGCGGTGACGCCCCCGACGTCGGTGAGGCCCATAGCGATCAGGATGCGCTGGACGGGCTCCCCGCGCCAGGCGAGCGCCGGCTCGCGCAGGGCGGCGAACTCGGGCCGTACGGGCGCGAAGGTCGGCCCCAGCAGCAGCCGGGCGTGGGCGCGGGTGAGGCCGTTGTAGTCCTCGGCCCGTCGCGCGGGGCCGGAATCCAGAACCAGGTCGGCGCCCAGTGGGCGGTTCGCCAGATCGTCGATCACCAGCACCGGCCGGCCCTGGGCCATGGCGCGGTGGTCGGGCTCGGAAAGGCCGTAGTGGTCGAACACGATGGCGTCGAACGACTCCCGTACGGCGGCCGCGGCCAGATCCTCGGCGGCGATTCGCGCGGTGTCGGGGGCGAAGGCGTCGAGCAGCTCACTGACCGCAGGCGGGCCGACGAAGGCCGCGCGGGCGCCCTGGGCTTCCAGCGCTCGGGCCAGGGTGAGCGAGCGCATGACGTGGCCGCCGCCCACGCTGGGGCCGGCGTCGACGACGAACAGGATCCGCGGGCCGGTCATGCCCGTCCATCGCCTCCGAACGGGGCGGGATCGCGGCAGGGGGGCCACGTCGCGTCACGGGAAAGGGCGATCATGGGGCTGGATTTGCGCTGATGCGCTTTCAAAAGCAAAGGGCCGCCCCGAAGGGCGGCCCTCGATCTCCAGTCGTATCGCCGGCCTAGAGGAAGCTGGCCGAGGTGACCGTGCCGCCGCCGACAAGGATCACCGCCTGGTCGGCCGTGCCGTCGCCGTTGGTGTCGGCGAACACGTAGTGGTCGCCGCCGGTCTGGTAGTAGGCGTAGATCACCGTACCGTTCATGGCCGTGTTCGCAGCGGCCAGCGCCGCCGCGAAGTCGGCCACCGCGCCGCCGTCGGTGAAGTTCGTGCCCGACCCTGCCGCGAGGCCGAACTCGAAGCGGTCCGCGCCGGCGAAGTCGGTGATCGAGTCCGCCGTGGCGAGCGTCGCGCCCGTGTCACCTGAATTGAAGTAGAAGACGTCAGCGCCGCCGCCGCCGGTGAGGCGGTCGATCCCCGCGCCGGCGACGATGTTGTCGACGCCCGCGCCGCCGGTGATGGTGTCGTTACCCGCAGCCGAGTTCACCGAGTTGGCCCCGTCGCCAGTGACGATGGTGTCGTTGCCGGCGCCCGTGGTGATGTTGTTGGCGCCGTCGCCCGCGGTGATGACGTTGGCCCCGTCGCCGGCGCTGATGGTGTCGTCGCCGGTGGTGGTGGTGATCGTGTCGGCGCCGACTCCGGCCGTGATGTTGTCGTTGCCGCCGCCGCCGACGACGCTGTTGTTGCCAGCGCCGGCGTCGATCGTGTCGTTGCCGGTGCCCGTGGCGATGCTGTCGTTGCCGCCACCGGTCTGGATGTTGTCGTTGCCGCCGCCGCCGAGCACGCTGTTGGCGCCGCCGCTGTCGACCAGGACGTCGTTGCCCGAGCCGAGGCTGATCGTGTCGGCGCCCGAGCCGGTGGTCACGTTGTCGTTGCCGGCGCCTGTGTCGATGATGTTGTCGACCGTGCTGGCGCCGCCCGCGATCGTGTCGTCGCCGATGTCGGAGACGATCGAGCCGCGGCCGGTGAAGGTGATGCTGTCGTTGCCGGCGCCGCTGTTGATGATGTCGAGGCCGCCCGTGGTGGTGATCACGTCGTTGCCCGCCCCGGTGGCGACGGTGTCGTTGCCCGTGCCGCTGGTGGTGACGTTGTCGTTGCCCGAGCCGCCCGTGATGCTGTTGTCGCCGGAGCCCGCGTCGACGACGTTCTCGCCCTCGCCGCCGGCGATGGAGTCGTTGCCCGTACCGGTGGTGATGTTGTCATCGCCCGCGCCGGCAGTGACGTTGTCGTTGCCGGCCGCGCTGGAATAGGTGTCGTTGCCGTCGCCCAGGTCGACGGTGTCGCTGCCCGAGCCGAGCGTGACGTTGTCATTCCCGCCGCTGAGGCTGGCCGAAATATTACCCGTCGCGCCGCCAGCCGTGACGACGTCGGCCCCGGTCGAGGTGATGAGGGTGCCGCCGCCCGACATGGTGATGTTGTTGGCGCCGGCGCCGGCGTTGATGGTGTCGGTCCCGGCGCCCGAGGTGACGGTGTCGTCGCCATCGCCGGTGCTGATGATGTCGTCGCCCGAACCGGTGGTGACGCCGTCGTTGCCGAGGCCCGACGTGACGGTGTTGTTGCCGTCGCCGATGCTGATCGTGTCGTCGCCGTCGCCCGAGTCGACGTTGTCGTTTCCGCTGGTCGCGGTGATGTTGTCGTTGCCGGCGCCGGCGGTGATGTTGTTGTCACCGCCGCCCGCATTGATCACGTCGTTGCCGTCACCACCGTCGATGGTGTCGTTGTTGCCGAGCGAGGTGATGTTGTCGTTGCCCGCGCCACCGACGATCGAGTTGGCGCCCGCGAAGGCCGCCACGATGTCGTCGCCGCCGCCGGCGTTGATGGTGTCGTTCGACGCGCCGCCGTTGATGGTGTCGGCGCCTTCACCGCCGTCGAGGCTGTCAGCGCCGCCGCCGCCTTCGAGGCTGTCAGCGCCGTCCTGGCCGCCGAGGGTGTCGGAGGAGGTCCCGGCGATCAGGGTGTCGTCGCCGAGGTTGCCGAGCAGGTAGTCGCTGCCGCCCGCGTTGGCGTCGATCCGGTCGTTGCCCTGGCCACCCAGCAGCAGGTCGGCTGTAGCGCTGCCGGTGATGGTGTCGTCGCCGAGGTTGCCCTGCGCGAACTGGACGATGCCCGGTGCGCCGGTGCCGGCGCCCACGTCAATCGTGTCGTTGTCCTTGCCGCCGTAGATGACGTCGTCGCCGGTGCCGCCGAGCAGCGAGTCCGCGCCCTGGTTGCCCTGGACCACGTCGTTGCCGCCACCGCCGTTCAGGGTGTCGTCGCCGGCGCCGCCGTAGAGGCCGTCCTTGCCGCCGGTGCCGGTCTCGTTGTCGTTGTTGCCGGTGCCGATGTAGAGCTTCGACCCGTCGGCGAAGACCGCGTCGGATTCACCGCGGATGCCGCCCGGATCCGAGAACGTGACGCTCTTGAAGGGCGCCTGCAGGATCACGTAGTCGGGCGTGTTGATGGTGAACGGGACGAAGATCACCGCGACCTGAGACGCGGAGACGTTCTGGGTGGTGAAGATCAGCTGGTCAGCCGGCGTGTAGGCCAGCGCCTCGCCTGCCGTGATGGTCTCGAAGAAGAACGTCGCCACTGTGCGGGCCCCCGGTTACGAATCAGATTGCGTCCCTTGCCGGGAGGCTATCCATAAATCCTTAGCTAAAGTTACCGAGCCGGGCGAGCCGGGCAAGAAACCATTGCCTGCGGTTGAGTTTCGGGACGGCGATCACGCCGAGCCGTCGTATCGGCGCAACAGTTCGCGCGCGGCCAGGTCGGTCTCGGTCAACGGCGGGCGGACGTCCCCCGTCAGGTCGCCCTGGAACGGCCGAGCGAAGCCGCGCCGCGCGAGCTCGGCGTGGAAGCGGGCGAGTTTGGCGCTGTGGCCCGGCATGGGCAGGACGAACACCGGCTTGCCGGTGGCCGCCGCGTCGGTGGCCAGGTTCGTGGAGTCCTCTGTCACCAGAATCGCGTCCGCCCCCGCCAGGAAGGCGAAGTAGGGGTTGTCGCCGGCGCCGTCCCAGATGACGCCGGGCAGGCGGGCCAGCTCGCCGGTCATGGCCTCGCGCGCCGGGCCGGGGGTGCGCCGGGTGTAGCTGAGCAGGATCGAGCCGCCGGCGGCCTCGACGGCGCGGGCGATGTCGGCGGCGAGGCGGCGGGCGTGGGGCGCCGGCAGGCGATGGGCCTTGGACCTGCCGCCGATGATCACCGCCACGCGAGGATGCGGCAGGAAGGCGAGGCGGTCCTGGAAGCGGGCCAGGTCCAGCGCGAGCGTCTCGGGCGTGATGCGATTGGGCGCGCCGAGGATAGGGAAGACGTTCGGTCCCTGCAGCCCGTCATGCGCGGGGGGGACCACCAGGTCGAAGCGGTCGAGCGGCGCTTTCGGGTCCTGGGTCTGGACAACGAAGGTGCGCCCCTCGGCCCACTTCAGCATGCGCGTCGAGAGCGGCAGCGTCGCACGGCCGGCGGCGATCCAGATGTCGGGCCAGGGCGGCTCGATGGGGTCGCCGGTCCGGGCGCCCGGCGGGATCAGTCGCCAGGGCAGCCGGCCGAGGCCGTGCCGCCAGCCGATCCGCTTGCGGGTGATCAGCGCCGGCCGGAGTCGGGCGACGGCCTCGGCGAGGCCTAGGACCTGCGCCTCGATGCCGGCGCGGCCGTCGGAGACCGCCCAGATCCGCAGCGGACGGCCGGCGTTCACGGCGTGGGCCTCAGACCCACTCCACCT
>JBKOYY010000195.1:0-39212 GCA_046725615.1 Pseudomonadota bacterium
GCCTGGCGCGGCTGCAGGGCCGCGCCCCCTTCGGAGTCTCCTGATGCCCCGCAAATCCCTCGCCGCCGGCGCCAACCGCAACTGGCTGCTCGCCGGCGCCGCCCTCGTCGCCGCCACCGGCATCGGCTTCACCGCCGCCAAACTCACCAGCCCAAAACCCCAAGCCGCCGCACCGGCTGAAGCCGCAAAGGGGGAGGCGGATCACGGCGAGGGCGAGGCCCACGCTGATGGCGAGGCCCACGCCGAAGAAGGTGCGAAAGCCGAAGTCGTCGCAATGAACGACGCCCGGATCCGGACGGCGGGCATCCAACTCCAGCCGGTCGCGGTCGGCGGGTTGGGCGCGGAGATCCGAGCTCAGGCCACCGTCGAGGCCGAACCGTCCGGGCAGGCGGCGCTGACCGCCCGCGCGGCGGGCTCGATTGCGCGGATCAACAAGCGGCTCGGCGACCCAGTCCGCGCCGGCGAGACCCTGGCGCTCGTGGAAAGCCGCGAAGCCGCCCAGATCGCCGCCGATCGCGCCACCGCGACGGCGCGCGCTGAGCTCGCGCGCAAGGTGGCGGCCCGGGAGCGGCGCCTCTATGAGCAGAAGGTCGGGGCGAGGCAGGACCTTGAGGCCGCACAGGCGTCTCTGGCGGCCGCCGAAGCCGAGGCCAGGCGCGCGGCGGCGGCCGCGGGCGCGGCCGACATATCGGCAGACGGCCGCTATGTGCGTGTGATCAGCCCCATCAGTGGACGCGTCACGGGGATGTCGGCCAGCCTTGGGGCCTTCGTGCAGCCCGAGACCGAGCTTTTCCGGATCGCCGATCCAAGCCGGATCCAGGTCGAAGCCGCCGTGTCCGCGCTGGATATGCAGCGGATTCAGCCCGGCGACCGCGCCAGCATCGGCGCCGTCGGCGGGACGGCTATTCCTGCGATCGTGCGTTCGATCACGCCGGCCGTCGATGAGCAGACCCGCGCCGCCACCGTGGTGCTCACCCCGACGGGCTCCCTCGGAGACCTCCGGCCCGGCCAGCTCGTGGAAGCCCGCATGACCTCGGCCCGTTCCGCCACCCGCGCCATCGTCGTGCCGGACGAGGCCATCCAGACCGTCGAAGGGCGCTCCGTCGTCTTCGTCCGGACGCCCAAGGGCTTCCGCGCGCAGCCGGTCACGGCCGGGCGGAGGACCGGCGGACGCGCCGAGATCCTGGAGGGCCTACGGCCTGGCGATGTGATCGCCGCAGCCAACGCCTTCGTGTTGAAGGCGGAACTCGGCAAGGGCGAGGCGGAACATGGCCACTAAGCCGAACCCTTCGAACACGGAGCTGGTGGCGTCATGATCGGCC
Source organism: Pseudomonadota bacterium (assembly GCA_046725615.1). GTDB lineage: Bacteria > Pseudomonadota > Alphaproteobacteria > Caulobacterales > Caulobacteraceae > Phenylobacterium. Next base: position 1,323 of record JBKOYY010000195.1, read on the forward strand.
GCATCCTGGATTTTTCGGTCCGCTTCCGCTGGACCATCGTCTTCCTCGTCGCCCTGGTGGCGGCCTTGGGGCTCTACAATCTGGTCCGCCTGCCGATCGACGCGGTGCCGGACATCACCAACAAGCAGGTGCAGATCAATACGGTCGCCCCGGCGCTGGCGCCGGCGGAGGTCGAAAAGCTGGTGACCTACCCCGTGGAGACCGCGATGGCGGGGATCCCGGGCCTGCAGAGCACCCGTTCGATCTCACGCAACGGCTTCAGCCAGGTCACCGTGGTCTTCACCGAGCGCACGGACGTCTACTTCGCCCGCCAGCAGGTCGCCGAACGGCTGATCCAGGCTCGCGAAAGCCTTCCGGACGGCGCCCAGCCGATGATGGGCCCGATCTCGACCGGCCTTGGCGAGGTCCTGATGTGGACCGTCGAATACGATCATCCGGGCGGCCGCGGCGCGCCGCGCCGGGATGGCCAGCCAGGCTGGCAGTCCGACGGGGCGTATCTGACCGTCACGGGCGAGCGCCTGACCGATCCGGTCGCGCAGGCCGCCTACCTGCGCGAAGTCCAGGACTGGATTGTCCGACCGCAGATGCGAAGTGTCGCCGGCGTCGCCGGCGTGGACTCCATTGGCGGCTATGACAAGCAATTCGTGGTCACGCCAAACCCGACGCGGCTGGCCGCCTATGGGGTCTCCTTCTCTGAGCTTTCCCGGGCGCTGGAGGCCGCCAACCTGACAGTGGGCGCGAACTTCGTCGAACGCGCCGGCGAGGCCTTCCTCGTGCGCACCGACGCGCGGGTGCGGACGGCCGACGAGATCGCGCGAGCGGTCGTCGCGACGCGCGGCGGCGTGGCCATTGCAGTGCGCGACGTGGCCGAGGTCAAGATCGGCGGCGCCCTGCGCACCGGCGCGGCCTCGGAGAACGGTGAGGAAGTCGTCGTCGGCACCGTTCTGATGCTCACGGGGGAGAACAGCCGGACGGTGGCGCGGGCCTCCGCCGAGCGGCTGGAGGAGATCGCCAAGACCATGCCGCCGGGCGTGCGCCTGCAGGTGGTCTACGACCGCTCGAAGCTGGTGAACGCGACGATCAAGACGGTCGAGAAGAATCTGGCCGAAGGCGCCTTGCTGGTCATCGTCGTGCTCTTCCTGCTGCTCGGCAACATCCGGGCCGCGATCATCACCGCCCTCGTGATCCCATTGTCGATGCTGATGACCGCCATCGGCATGAACCGGTTGGGCGTCTCCGGCAATCTCATGAGCCTGGGCGCGCTCGATTTCGGGCTCATCGTCGACGGCGCCGTCATCATCGTGGAGAACAGCCTTCGGCGACTGGCCGAACGGCAGCACCACGAGGGCCGGCTGCTGACCCTCCAGGAGCGCCTCGGGGAAACCCGCGAGGCCGCCCGGGAGATGATCCAGCCGACGGTCTATGGCCAAGCTATCATTCTTCTCGTCTATGCGCCGCTCCTCACCTTCACCGGCGTGGAAGGCAAGACCTTCTCGCCGATGGCGATCACAGTGATGCTCGCCTTGGCCGCAGCCTTCATCCTGTCGCTCACCTTCGTGCCGGCGATGATCGCTCTCCTGATCCGCGGCAAGGTGGCTGAGAAGGAGGTCCGCCCGATCCGCTGGGCGAAGACGCGGTACGAACCCTTGCTCCGAAAGACAATCGGTCGTCCCTGGCCCGTGATCTTGGCGGCGGCCGCCGTGTTCGTCGCCGCTGGCGTGGTCTTCGGCTTCCTCGGGCGGGAATTCGCGCCGCAGCTGGATGAGAAGGACATGGCGGTCCAGGCGCTGCGCATCCCCTCCACCTCGCTGGAGCAGTCTTTGCGGATGCAGCGACAGGTGGAGCGCACGATCGCCAGCTTCCCGGAGGTCGCCTACGTCTACTCCAAGACCGGGACGGCGGAGGTCGCCAGCGACCCGATGCCCCCGAACGCCTCGGACAGCTTCATCATCCTGAAGCCGCAGGAGGAATGGCCGAACAAGGGCGAGTCGAAAGCCGAGCTCGTCACGCGGATGGAAGAGCGGCTGGAAGGCCTCACCGGCAATGTGTTCGAGTTCACCCAACCGATCCAGATGCGCTTCAACGAGCTCATCGCCGGCGTGCGGGGTGACGTCGCGATCAAGATCTATGGCGACGACCTCGATGCGCTGGCCCAGGCGGCGGGGCAGGTGGCGAGCGTGCTGCAGACCGTCCCCGGGGCGGCCGACGTCAAGGCCGAACAGACGACGGGCTTCCCGACGCTCGATATCACAGTCGACCGCGACGCGATCGGCCGCCTCGGCCTCACCGTCGAGGAGGTCGCCGACACCATCGCGGTGGCCATGGGCGGCCGGGAATCCGGCCTCGTCTTCCAGGGCGACCGCCGGTTCGACATCGTCGTGCGTCTGCCGAACGCCATCCGCAACGACCTTGAGGCCGTGGCCGCCTTGCCCGTGCTCCTGCCGGAAGATGGCAGCGGCGCCCGGCGGTCCGTGCCGCTCCGCGACGTTGCGCGGTTCGCCTATTCTGAAGGGCTGAACCAGGTGAGCCGGGAGAACGGCAAGCGGCGGGTCGTCGTGCAGGCGAACGTCCGCGGCAACGACCTCGGCTCCTTCGTGGCCGAGGCGCAGCGGAAGGTCGAAAGCGAGGTCAAGCTGCCGCCGGGCGCCTGGGTGGAATGGGGCGGACAGTACGAGAACCTCAAGGCCGCGCAGGCCCGACTGGCGCTTGTGGTGCCGCTCTGCTTCCTGCTGATCTTCGCCCTGCTCTACATGGCGCTAGGCGGGGTGAAGCCGGCGCTCGGGGTCTTCTCGGCCATTCCGCTCGCCCTGGCGGGCGGGGTGTTCGCCCTGGCCGCGCGCGGCATGCCATTCTCGGTCTCCGCCGCGGTCGGGTTCATCGCCCTGTCCGGGGTGGCGGTGCTGAACGGCCTGGTGATGATGACGGCCATTCGGCAGCGGCTGGAGAGGGGGGCCTCTCTCGATCACGCCATCGTCGACGGGGCGATGGAGCGGCTGCGCCCGGTGCTGATGACCGGGCTCGTGGCGTCGCTCGGCTTCGTGCCTATGGCGCTCGCCACCGAGACTGGCGCGGAGGTCCAACGGCCGCTCGCCACCGTGGTCATCGGCGGACTGGTGACAGCGACGGCCCTGACCCTGTTCGTGCTGCCGGCCATCTGTCGCCTGATCTTGCGACCGACTCCGCGCTGACGACCCGCGCCCCGTGTCCGGATTCCGCAGGGAAGCCGGACACGAGGCGATCGAGAGGCTCTACCGGGGCAAAACGGCGCGAGCGGCGCGGTGCGTATGCTCGTCAGGACTGGCCCACACGAGATACAACGCGCCGCCCAGCACGATGAGCGAGAAGATGAGGAGGAGTACGGCTCCACGACTGACCTTCTGCCGCATACCTCGGGATCGCCTTCACTGGCTGCTTCGTTGAGTCTGCGACGCCCAGGCGCCGATCACAAGCGTCCACGGACGAGGCCGATGGAGGTTCGCGCAATGTTGACACGCCGCAAGGCGAGCGATGGCAGGCGGTCGTATAGGCGGACGTCCCGAGCATTGCCGCGGGACGCTGACAGCGCTGACAGGAGGCGAGCGATGACCTATGCCGATATCGTCGTGGATGCGACCCCCAGTCCGACGGTGCGTCGAACCCTGGAGGTGGCGGCCGAGTTCGTCGAGGCATATGGCGGTCGCCTCTCGGTCGCCGCGTTCGCTTGGCCGCAAACCTCGCTACTGAACGAAGCGCTCCTTGGCAGCGCGGGCGGGTCCGCGCTTCAAGCCTTGGCCTTTGGCGAGGCGCTCGAGAGCACGCAGGCGATCCATGGCGAGGTCTTCGCTAGCCGCCAGGTCGTCACCGACTGGTGCTCGGGCATCTCTGATCCGAATCTGATCCTGAACGAGCATCTGCTCACAGCCGACCTGGCGATCCTCGGCGCCTCGGCGAGCGGACAATTCGCGAGGGTCGACGCGACGGCCCTTGCCGCCCACTCCGGCGCGCCGGTTCTGCAGATCGGATCGCGCCGGCCGCGCGTCCCGTTTCGGCAGGTCCTGGTCGCGTGGAAGGACAGCCGGGAAGCCAGGCGGTCCGTCCATGAGGCGCTCCCGCTTCTGAGGCGCGCCGAGCGCGTCGTCGTCCTCGGCGTCGGCGACGAGGTCAGGAGTGAGCGCTTAGCGCAGGTCGCCGACCATCTAGGCCGACACCAGGTCGCCGCAACTCATCGTCACCTCTCCAAGGGCGCCGCTGGCGCTTGCGCACAGATCCTGCAGCACGCCGAAACCGAGGGATGTGATCTCCTGGTGAGCGGCGCCTACAGCCGGCCCCGGTACAGTGAGAGGGTCTTCGGCGGCGTCACGCGGGAGCTTGTGCAGGGCCTCCCAATGGCCTGGCTTTTGGCGCACTGAGGCTCGACCACGGTCGGTCGCGGCTGTAAGCGCCATCGAACCCGCGCTAGGCGCCGGCCTTCTTCCGCGCCGCGCGACGCTGACGCCGGTTCAGCGGCTTCCCATCTTCGGGCGGAGCGGCAGACCGACCGCGCCCCGCCAAGGCGGCGCCCCATGCTTCGTAGTAAGGTTTGAGCCGCTCGGTCTTGAGCTGGTGCTGGAACGCGATCTGCGCCAGCCAGCCGGTGAAGCGGACACCATGGCGAACACGCACCCCCTGTTCGACGGGCTCGAGTTCGATCCAGCGTCGTTCCCGGAACCCGATCCAGCCGATCGTGAACTCCAGCCGCCTTGGCGGGTCGAACGCCGTGATCCGGGCCGGGACTGATTTCCGCGCCACATGGCCCCAGTTCACCGAGAAACGAACCTTCGCCCCGGCCTTCGCCTCCCCCTCGATCTTCTGATACGGGTTCCAACTCGGGTAGTCGTCGAAGCTGGTCAGGCGACGCCAGACGACCTGCACCGGCTGGCGGATGATCAGCTCGGTCGAATAGGCGATCTCGTTCATCGGCCAGACTCCAGACGGCACGACGACGTGCGACCCGCTTCGACTCTAGGGAATGGTGCTGCAGGCGGCAAACGGTCTCCGACCTTCTCGCGGCTCGGCAACTCTCCTGCCGGTTTGCAGGCCCACCTTCGCGTTGTCGGCGGCCCAGCGGGGCGGCTCACCATGGTCGTTCTCAAGGTTTCGGAGATGACCCCCTGGGCATCACGATGACCTGGGGTCCGGACCGTCGGGGTGGCGGGCTGGAGCGAGCGGGGGCTGGAGCCTCGCTCGGCGAGGCCTCCGGACCAGGGCAGACGAGGCGTAGTGCGCGGGCCTCCGCGTCCGTCGCCGGGGGCCGCCACGCTTCTCGGCTATATGTCGTGCCGGCGTATTCGCCACTCCAGGTGCGACGGGTCGTCTGCACAGTCCGGACCTGTCGGCTCTTGCAGTCGAAGTCGAAGGTGACCTCGAGCTTCGTGACCGTGCGCCCGGCTTCCAGTTCGGGTTTCCGTAACTCCACGACACCCTGGACGCGTTGGTATCCATGACGATGGTGCTCGTGTTTTGATTCCATCTCCAACGCCAGCGGCCCTTGGTCGGTCGCGCCTACCGAAGTCAGCGCATCCGGTTCCTGGGCGTGAACAAGACTTGGCAGAAGCGCCAGCAGGGGCAGGAGCAGGCGTATCCAAGCGTTTCGAAGCACGGCGCAGTTCCTCTGCAACGGTACTTTTGGCCCCTCATTCCAAAAGAGCGCCAACGAAGAAGACCACGAGCGCGCCCGCGATAGAAGACAGTGTATGGGGCGGGCGTCGCGAGCGGCTCGCGACCGCCGGCGAGCTACGACCAGGGGCACGACGGGGCGCCGCCCCTGTTGCTTGTTGTTGTCTCACACGGCTCCTTCCGCCGCGCTATGAACAAGATCCTGCCGACCTAAGCACACGCCGCCAACAGGGCCGCGGTGCGATCGACCAGTTGCAAGCGTCAGGCCCTGAATTTCTTCTTGCGCCGCCGAGGCGACCGGCAGAAAAGTCCGCACGCTGGCGCTGCGGTCGTCGGGCACCCGATCCAGCCCGCGGGACGCGCGAGCGCATAAGCCGGCGCCAGCTTGAAGACCTGCATGGCGATCTCCCACCGGTAAGCCGGATCAAGGCGTTGAGCTCGCTAGCCTGCTCTTGGATGAACAGGAGGTGACGAGGAGCATTCCCTGCGGGTTCAGGCCCGCGCGCTAACGATGCCTGATCGCCGCGTGGGCTGGCCACCGGCAAAGGAGTAGGTCTATGAAGGTGCTCATCGCTGCCGCCGCGGCTCTCTCGGTCATTGGCGGCACAGCCGCCGTGGCCCAGCCTTACGACTACCGGGGTCAGCAAGACTACGATCAACGGCCCCACTATGGGCAGCAGGCGTACCGCGGGTATGGCGACAACTACGCTGGTTACCTCGCCCCGGCGCCGTACGACTATGGCAAGCCTTACACGGGCGACACCCATGCCTATGGCCCTTCCGCCTACTATGGCGAGAGCCACCGGGCCCGAGCCTACGGGTACAATCGCCACTACGATCGTCATGCGCGCCGGGAGGGCCGGCGAGATCGCCACCATGTCGCCCCGCCCGCGCGGCATGATCGCCATCACTAGGCCTTGACGTTTCGAGACCGAACGCCCCGCCTTCGGGCGGGGCTCTTGCAAGGAGAGTAGCCATGAGCGATCCCACCTCTGCTCCGATAACCCGTCATGAAGGGGGCCTGCTCTGCCCCGCGTGTCGCGTGGACCTGGTGATGTCCGACCGACAGGGCGTCGAGATCGACTATTGCCCGCGGTGCCGTGGCGTCTGGCTGGACCGCGGCGAACTGGACAAGATCATCGAGCGCAGCGCCGCTTACGAGGCGGGCTCGCAGGTCGCGCCGGAACCGCCGGCGGCGCGTCCTGGATATGGGCAGCCGTGGGACGCCGGGCATTCCGACGAATATCGCGGAGGCCACCATGGCGGGGGTCGCCATGGTGGCGGCCACGGCCGGCGGCGCGGGTTTCTCGGCGGCCTCTTCGACGACTAGGGCGTGGCGCGAAGCTTCGGCGGCCACCCTCGCCCGAGAGCAGATCAAGCAGTAACCAAGGCTTGGAGATCGCCTCAAACCAGCCCATCCCGGCGATCCTGGATGGGGAGCGGTTCACCCTCTCCCGGTCAGAGAACGTGACTCAGGGTCGCGAGGGCTTCTTGGCCCTGATGCCAGTAGGCTTCTCGACGACACTAGTGTCGACGCCCCCCGAGATGTCCGAAGCCGTTGTGGGTGCTGGGATATCCGCGCGAGCCGTACCGATTGTAGCCGGCGTAATGGCCACGGTCGTAGAACCGCGGCGTGACGTAGATCGCGCCTCGGCCATAGCCGTAGGGCGCAACGTAGCCGTAGTTGGGGTACGAGGAACCGTGGTAGCCGTAGTCGCCCGCGCGGTAGGTCGAGCACCCGGCCAAGGCGAGACCTGTGAGTCCGGCAACGAGCACGGAACCGGTTGTGGAGCGTCTAGTCCTCAACATGACGCGTTCTCCTTCCTCGCGGTAACGCAGCACGAAACGACTCGTTCAGATGCCCGCCGCTCGGCTCATCTTCCAACCGCAAGGGCTGGCAGAGTTAGGTTGACGCCATCAGCGCGATTCGTGCGTTCATCACCTGGGCTGCAGCTGCGATCAACCGAGAGCAAGATAGATGGGCGCCGGGCACGACCACGCAGACGCGAACACCAACAGCCGTAGGCTGGCCATCGCCCTGGCCCTCACCGGCACCTTCCTCTTCGCCGAGGTGGCCGCGGGCTTCGTCTTCAACAGCCTAGCGCTGCTTTCGGACGCGGCGCATATGTTCACCGATGCCGCAGCGCTCGCGATCGCCTTGGCCGCCATCCGGATCGGCTCGCGCAAGCCCGACGATCGCCGCACTTTCGGCTACCGGCGATTCGAGATCCTAGCCGCTGCATTCAACGCGACCCTGCTGTTCGGCGTAGCGATTTATGTGCTGGTCGAGGGAATCCGGCGAATCCTGGAACCCGAGGCGGTGCAATCCATCGGTATGCTGATCGTCGCCATTCTGGGCCTCGTGATCAACTTGGTGTCGATGCGCCTACTATCGGGGGGCAAGGACAAAAGTCTCAACGTGAAGGGCGCCTATCTGGAGGTCTGGGCCGACATGCTCGGCTCGCTCGGCGTCATTGTCGGGGCCGTCGTGATCCGCGTGACCGGTTGGCCCTGGGTCGATCCGATCGTCGCCATCGCGATCGGACTGTGGGTGCTGCCACGGACCTGGATTCTACTGCGCGACAGCACGGATATCCTGCTTGAGAGTGCGCCCCGCGGTGTGGTGCTGGCCGAAATCCGCAAGGTGATCGCTGGAACGCCGGGCGTCGCAGGGGTTCATGACCTGCACGTCTGGGTCACTGGTGCGGACCAGACGAGCGCTTCGGCCCACGTGGTGCTGGTCGATGGTGCGGAGGCTGAAGAGGTCCGCCTGGCTGTCTCGTCGCGTCTGCGCGACGACTACCAACTCGAGCACGTCACGCTGCAGACAGAGCGCATCCCCTGTGAGGATGCAGCTATCGCGCACCTGTAGGCCAGCCGGGGAGTGGTGAAAACTTTGGGAGCCCGCCGCGCATGCCACATGTGCCGTGCGAGATACAGCGGCTAGAGCAGACCCCGGTGTTCCACCGCCATCCTACTGGGGCGCCGGGCTCAGGATTCTGGGGCGGAGGTTCTCCTGGACCGCGCGCGCATCGAAGGCCGTCGGATCGTCCGCGGGCTCCGCGCCGCGACCCATGACGATCTCAGCAGTGGCCTCGAACTTCTGGATGGTCTGCACGTCGATGCGGCTGGCGAAGAATGGGCTGCCCATGTGAGGATGCCAGGTGCTCCAGCCGTGGCCTCCATGATAGCGCCACGTTGGCGCGAAGTGTCCAAAGTGAGACCCGTACCACGACCCATAGAATGGGTCGGTCTGCAAATAGCTGCGGGTCTGCTTGTCCGTTCTGCGATCGGCGATGGCGAACCAGTCGTAGCCTTGCGCCTGAGTGAGTTCAGCCGCCCGGAACAGGAGGTAGCTCTCCACCGTCTCCCGGGACGTCAGGCTGTTGCCGGCAAACGTCACCCGCCAACGGTTCGGTTCCAGGCGCTGCTCGGAGTATCCGCCGCTGGCCTTTTGGCGCGGGAGGTTCGGCTGGTAGGGCGTCGCCGTCGCACAAGCGCTGAGGGTCGCGACGCTCAGCAGAATGACGAGCGTCTTCGCACCGAGCGCATGTGGCTTAGGCTTTGTCATGAACTCAGGCGCCCCGTTCAGCCGGTCCTTATGTCTGACAGTACACACGTATGGGGATCTTTTCGATACAGGCCGTGAGCTATAGTCGTGAGGTTGACGCCGACGGAGGTCAAGTCACGGCCAAAGTCACTGAAGCTGGGTGTGTCGGCATCGCGGCCATGGCCCTAAGGGCTCAGCAGGGGCGCATCCGGGTTCGGCGCGGTACCGTCGGCAGATGCCTGTCCTCCAGACGCTGAAGCTTGGCGATGGGTCTCCGAGCGTCTGGATGGGGACGACCCGCGGCGTTCAAACACCAGTACAATCCGGGCCACCGCCAACGCCCGTTGCAAACCTCAGCTTCCGACTTGCCTATCCGGGAAACGGACGTAACTCTCCATCAGCTTGCTGCAGCAGCACTTCGACTGGCCGACCGGCGCCTTGGGCGGCCCTGGCGAATCTAAGAGCCGCTTCCTCGGCGTCCACCTGGTAGGCGTAGCTGCCCATAGAGCCGGCGTCGGAGATGACGCGCCAGCCGGCCTGGTGCCGGACGATGGCGATGGAAATGGGCATCTCTCGTGTAGCCATATTGTGCCTCCGGTTCAGAGCAGGAGGGGATCCGACTTGGCGATGGCCCGCATCGCGACCGCGCGGCCAGGGAACGGGGCGGCCAGCGAGCGCGAGGCGGCCCCCTGGTGACGTGTGCGCCTAAAACCACTCGGCCTCAATAGTGGCGGTGATGTGATCTGACGCGTCCCCGATGCACGCGCCCGACGGGCGCATCGATCGGTCCGCAGAACCCCGAGCCGTGAGAATCGGGCCGACATCGGAAACTCGAGGCGCCGTCGCATCTTGCCCGCGGCGGCGTGTCTGCTCTCTCGTAGGCATGCGCTTCCTGACGACTGGACGTCCCGGTTCCGACCCGATCATCGCTATCGCCTCTGAGGTGGCGCGGCACAGCCCCGGCTCCAGCGCGCTCATCGCCTCACGTCCGTTCGTGTCAGTACTGGGCATTGCTTGTACGTGTCGGCAGGCGCATGACCCCGCGCGGGTCGGCGCGGATGCCGCCGCCAAGCTTGGGCGCAACGAGACGACCCCCTTCCCACGTTGGGAACGGGCCAGAGGCCGCAGGTTCAGCATCCCCGCGTCCTGCAGCCCGGCGCCGCCCTTCCCCAGCGAGTAGATGGCCAGCACGGCAATGCGGATCGCGCCGCCAAGGAGAACCGCGCGACGGGCAGGCGCTTTCTGTAGCTCAGAAGCGCCGCCTTGAGCTTGTCAGTCTTCTCGCGGCCTTTGCCCCTCGACGTCCTCCTAGACGAACGGCAGGCCGGCTTTCTTGGGGCGAAATCAACGACGCGGTTTCGCCGCGCAACGCCGCCTTGTAATTCATGTTGCGCTCGGCTAGGTCGGCTTGATCGGGGGGTTCCGTGCTGTCAACAACGCGCCGTGTGTCTGTGCGGTTTGCGCTGGTCATCATTTTGATGGGCCTTAGCGCAGTTGTCACCGTGCAACGGTCGCAGTCGACGGTCAACGATATTCAGCACGGATTGTCGATTGACCATCCAGCGCCCGCGGCTGAGTTCGCAAGCGGTTCAGACGATCACGGTTTGAATCATGAAAGCGCCCATCAGCATCGCGAAGACAGCCGCTCTGGTGACCACGACCCCGGGTCGCACCACCATCACGCGGAGGGACCGCAGGTGGCTCACGTCGCAACGGCGACGCTCGAGGCAATCGTGCAGATGCGGTCTGCAGCCGTGTTCTCCCATGCGAACGACGGCGCGCCACAATCCCTGACCTTTGTCCTGAAACGGCCACCGAAAGCTCGAAGCCACGCAGCCTAAGCGCGGTGATCCGGCCGCGCGCCTGATCAACACCTTCGAGAACTCTCATGACCAAATTTCTTGTGGGCCGCGCGTTTGCGCGGCCAGGCTCGGCGTTGGCCGCGAGTCTAGTCCTGTCCTTGACGGGCCAGTCCTCGGTCTTAGCGCAGCCATCTCCGCCTCGATCTCCGTCTCCGTCTCCATCCCCTGCGGCCGCTTCAAACCTGGACCTTGCCGAGGCGCTTTCCCTGGCCAGCGCTGCGGATCCCGCGGTGTCAGGCTGGGAGGCGCGGCTCGCCGCGGCTGAGGCGAACATCCGCCAGGCCGGCGTCAAGCCGAACCCATCGCTTGGGCTCGAGACGGAGAACGTCGCCGGAAGCGGGCCCTACGCGAGGGTCAGTGGCAGTCAGACGACCCTCAACTATCAGCAGGTCCTGGAGCGAGGCGGCAAGCGCGAGGCGCGCGTAGGTCTTGCCCGCGCAAACGCCGAAGTCGCCCGCGGCCGCCGTGATGTCCGCCGGCTCGATCTGCTTCGAGATGTCCAGGTGGCGTATGCCGAGGCGCTCGCCGCCGAGGCAGACTTGCTGATCGCAGAGGCCCGGCTGCTCGCCGCGCGCAGCGCCCAGACCGACGTCGACCGTCGCGTGCGCGCCGCCCGTGACCCGCTCTTCGCCGGTTCGCGCGCGGAATCGACCGCGGCGCAAGCCGAGGTCGACCGGGATCAGGCGCGGGTTGCGGCGCAGAACGCGCGGGCGGTGCTGGCCCGGTTCTGGGGCGGCTCGGCGAACTTCACGCTCAACCTGGAAACCTTCTTCTCTGTGACGCCGCCGGGGGCTCCCGGGTCCGTCGCCAGAGCGGACCTCGCCCTGTTGGAGGCCGAGCTCGAGGTCGCCTCCGCCAACATAAGGATCGAGCAGTCCCGCACGGTTGTTGACCCGACGGTGCGGGCCGGCGTCCGGTATTTCGGCGACGGACGCGACGTGGCCTTTGTCGTGGGCGGCTCCATCCCGCTGCGGCTCTATGACACCAACAAAGGTGGGGTCGAACGGGCGCTTTCCGAGCGCAACGCGGCCGTAGCAGACCTCGTGGCGGAGCGGATCGTTCGAGAGCGTGAGATCGCGCGCCTGACGGCGCGGCTGGCCGCCTCGGCTACGGAGTCCGAGCGGCTGCGGGCGGAGGTCATACCGAGCGCCATTCGGGGTGTCGAGCAGGTCCGCGAAGGCTTCAATCGGGGCGGCTTCCAATACATCAATGTGGCCGACGCCGAGCGGGCGCTGGCGGATGCACGAGCCCGCCGGGTCGCCGTCTTGCGGCAGTTTCATATCGATCGGGCGGCGCTCGACCGCTTGACCGGGCGCCACGCGGCGCTCGCTTCCTCCAACCTCAATGCGGAGCGGCGCTGATGCACGCCATCCTGATCCGGCGGCGCGCCCGCCTGTCGGCCGTCCTCCTCCTGGCCGCGGCGCTTGCCGCTTGTAGCCAGCCCGCCAGCAAAGCCCCTGAGGCGGAAAAGACTGCCGCCACCGCCGACTATGAGCGCGGGCCCCACCGCGGCCGCTTGCTGCGGAGCGGTGATTTCGCCCTTGAGATCACCTTGTACGAAGAAGGTCCTGCGCCGCTCTTCCGGCTGTACCCCTATGTCAACCACAAACCTGTGGACCCCCAGCAAGTGCAGGCGAGCATCGCGCTCACCCGTCTTGGTCCTAAGGTGGACCGGTTCACCTTCACGCCGGAGGCCGATTATCTGACCAGCCCGGCAATCGTCCGCGAGCCGCACTCGTTCGACGTCAGCGTGGCCGCGACGCAGGGCGGCAGACAGCACAAGTGGACCTATGCCTCCTATGAGGGGCGCACGACCATCACCGCGGACGCTGCGCGCGCCGGCGGTGTGACGACGGCGCGCGCGGGTCCGGCGCAGATCGGCGAGTCACTACCTCTCAACGGTCGCGTCGAGATCACGCCGGAAGGGCGCAGCGATGTGATCGCCCGTTATCCCGGGCGCGTCGTCTCGATGAACGCCGAGCTCGGGCAGCGCGTCCGGCGGGGCCAAGTGCTGGCTCGGGTTGAATCAAGCGAGAGCCTGCAGACCTACTCGGTCATGGCGCCGATCTCAGGCGTGATCGTCGAGAAGAATGTGACGGTCGGCGGCGTCACGGGCTCGGAGGCCATGGTCGTCGTGGCCGATCCCACGCGGCTCCACGCGGAGTTCTTCCTCTACCCGCGGGATGCGGAGCGCGTGCGCGTGGGTCAGGCCGTGGAGGTCGTCAGTCTCGCCGGCGATCACCGCTTGATCAGTCGCATCAAAGCGATCCTTCCGACGGCGGATCTGACCAACCAGACCCTGGTCGCCCAGGCGCCGATCACCGGATCGGTCGACGTCTGGCGGCCCGGCCTGGGCGTGAAGGGAACGGTGCAGGTTGGCGCCACGGCCGCGCCGCTCGCAGTCCGGACCAAGGCCGTCCAGCCGTTCCGCGACTTCGAGGTCGTCTACGCCAAGGTGGGAAACACCTACGAGGTGCGGATGTTGGAGATCGGCCGCCGCACGCCCGAATGGACCGAGGTGCTCGGCGGCCTGGAACCCGGAACCGAGTACGTCGTCGACGGCGCCTTCCTGATCCGCGCCGACATCGACAAGTCCGGCGCGAGCCACGATCACTAGGAGCGCATACCCATGCTCGAACGCATTATCGCGCTCTCGATCCGCTATCGCTGGGTCGTTTTGGCGCTCGCCCTGATCGCGTCGGTGATTGGTGTCTGGAGCTTCCAGCGCCTGCCGATCGACGCCACCCCCGACATCACCAACGTCCAGATTCAGATCAACACCGAGGCGCCGGGCTATTCGCCGCTCGAAGCAGAGCAACGCATCACCTTCCCGGTGGAGACCGCAATCGCCGGCGTGCCAGGCCTCCAACACACCCGATCGGTGTCGCGCTACGGTCTTTCGCAGGTCACTGTCGTCTTTGAGGACGGCACCGATATCTACCATGCCCGTCAGCTGGTGAACGAACGACTGCAGACGGCCTTAGGTCAGCTGCCGGCGGGAATCTCTCCCGAGCTCGGTCCGATCGCGACCGGTCTCGGCGAGATCTTCATGTACACCATCGAAGCCAAGCCGGGTGCGCGGAAGCCAGACGGCACGGCCTATACGCCGGAGGACCTTCGCACGCTGCAGGACTGGGTCATCCGTCCCCAGCTGCGCAATACGCCGGGCGTCACCGAGGTGAACACCATCGGCGGCTTCGAGCGGCAGTATCACGTTACGCCCTGGCCCGAGCGTCTCGCCGCCTACGGCGTCACCATGACGGATGTCGTCGATGCGCTAGAGCGCAACAACGCCAATGTCGGCGCGGGCTACGTCGAGCGCTTTGGCGAACAATACCTGATCCGTGTGCCCGGGCAGGCATCCACCAAGGAGGACCTCTCGGCGATTGTCATCGCGACTCGTGGGGGCGTGCCCATCCGGATCGCCGAAGTCGCGGATGTGGGCATGGGGGAGGAGCTACGGACCGGGGCTGCGACGGAGAACGGCAAAGAGACCGTCCTGGCGACGGTGCTGATGCTCGCCGGCGAGAATAGCCGTGTCGTCGCGAAGGCCGCGGCGGCAAGCCTTGAGGAAGCCGCGCGAGCGCTCCCCAAGGGCGTGGTCGCGTCTCCGGTGTACGATCGGACCGATCTGGTCGAGCGCGCGATCGGAACGGTCGAGAAGAACCTCGTCGAAGGCGCTCTCCTCGTCATCGTCGTGCTGTTCCTCCTTCTCGGCAACGTCCGCGCGGCCCTGATCACGGCGGCGGTGATCCCGATCACCATGCTGATGACGATCACCGGCATGGTTAGAACGGGCGTCTCGGGCAACCTGATGAGCCTGGGGGCGCTGGACTTCGGGCTGATCGTCGACGGCGCCGTCATTATCGTGGAGAACTGCCTGCGCCGCTTTGCGGAAGCTCAGCACCAGCAGGGACGCCTACTGACGCGCGACGAGCGCTTCTCTCTGGCGGCGGAAGCCTCCAGCGAGGTGATCCGGCCTTCGCTGTTCGGCGTCCTGATCATCACCCTGGTCTATGTGCCGATCTTTGCCCTGAGCGGGGTGGAGGGGAAGACCTTTCATCCAATGGCGATCACCGTCGTGATCGCGCTCACCGGGGCGCTCATCCTCTCCCTGACCTTCGTGCCGGCGGCGGTGGCGATGTTCGTGACCGGCAAGGTTCAGGAAAAAGACAGCCCACTGATGCGCTGGTCGAGAATCGCCTACCAGCCGGCCCTGGACTTTGCGCTGCGCGCGCGCGGCTTCATGATCGCAGGCGCGGTGGCGCTTGTCGCTCTTGCGGCGTTCGGCGCTTCGCGCATGGGCTCCGAGTTTGTCCCCAACCTCGACGAAGGGGACATCGCCATGCACGCGCTGCGTATTCCAGGAACCAGTCTCAGCCAAGCCATCCAGATGCAGACCGCTTTGGAAGCGCGGTTGTCGCGCTTCCCGGAGGTTGAACGCGTCGTGGCGAAGATTGGCACGTCCGCTGTGGCTACCGATCCCGTGCCGCCCTCAGTTGCAGACACCTTCATCCTCCTGAAGGACCGCAAGGACTGGCCGGACCCGCGAAAGCCCAGGGATCAGCTCGTCCGTGAAATGGAGGCGGCCGTCAGCAAGGTCCCGGGCAGCAAGTACGAGTTTACCCAGCCGATCCAGATGCGCTTCAACGAACTCCTCTCCGGGGTGCGGGCCGACGTCGCCATCAAGGTGTTCGGTGACGACCTCGACGAACTCGTTCGTCTCGGCTCGGAGATCGAGGAGATCGTTGGCGGAGTTCCCGGCACCGCCGGGGCGCAGTCCGAACAGGTTACGGGCCTGCCCGTCCTGCAGATTCGCCCTGATCGGCAAGCGATTGCGCGGCTCGGGGTCAGCATCGACGATGTTCAACAGGTGATCGCAACCTCGATGGGCGGCTCGATCGCGGGACAAATCTTCGAAGGCGACCGGCGGTTCAACATCGTCGTGCGTATGCCGGAGGACCTGCGGTCCAACACCGATGCGATCGGGCGCATCCAGGTGCCGCTGCCGGCCGCGGATGGTCAGCCCCGTGGTTTCGTTCCCCTGAGCGAAATCGCGACGATCAGCCTAGAGAAAGGCCCCAATCAGATCAGCCGCGAGAACGGCAAGCGACGGATCGTCGTGACGTCGAACGTGCGGGGCCGGGATCTCGGCTCCTTCATCGGTGACGTCCGCCAGCGCGTCGAGAGCGAGGTCCAGCTGCCGGCGGGCTACTGGGTCACCTATGGCGGCACTTTCGAGCAGCTGATCTCGGCCGCGAAGCGCCTACAGGTGGTGGTGCCGGTGGTGCTGGCGCTGATCTTCGCGCTGCTGTTCGCGCTGTTCCGGTCCTGGCGCGACAGCGCCATCGTGTTCTCCGGCGTGCCTCTAGCTCTCACGGGCGGGGTGGCGGCGCTGCTCCTTCGCGGCTTGCCGCTGTCGATCTCCGCGGGCGTCGGTTTCATCGCGCTGTCGGGCGTGGCGGTGCTCAACGGCGTCGTGTTGGTCAGCTTCATCCGCGGCCTCATCGAGGAAGGGAAGCCTGTACGGGACGCCATCCGCGAAGGCGCCCTGACACGCCTGCGCCCGGTGCTGATGACCGCCTTGGTGGCGAGTCTCGGCTTCGTCCCCATGGCGCTCAACGTCGGGGCGGGCGCAGAGGTGCAGCGGCCGCTGGCCACCGTGGTGATCGGCGGGATCGTTTCGTCGACCCTGCTGACCCTGCTGGTGTTGCCTGCTCTCTATAGCCTTGTGCACGGCCGCGAGCGTGGGAGCGATTGGCCGAGGCCGGCCTGGCTCGACCATCTGCCCTTCCGCAACGGCCGAAAGGCGGTGTGACCTTCCCCCCTTCACGCCGTCCGGGCGGCCGCTTGTCGGGAGCGGCCGCCCACCCCCCGTCTTCACCGAGGTTCGCGCCATGCTTCAAGCGAGTATTCTGCTCAGATGGCGATCAGCCATCCTTCTTCTCCTCATGCTGGTCCTGCTGCTGATTGACGGCGCCCTCTCCCAGGCCCTGGCCCATCGGGTCGCCGACGGCGACGAGGGCTATATCCAGGAGACGACCGGCGTGGTCTTCCTGCCGCTCGTCTACCTGGGCGCCAAGCACATGGTCACCGGCTACGACCATCTGCTCTTCCTCTTCGGTGTGATCTTCTTCCTCTACCGGACGAAGGATATCGGCATCTACGTGATCATGTTCGGGGTCGGCCACTCGACCACGCTGTTGATAGGCGTGCTCACGGGCGTCTCCAGCTATCTGATTGACGCGATCGTCGGACTGTCGGTCGTCTACAAGGCCCTCGACAATCTCGGCGCGTTCCAGCGCTGGTTCGGCGTTCAGCCGAACACCAAGGCCGCGACTCTGATCTTCGGCATCATCCTGACGGGTTACCCCCTCGTCGGCTTCTTCGTCGTCCGACGGGAGACCCCTCATGCCCAACGCCGACAAGCCCCGTCTGTCCGAACTGCCCACCACGGGCCCGCTGCTGAAGTCGACGTCCTGGCGGCCGACGTCGCCGGCGATGGGCGCGCGGTCGGACAGGACAGTGATCACCCTGAGGCCGAACGCCGCCGGCGAGATCAAGATGGTCATGGAGGAGGGCGGTCGCGCCCGGTTCGTCTGGTCGAGCAGCGGCGACAAGGTCAACTTCAATACCCACGCCGACCGCCGGGGGGTCAACTACCACGGCTACGGAAGGGTCTCCTCGCAACGCGAGTCGGGCGAACTGGTGGCCGCGTTCGCCGGGAGTCACGGCTGGTTCTGGCGCAACCGCACGGGCGAGACCGTGACCATTACGCTGGAGACCTCAGGCGGCTACAAGGAGATCAAGCGTGTGGTGTGACCGGCGGTCGCGCTCTGAACCCGCAGTCTTGGCGTACGGGTAATGCTTGCGTTTGAAGCCCAGAGCGACGTCCGCGCGCCGGTCAGCGCGGTCTGGCGGACGCTAACGGACTACCCACGCTTCCCCAAGTGGACCGGGGCGGCGAGCCTTGTCGAGGATCGCGCCAGGCCTGGCGAACTCGCCTATCGCGTCCGCGTCCGCACGCCTGGGCGCGCAGAGCGGACCTGGAGCTTCCCCGGGCGCGAGACCACGCGGGACCCGCTACGGCGGATAGGTTGGCGCTTCGGCATGGCCTGGATCTTCGACCTGGACGTCGTGTTTGAGATGCGCGCACGCGGCGGCGTGACCCATGTGCGTCATGTCGTCAGCATCGCCGGCTTCGTCACGATCCTCCGGCCGGCGCTCCTTGAAAGGATCTTCAAGCCTGTGGTCGAAGCGCTGCTTCGCGACCTCGAGGCGGAGGCGCGCCGAAGGCAGCGGCGTGGCGGATGAGGCTCGAAGCCGCAAGCTCTGGTGAGCTCCGATGATGAGAACCGTCCGTGGAACCGATCCGTCCCAACTCTCGAGGCTGACATGCTCGGCGTTCTCTCCAACCGGACCTACCGGCACCTGTTCCTCGCGCAGGTCATCGCCTTGGTGGGAACCGGCCTGGCGACGGTCGCCCTCGGCCTGCTGGCCTATGACATCGCCGGCGCCAACGCCGGCGCGGTCCTGGGCGGCGCGCTGGCGATCAAGATGGTGGCCTACATCGGCGTGGGACCGGTCGTGAACGCCTTCGTCGACCGGCTGCCGCGCCGCGCCTTCCTGGTGGCCATGGACATGGTCCGCGCGGCCATCGCGCTCGCGCTGCCGTTCGTCACTGAGATCTGGCAGGTCTATGTCCTGATCTTCCTGCTGCAGTCGGCCTCGGCCGCCTTCACGCCCACCTTCCAGGCGGCCATCCCCGACATCCTGCCCGACGAGAAGGACTACACCCGCGCGCTCTCGCTCTCGCGGCTGGCCTACGACCTGGAGAGCCTCGTCAGCCCGACCCTGGCCGCCGCCCTGCTCACCCTGATCAGCTTCCACTGGCTGTTCGGCGGCACGGTGGTCGGCTTCCTCGCCTCGGCGGCGCTGGTGGTGTCCGTCGCGGTCCCGCAGCCCAAGCCCGCGCCGCAGACGGGCGGGATCTATGCCCGCACGACCCGAGGGACCCGCATCTACCTCAAGACCCCGCGCCTGCGGGGCCTGCTGGCGTTGACCCTCGCAACCGCGGCGGCCGGCGCGATGGTGATCGTCAACACCGTGGTCTACGTCCGCACTGTGCTCGGCCGCGGCGCCGATGACGTGGCGCTGGCCCTGGCGGCCTTCGGTGGCGGCTCGATGGCGGCCGCCCTGGTGCTGCCGCGCGTGCTGGACCGGGTGGAAGACCGGCCGGTCATGCTCGCCGCGGCCGGGCTGCTGGTGGCCGCACTGCTGGCTCTGGCGATGCAGGCGTTCTCGGCCGTTCTCGATCCCTGGGCGGCCCTGCTCGCCGGCTGGGCGATCCTGGGGGTCGGCTATTCAGCCGTGATGACGCCGTCCGGCCGGCTGTTGCGGCGTTCGGCGAACCCGGAGGACCGTAGCGCCCTCTTCGCCGCCCAGTTCGCGCTCTCGCACGGCTGCTGGCTCGTGACCTACCTCGTCGCGGGCCAGCTGGGCGCGTGGGCGGGCATGGGATGGACGATGTTCGCGCTGGCGGCTCTAGCCGCCCTGGGCGTCGTAGTCGCGCTCGTCACCTGGCCGCGACGCGACCCTCAAACCCTTGAGCACGATCATGCGGACCTTCCGCCGGATCACCCGCATTTGGCGGGGGCGCGGCAAGCGCACGCCCATGACTACGTGATCGACGATCTCCACCACGCCTGGCCCCGCGGATGAAACGAGGATCGATGCGCCGGCACGTAACCGTAACCGTAATGAAACGGGCGCCCGCCGTGTACCGTGGTAGCCAGGGCCCATGAGGAGCCTGCGAACCGGCGTGCGTACGGTCTGCGCCGTGCTGATGATCGTGACCGGTCTGGCCTGGGCCGGGGCGGCGCTGGCGCACAATATCGGCGGGACCGACGCGGCGTTCGTCGCCGCCACCCGCGGGCCCGATCCGATCCCGTTCATATACCTGGGCGCCAAGCACATGGTGACCGGCTACGACCACCTGCTGTTCCTGGTGGGGGTGATCTTCTTCCTGTTCCGGCTGAAGGAGATCGCGCTCTACGTCAGCCTGTTCTCGCTCGGCCACTCGATCACGCTCCTGGCCGGCGTGTTCTTCGACATCAAGGCCGACCCGCATCTCGTGGACGCGGTGATCGGCCTGTCGGTGGCCTACAAGGCCTTCGACAATCTCGGAGGCTTCAAGACCCTGTTCGGCGTCCAGCCCGACACGCGGGCGGCGGTGCTGGGCTTCGGCCTGATCCACGGCTTCGGCCTGGCCACCAAGCTGCAGGCGCTGAACCTCAATCCCGAGGGGCTGCTGGTGAACCTGGTGTCGTTCAACATCGGCGTCGAGATCGGGCAGATCCTGGCGCTTAGCCTGATCCTGGTGGCCATGACCCTCTGGCGGCGCACGGCCCTGTTTGAGCGGACGGCAGCCGGCGCAAACCTGCTGCTCATGCTGGCGGGCGTTGTGCTTGCCGGCCAACAACTGGCGGGCTTCATCTTCGGCGGAGCGGTGACATGAGCGAGCAATCCACCCGGCCGATGGCCAAGGGCCGGCTGATCGCGGCCACGCTCGGGTCCCTGATCGTCGGGGCGCTGATCGTCCTGGGCGCCGTGCTGCCGGCCGAGTTCAACCGCGATCCACTCGGAGTCGGCAAGCTCTCCGGCCTGTCGCGGCTCTGGGCGCCGGAGGATCGGAAGGTCGATGTGAGCCGCGGCGCGGCGCGGGCGCGGGAGTACGAGACGGTCTTCCGCAGCGACGTGATCGAGATCCCGCTGGGCGACTTCATGGCCGGCGCCGACAAGTCCGAACTTGAATACAAGGTTCGGATGAAGAAGGACGCCACCCTGATCTACGCCTGGGAGGTGGTCGGGACGAGCGAACCGCGCGACTTCCACTTCGACCAGCACGGCCACACCACGCCCAAGCCCGGCGAAGCGATGTCGGTGGCGACCTACAAGCAGGCGTTCGGGTTGAAGCAACAGGGCGCGCTGACCGCGCCCTTCGACGGCATCCAGGGCTGGCAGTTCTCCAACTCCAGCGACAAGCCGGTGCTGGTCCGCCTGCGGCTGTCGGGGTTCTACGACCTGATCCCGTCGGGCCAGCCGGGCAACCAAGGGGGCGTCGTCGCCAACGTCCCGGCGGCGCAGGCGCGGCCGGAGTCCTGATCGGCGGGCTACTTCGGGCCGGAGATCCAACGGCCGCTCGCCAACGTGGTGATCGGGGGCTTCGGCCCGCCCCGCTGCGCGGGTTGCCGACGCGATCGTGCTTCCCGAAGCGCGAGAATGCAGGCACTATCCCCACCATGTTCAAAGCTTCGGTCACGACGCGAGGAGCTCCGCATTGGCGGACGCGCCGGTCGTCGCGCCCGACGGCGAACGGGTGGCTGCGGCTTCTGCTCACACCGGTCTTCGCGCTCTGCCTGCTGGGCACCTGCCTCTCCTGTGGCCCGCTGGCGCATGCCGGCCCGCCGGCGGCGGACGTCGGTGTCGAACAGACGCAGGGGGCGGGTCTGCAAACCTCGGTCCAAGCTCCGCCCGTCGGCGGACCGGACGATGTCGGGGCTCCGATCACGGCGCCCGCCCGGACCTGCGGCGGCTGCGCGGGCCACATGGCCCCGATGCCGGCCGACATCCAGGTCGCCGAGACGGTGGCGCGTCAGCCCTTGCGCTGGCGCTCAGAATTCGCCCTGCGGCCGCCGCCGGTCGAGCCTGACCGCCTGGAGCGTCCCCCTCGCGCCTGAGACAAGCCTGAGCGCCCCTTCGGGCGTCGCCTTGGTCTTGTTCGCAGAGGGATGTCAAAGCTGTGCCCCGACAGTCGCCGCAGGCCGTGTCGCGCGGTCGCTTCTCGTGCCGCCCACCCCTGGGTGTCCGGCGCTGCGTCGTGCATCGCACCATTCTCCGCTCCCGAACTCCACCGGGCGGCGCAGCGCAGTCCAACCAGGTCGTTGCCTATTCGCCAGGCCTGGCTGGGTGCGCCGGCGTGTCACTCCCGACGCCACGCCGGCGTTACCCTTTTCCCCGTCCTCCTTCCGTTCGAGGGGCCCACCTCGAATGTCGGTTCCGGTCGTCGCCCCCCACCCATCACGGAGGCGGCCGGACGCGCCGGCATGACGGCGAAAGCCGCCCATGCCGGCGCACACCATTAGGCCTTCTTTCGCATGGGGTGACCCCGGCCCGCGGAAGAGGAGTCAACTGCAAGCAGCCCGCCTCGAGAGGGCTTTGCCGGCGGCGCCGGCGCGGCGAAAGGGGCGCCGGGGCCTCGCTTAAGGGCCGCCCTTTCGCCGCAGTCCAGCGCAGGAGCGCCCGCCATACCCGTGCCGCGGACCGCTCAGGCAGCGCCTGCGGATGTCGGCGAGCGTCGCGGCGCTCGCGCTGGGTCTGGCCTGGGGCGCCCCCGACCTCGGCGCATCGGCGCCCCAAGAGGCCACCCTGCTGCTCGAGCCGACCGCCCCTGGCCGCGCCGGCGGCGGGCGGGCCGGTCCCCGTCCCGAATGCGCCCCGCCGATCACCCGACGGTGGCGCGTCATTACCGGCGGCGCCCCCAACCTCCCATTTCAGCCGAGTCCGAGAGGACGACACCCCAGGAGTTGCTCATGACCAAGGTTGGTGAAGGCGGTCCGATGGCGATCGCGGCGATGGCGCTCCGCGCCCAACAGGCGCGGATGCGGATCATCGCGGAGAATATCGCGAACTCTCAGACCACCGCTGCCACCCCGGGCGGCGACCCCTACCGACGCCAGATGCCGATCTTCGCGCCGCTCAAGCTGGAGGATGGGTCCGTGAGCGTCCAGCTGGTCCGGACCGAACCCGATCCGAAGGCGTTCAAGAAGGAGTACAGCCCGGGCCATCCGGCTGCAGATCCGAGCGGCTACGTGACGCTCTCGAATGTCGAAACCCTAGTCGAGTCCCTCGACTTCAAGGCGGCGCAGCGCGCCTACGAGGCCAACCTCAACGTCATCGACACCTCCCACGCCATGGAGCAGAGCACCATGCGCCTGCTGCAGTCCAAGTGAAGCCGCTCGCGAAAAGGTCTGACCGGGGGTCCGCCCATGGTTGATTGGCTCTCCGCCTGGGGCCTCGCCGATCCGGGCGCGGTCGTGCGCCACTTGGCCGATCTGGGCCTGGCCTTCCTCCTGGCCCTGCCGATCGGCCTCTACAACGAACGTCACGAACGCAGTGCCGGGCTGCGGACTTTTCCGCTGGTGGCCATGGCGGCCTGCGGCTTCGTGATCGTGGCGGTCAGCGTGCTGGGGCGCGAGAGCGAGGCCCAAGGCCGGGTCATGGAGGGCCTGATCACCGGCGTCGGCTTCATCGGTGGCGGAGCGATCCTGAAGTACCGCGGCCATGCGGACGGCACCGCCACGGCGGCGGGCCTATGGGTGACGGGCGCGATCGGCGCGGCGGTGGGCTATGGCCTGTTCGACATCGCCGCCATCCTGGCCTTCGCCGCCTTCCTCACCATGCGTGGCCTCAAGCCCATCAAGAAGTTCGCCCAGCGCGACCCCGCCGACGCTGCGGAGACCCCGCGGTGACGTCCCCCAACCCGTGCAACGCGCCTCGGCGCCTGGAGGCTCCATGCCCTTGATGATGTGTCCCAACGACAACGCCGCGATGGAGGTCATCGCCCGCGATGGCGTTCAGTTCGACATGTGCCCCACCTGCCGGGGCGTCTGGCTGGATCGCGGCGAGCTTGAGAAGCTCCTAGCCGACGCCCGCGCGGAGGCCGACGTGGCGCCGGTGGCGCGACAGCCCCCGCCGGAGCGGTATGACTCGCGTCGTGGCGGCCATGGCGATCACGACCGGGGCCGCGACAGCCACGGCGGCGGTCATGGCGGCGGCTACGGCAAGCATGGCCGCCGTCGGAGCATCTTCGATGTCTTCGACTGACACCCGCCCGTCCTCAGTCCCCCTCCACAGGAGCTCCGCGCCAGCGCGGAGATGCAGCATGACACACCCTCTTCGACTTCTCTCGCTTGTGGCCGGCGCCGCGCTGCTCGCGAGCTGCGCCACGGTCACCCCCTATCAGCCGCAGGTCAGCCGTGGGCCGGTGAGCGGCGGCTACACGGACACCCAGGTGGAGCCCGACCGTCTCCGCGTCTCCTTTGCCGGCAACACCCTTACCTCCCGCGAGACCGTGGAGGTGGGACTGCTCTATCGAGCCGCAGAGCTCACCCTCGCGCGCGGGTATGACTGGTTCGAGCTCGCCGACCGGGCCACAGACCGCAAGGCCTACGCCTCCGCCGTCAGCGGCTACGGCGGCGTTTCGGCCTTCGGGGGCTGGGGCCATGGGTTCGGCCACGGACTGGGGCACGGCGGACGCCACGGGTTCGGACATGCGGGGCTGCACGGCTTCGGTCCCGGCGGGGGACTCTATCCGGGGTGGGCCAGTGGGCTCGATGTCCGCACCGTCGAGCAGTTCACCGCCACGGCGGAAATCCTGCTGCGGCGGGGCGTGAAGCCAGCCGGCGATCCGCGCGCCTTCGACGCCCGGGCGGTCCAGCAGAACCTAGAGCCGCTCATCCGGCGGCCTGCGGCGACGTCATGATCCGCCTCCCGACGCCGTCGATCGCGGTGGCCACTCGGCACTCGGTCGCCCCCCTCCTGCTGGTGGCGCTCATGGCGGCGACGCCGGCCCTCGCCCAATACGGCCGCGGCACAAGTGGTCGCCCCGGCCAGGGGCGCCCGCCGGCCTCCCGGGCGCCGAGCCGTCCGTCGACGCATGTGCGCAGTCCGCCGCCCCCGCCACAGGCCCCCTTCAAGATGAGCGATGTAGTGGGGGTCGGGGTCGTGCAGACCCTCGATATGGAGGCGGGGCGGGTCACCATCGCCTATGAGCCGATCGAGAGCCTGAATTGGCCGGGTGGGACGAAGCCGTTCGGCGTCGCCAAGTCGTCGCTCCTCGCCGGCGTGGCGCCCGGCGACAAGGTCCGCTTCCGTCTCGAGAGCCAGCAGATCGCCGACCTCAGGCCGTTCTCGCCGCGGATGGTCGCGGGACCTGAGGTCCGAGCCCCTGACGTCGCCGATCCAAGCCCATCGGCCAACGTCGTCCCGCGGCCTCGGCCATGACCGTTCACGACAGCGGGCCGCGCGGCCCGACCGCCCCCAATCGTTCGGCAACGGAGATGCGAATGAACCACCTACGACGCAAGCCGCTCCAGGCCGCCTGCCTTCTGGCCGTCGCCCTGGCGCTCAGCGCCTGCGGAAAGATGGGCCCCGCAAGTCGACCCGGCCCGATGTGGGGCGCTCCCGGCGAGAGTCCAAGCCCGACGCCGAAGCCGTCGCCGGGTATGGAGACGATTGACGCCCGCGATCGCGACCAACGCCAGGCGACGCCGCCGGAACCGCGATCGTGACGTTCGGATGGCGGAGGCCGCAGGTGGTGCCCGCTCGCGGTCAACAGGGCGACAAATGAAACACCTCAGGCACCTGAACCCCTGGATCCGGCTCGCGATCCTACCGGCCGCGGCGCTTGTCTTTGTGCTCCTGCTCAAGTTGTTCGGCTCAGCGTCATAGGCCGCCAGATGTCGTCCACCCGGGCGCGGCTGTCGCTGGCGGCGCCCAGAAGTGCGGCGAGCCAAGCCAAGGGCAGGTCGCTCGCAACGAGCGCCAGCGCGGCGCCGATGAACCCGAACATGAACGCGGGGGCGTACGCCGCCCGCAAAACCCTAAGCATGAAAGCTCCCTCGACCTGTAGCAGGGAGGAAGCTACGCGATCACCCGAGGCCCGGCTTGAACGTGGCGGTTGGCTAAGGCGGGCTCCGATCAGCCGCCCCATTCAAGTCGCGGGTCTGAGGACTCGGCCGCCAGCCCTGCTCCTTGCGCTCGATCATCAAGGATCGACCCGCAGGCGGGCCGCAGCCTGGGCGCGCCGGCCCGCCGCCCAGAACCCAACCACGACCGCCGTCAGCGTCAGGAGCTGGGCCATGAGCCCTTCCCAGGTCGGGAAGACACCGAGCACCTCGATGCGGGGCAGGGCGGCCAGGGGCCGCACGTCCAGCATCCCCGCCTCCTGCAGCCCCGCGACGCCCTTGCCGGCGAGCACGACAGCCAGCACCGCGATCAGGATCGAGCTGTAGGAGAAGAACTGCGCGATGGGCAGGCGTTTGCTGTAGGTCAGGAGCGCCCAGGCGATCACCGCCAGGCTGGCCACGGCCAGAGCGGCGCCCGACAGCATGGCGAGCTGACCACCTTGGCTCCAGAGGGCGGCGTAGAAGAGGATGGTCTCGAAGACCTCCCGGTAGACAACGATGAAGGCCAGCAGGAACAGGAACCAGGCGGAGCGCTTGGAGAGCGCCGCCGAGAGCTTGTCGCGGATGTAGGCCTGCCAGGCTCCGGCCTGCGCCTTCCCATGCATCCAAACACCCACCGAGATCAGCACGACCGCCGAGACCAGGGAGCCGAACCCCTCGGTGAGCTCACGGCTCGCCCCACTGATGGAGATGAGGTAGGTCGCGGCCGCCCAGGTGAGGCCGCCCGCCACGAGGGCGGTGATCCAGCCGCCATGGACATAGGCAAGCACGTCCTGGCGTTCGGCCTTGCGCAGGAAGGCGATCATCGCGATCACGATCAGCAGCGCCTCGACGCCTTCCCGCAATAGGATGGTGAAGGCGCCCAGGAAGCTCGAGGCGGCGCTGGCCCGCTCCGGCGCGAGCGCGCGAGCGGCGTCGTCGAACAAGGCCTCGAGCCCGCGGACCTGCGCGGCCACCTCGGCCGGCGGCGCCCCGCGGTTAAGGCTCGCCCGCAGCTCGCCCATGGCGCCCTCGACCCTGGCCATCAGCGCCCCGTCACGCGCGCGCAGCAGAGGTTCGACAGGCTCAAAGCCGTCGAGATAGGCCGACAGCGCCAGCTCCTCCGCCCGCTTGCGGTCGCCGGCCCGGTAGGCCGCAAGGCTCTGGGCGAGCTTTTGGCGCGCGACATCCAGACCGCCGGCTGACTGGGTCGCCACAGCCTCCGGATGACGGCGCAGATAGGCCATCAGCTGGGTCGCCTGCGGCTCGCCCACGCGGGCGGCGAGCGCCGCGGGGGTGGTCTGGGTGAGCGCCTGCAGATCGGGCACGACGCCTCGCATCTGTGGCCCGGCGCGCCAAGCCTGCTCGCCGGCCCGCTCGGCCTCTCGCGAATAGGCGAGGCTCCCCACATAGTAGGCGAGGGCCCAGCGGTCTTCGGACGACAGATGGGCGAAGCTCGCCATCGCCGTCCCGTCGAGCCCCTGACCGATCACCTGGTAGAGACCAAAGAGGCTGCGTTCCCGGGCGCGCGCCACATCGGTGAAGGCGATCGGCGGCGGCTCCAGCCCCTTGGCGCTCGGGCCGTCACCCTCACCGCCTGCGCCATGGCAAGACGCGCACTGCTCGGCATAGAGGGCCGCCCCCCGGGCGAGGTCCGGCGCCTGCCGCGGGGCCAGCGGTACGGGGTAGGCCTTGAGTAGATCTGTCGCCAGGCCGCGCGCCTGTCGCGCCACGTCCGCAGGCTCCGCGCGCCGATCCACCGATGTGATGAGCGCATTGGCCTCCGTAAGAAGCTGCGGCTTGGCGGAACTTGCCGGCAGGGCGCTGATGCGACTGCGCACGGAGGTGGAGAATTCCCGCATCTCCGCATACTCGGCCTCGCTGATGATGCGGCCCTTGGAGACGGCGCCGGAGTAATCCACGGCGATATAGTCCAGCAGGCGCCAAGCCACCTCCGCCGAAGGGGTCGCGTCTTGTGCCCGGGCGGCCTGGGGAAGATGCGCGACCGCCACGAGGGCGACCGCAAGGAAGAGGCGAGCGAGCGCCGGCATCGAAGCATCCTGAGTGCGACTGAGAATAGGTCTCAACAACAGGATACATGCTCAAGCCGCTAGAGGATCAAGAGGCGCCTCCGCGAGCCTGCGAAAAAACGCACCGCAACGGCTTGATCCTCTAGCCGCTAGAGCAAGTAGGGTACCCGGATCAGGAGGAATTCGCATGTCGAGTACGACAGCCGCCGCAGGGACGCTCCGTTACCGGGTCACCGGCATGGATTGTTCGAGCTGCGCCGAAAAGATCCAATCCGCCGTGGCCAAGCTGCCGGGCGTGGAAGAGGTGCGTGTCTCCATCGCCTCGTCGATGATGACCCTGAAAGTCGACGACGCGGCGAGACGCACGCCGGCGGTGGAAGCGACGGTGGCGAAACTCGGCTACCACCTCGATTGCGAGGGAAGTTCGGCGACGTCCGACGACGATGAGCTTCCGAAGGACCTCAGCCACATCACGCCGGCCTACCGGCGAGCCCTCTGGATCGTGGTGCTGATCAATGTCGGCTACGGCTTGGTGGAGATCGTCGCCGGCTTTGTCGCCCGTTCTCAGGCGCTGAAGGCCGACGCCCTCGATTTCATGGGCGACGGGCTGATCACGTTCCTAGGTCTGCTGGCGATCGGCTGGTCCCTCGTCTGGCGCGCGCGCTCGGCATTGATCCAAGGCCTCTTCCTGGCGGCGCTCGGCGTGGGGGTGCTTCTGAACACCGCCTACCGCGTCCTGGTGCTGAACCAGCCGGAAGCCGAGCTCATGGGCGTGTTCGGGATCATCGCGCTGGTGGCGAACGTCGCGGCGGCGCTCATCCTGATCCCGCACCGCACCGGCGACGCCAATGTCCGCGCCGTCTGGCTCTTCTCGCGCAACGACGCCCTAGGCAACCTCGCCGTCGTGATCGCCGCGGGTTTGGTGTTCTGGACCAAGACCGCCTGGCCCGACCTAGTCGTGGCGGTGATCATTTCGGGGCTCTTCCTCCAGTCCGCATGGTCAATCATTCGCGACGCCCGCACGGACCTGCGGGAGGCGCGGTCGCTGAGCGCCGCGTGAACGTCCGATGACACGGCTTCCGCAGCACCCGGCACGGAGCCTGGCGCCAGGCGGCCCGCCACCTCAGGTTCTGGCCGACTTGCAGCAGGCGGTCGCGCACGCGAACGCCGGCCGCTGGGCCGAGGCTGAGCAACATGCCCGAAAGGTTCTTGCGGCGAGGCCTCTAGATCCGTCGGCGCTAAACGTCCTCGGCACGGTCGCCATGAACACTGGCCGGTCGGACGACGCCATCGCATGGTTTCAACAGGCCGCTGGCGGCCAGCCGAAGAACCCGTTCATCCAGTTCAATCTGGGCGAGGCCCATCGCCGACTGCAGGCCTACGAGATCGCGGCGAAGTTCTTCCGACAAGCGGCGGCTCTGAAGCCCGACTTCGCGGAGGCGTCTGCCTCGGCCGGAGACGCCCATCGTCTGATGGGGCAGGGGACGGACGCCGAGCGCTGCTACCGCGCCGCGTTGCAGCGGGCGCCCGCAACGCTGTCAGCGCTCAATGGTCTTGGCCTCTTGCGCCTGCAGCGCGGCGACGCAGCCGCGGCCGCGGACCGCTTCGAGGCCGGCTGCAAGGCGGCGCCAGCGGGCCACCCCCTGCGTCCGATCCTGCTGGCGAACCTCGGCTTGGCGCGGCTGCAACTCGGTCAGGGACCGGAGGGGCTGGGTCTTCTCGCCCGAGCCGTGGAGGCCGCGCCCGGGGATGCCGAGGCCTGGCGGCGACTGGCCGGCGCGCTCCGACACACACGCGTGGCGCCCGCGACGCCGGGCTTCCGAAACATCCTGCTGCAGCTGTTCGACCGGCCCGACGTCAATCCCCGCAACCTGGCGACCGCGGCCATCGCGGAGTTGCGGCAGGAGCCGGAGATCGATCGGCTCCTGAAAACGATCGCCCGGGCCCCCGGCGAGCTCGCACAGACGTTGGAGCGCGAGGCGGCGACCGCCTCACGGCTGATCCAGGATCCGCTGTTTCAAACCTTGCTCGCCGCCGCCCCGGTGCCCGACGTGGCCATTGAACTGACGCTCGTCCAGCTGCGGGCCGACCTTCTGGACCTGACGGACGGGCCGGCCGAACGCCTTGACGAAGAGCTCGGCATCGCGATCGCGCTGGCCCGGCAGGCGTTCCTCAATGAATACGTCCTGTTCGCCGCGTCGGACGAGCAGGCCCGTGTGGCCAATCTGATCACGGCCCTCGATCGTGACGACATCGGAGAGCAGGGCGGCGATCTCACCAAGATCGCGATCGTCGCCGCCTATCGCCCGCTCGCCACGACGCCGCTCGCTGCGCGTCTCCAGACCGCCGCCCTGCCGGCGCTCGCCGACCTCCTTCGCGAGCAGCTCAGCGAGCCGGCGGAGGAAGCCGAACTGCGCGCGCAGCTGCAGGTTCTCAAACCGCCCACCGACGCCATCTCGCGCACCGTCCAGGAACAGTACGAGCAGAACCCTTACCCGCGCTGGACCCGCTGCAGCGTCGGCGAGCCGCTGCCCTTCCGAAGGGCGATCCAGAGCGCCTTACCTGACTTGCCGGCCAGCGAGATCCCCGATCTTGACCACCCCCGCGTGCTGATCGCCGGCTGCGGCACGGGCCTCGAAACCCTGCGCGTGGCGGCCACCTACCGCGGCGCCTCGATCCTGGCGATCGACCTCAGCGCAGCGAGTCTTGGCTACGCCATGCGTAAGGCCCGCGCTTACGGGCTCGCCGAGGTGGAACACCTGCAGGCCGACATCCTGGACCTGCCGACGCTGGAGGAACGGTTTGACCTGATCGACAGCTTCGGCGTGCTGCATCACATGGCCGATCCGGCGCAGGGACTTCAAATCCTAGCCGGACTCCTGAGGCCGAACGGCCTTCTCTTCGTCGGCCTCTACAGCGAGATCGGCCGACATGCGGTCGTCGAGGCGCGCGCCCACATCGCGCGCGCTGGTTACCGAGACGATCCGGACGGCATACGGGCTTTGCGCCGCTCGCTGATGCTCGACGGAACGCCCTCTGCCTTGGACGGCGTGATGAGCCCGGCATCGGACTTCTGGACCCTTTCGGACTGTCGCGACCTCCTGTTCCACGTGAACGAGCACCGCTTCACCCTGCCGCAGATCGGCGAGATGATGAGCACAGCCGGCCTAGAGTTCCTGGGCGTGCAATTCGGCCATGCCGCCGACCGGACGCGTTATCTGGCGCAGAACGCCCGCTCCGGCGCGCTGCGTGATCTTCAGAACCTGCACCGCCACGAGCTCGAGCACCCGGAGATCTTCGGGGACACCTACCGGCTCTGGACCCGCCGGAGGAGGCCATCCCGGTGACCCAGTCGCTCACCCCGCCGCATGTTGATCTCCCGAAGGAGCAACGGGCCGTTCTTCGGCGATCGTTCCTGGCCTTCGCTGTCTGCGGACCGACCCTCGCGCTCGCCAGCCTGGGACTCCCCGGAATCTTCACTTTTCCAGAGCCCCTCGCGGAGCGCCTCGCCTTTGCGCTGAGGGCCGACCTCGTGATCGCCTGTGGGTCGTGCTAGGCGTGCGGATGGTGGCGAAGGTGCGGTTCAGGTCCGCCGCGGACAACGCCGGTTCGGCCTACAGCCGGCCGAGCGCCCGCCTGGCCGTGCCCAGGGCCTTCCTGCAGAACACCCTCGAACAGGCGTTCATAGCCACGATCGGGATTCTCGCCCTCGCCACGGTGGAGGGCGAGGCGGCGCTCGCCTACGTCGTCGGGACCGTCGTCCTGTTCAGCCTCGGGCGCGCGACCTTCCTGCGCGGCTACCCGCGCGGCGCCGGCGGACGGGCTTTCGGCATCGCCACGACGGCGCTTCCGGCGCTCGGCGCCTATGGCTGGGCGCTCGTGGACGTGGCGTCGGACGCGGCGACGCTGGCTGCAGCTTGAGCTGGCCACGAGAACCTGTAACGGGCTGGGAGCGGGAGGATCTCTCGGAACTTGCTTTCGGCGGCGGCCGTGTCGCGGTCCCTGACCCAAGTAGCGGAGGGCCTTGGGCGTGCTGCCCGCGTCCTCGGGCCAGCCCGGATGCCCGAAGAGTGCGCACCCGCCACCGACATGATTGCGAACGACTTGCATTCGCAGAAACGTGCGCATATCAACGCCACCTCAAATGGGGGAGGGTCGTATGCCCAAGGTTTCAGCGCTTCAGCTGAGTTTCCTGCTGACTGCGGGGTTCGCGCCGCTTCACGCGACGGCCGCCGAGGCGATCGACGCAGCGGGGCTGGACGAAGTGGTGGTCACCGCCACGCGCGCGCCCACCCCGATCACGGCGATCCCGAGCACGGTCAGGGTCATTGATCGTGAAGCCTTGCAGACTCAGCTGGCCGTCAGCCCCAGCCTGCTCGACAGCCTGAGCTTCTCCATCCCGAGTTTCGCGCCGGGCCGTCAGAAGATGACGAGCACGGGCGAGTCGCTCCGCGGACGCACGCCGCTCTACCTGGTCGACGGCATCCCGCAATCCACGCCGCTTCGCGACGGAAAGCGCAGCGGCTTTACGATCGATCCCGCCTTCGTAGACCGGATCGAGGTGATCTATGGCGCCAACGCCATCCAGGGAGTCGGCGCGACCGGCGGGGTCATCAACTATGTGACCATCGCTCCGCCGAAGTCCGGTGCGTGGTTGAACCGGCTCACGGCCGAGCTGACCACCGACGACCTCGAGGCGAACGGCCTGCATTACAAGACGTCGCTGATCTCTGCCCGGAAGTTGGGGCGCTACGATTTCGTGGTCGGCGGCGCCTACGAGCAGAACGACCTCTACTATGATGGCCGCGACCGCCCGGTGGGCGTCGACACCACCCAAGGCGACATCATGGACACGCGGGCGTGGAGCCTCTTCTCTAAGCTCGGCGTCGATCTCGCGGCCCACCAGCGGCTCGAGTTTACCGCGAACGTGTTCGACCAAGCCGGAGACGGAGATTACGTCGGCGTGCCCGGCGACATCGCCGCGGGCGTCCCCGCCACCTCCAGAAAGGGAACGCCGGTCAGCAATCCGCCGCGGAACGAGGCCGTCAACCTTGCGCTCACCTACCGGCATGGCGATGTGCTCGGCGGGGCGCTGACGGTTCAGGGCTTCTACTACGACTTCTACGCCCTCTACGGCGGCGGAGCCCTTCCGGTCTTCCAGGATCCGCTGATCGCGCCGACGGGCACGCTGTCGGATCAATCGGCCCTCCAATCCGAGAAGTACGGCGCGAAGCTCACCTTCGTGCGTGAAGACCCCTTCTGGACCGGACTGCAATTCATCGCGGGCGCCGACCTCCTTCGGGACAGCACCCAGCAGGAACTGGCCCAGACCGGCCGCCTTTGGGTGCCGCAGATGATCTACCGCGGCTGGGCGCCCTTCGTGCAGCTTGAGCAGAAGCTGCTTGCGGATCGCGTCCGCCTCTCTGGGGGGCTCCGCTACGAGAACGCCACCCTCAAAGTCCCGGACTTCACGACCATCGCCAGTGCGAATCGGACCTTCGTTCGCGGCGGCTCGCCCAAGTTCGACAAGGTCCTGGCCAATGCAGGCCTGGTGGTGGAGCCCCGAGATGGCCTCTCGGTCTTCACCTCGTACGCGCAGGGCTTCACCATGCCGGATGCCGGCCTGATCCTCAGGGCGGTCCGCACGCCGGGGCAGTCCGTCGGGCAACTGGTCGATCTACAGCCCGTGATCGCCGACAATATCGAGGTCGGGGCCAAGTACCGGGCCGGCGGGCTCGATCTCGCTGCGAGCTATTTCTGGTCCGCTTCGAAGCTGGGATCGCGGATCCAGGTGATCGGCGGCGCCGGGGTCGTCACGCGGGAGAAGACGCGCATCGAAGGCTTGGAGATCGCAGGGAGCTACAGCTGGCCGACCGGCGCGAAGGTCGGCGCGGCTTATGCGATGCTCAAGGGACGCTACGACAGCAATGGCGATGGCCGCACCGACAGGGACCTTGACGGCCGCAACATCGCGCCCGACCGACTGAACGCCTACGTCCAGGCGCCTTTGAGTGACCGCCTTACGGGTCGCTTGCAGGCCTCCTATCTGATGGACCGCCAGTTCGATGGCGGCCTGCCGCAGCACGATTTCGACGGCTACGTCCTAGTGGACGCCATCGCCACCTTTGATGCAGGTGACGCTGGCCGCCTCACCCTGGCGGTATCGAACCTGCTCGACGAATTCTACATGACCTACTTCTCGCAAACGGCCACCTTCGTCACGAACACCGACTACGTGGCAGGCCGCGGGCGCGCGATAACGCTCCGCTGGCAGAAGGACTTCTGATGCCAGTCGGCGCCCAGCAGTACAGATGCATACCCGATGAGCTTGCTGCGTAAGGCGCATGCCTGGTGCGGGCTGATCCTCTGCATCCTTCTGGCGCCGATCGTGCTCAGTGGCTCGGTCCTGGTGTTCAAGCCGCAGTGGATCAGGGCCACGGTGCCGGAAGCCCGAGTGCTGGCTGAGCCGACGGCGCCCGAAGCTGCGGCGACGATGCGGACGGCGATGGGCCTGGGCGAAGTTCGCCGGGTGATGTTCGCGAACGAAGAGCTTGGCGTCCACCACGTGACGTTCGCAAACGGCCGCTCAGCCTATCTCGGCTTCCGCGAGCCCACGCTCGTGAGCGAGTGGGCCAAGAACGGCCGGGTTGTCGATTTCCTTTTCGACCTGCACCATCATTACCTTTCGGGAGAGACGGGCACGAGAGTGGTCGGGGTGGTGGGACTAGCCACCTTGGCCATGGTAATCACAGGGCTCATAGTGTGGCTGCCGGCGGCGCGAAGCTTCCAGGCTCGCGTCTTCCCGAACCGTAGCGGCAGGGCCGGGTGGCTGGCGGCGCACCGCGACCTCGGCGTCCTCAGCGCGCCTCTTGTGGTGGTGCTGGTTTTGACGGGGACTTCACTCGCGCTCGGCGACTGGACAATCGCCGTTCTCCGGTTGCCCAAGGCGCAGGTTCCAGAGTCCGGCGCAGGCGCGGTCGACTGGGAGAGGGCGCTCGCCGCGGCGCAAGCCCGGTTCCCTTCCGCGCAGCTGAGGATCGCCACCCTACCGGACAAGCCGAAGGCGCCGGCGACGATCAGGCTGCGCCAGCCGCAGGAATGGCACGCCAACGGCAGAACCATCGTCTACATCGATCCCGCGACCAGCGAGGTGCTCGCGGTGGAAGATCCCCTGAAATCGCCACTGCGCGCCCAGGTTTATGCGGCGGCATGGCCGATCCACGCATCCAAGGTGGGCGGCCTCGGTTGGCAGATTCTCAGCGTCATAACTGGAGTGAGCCTCTTCGCGCTTTCGCTGTACGGGGCCGAAGCTTATCGGAGAAGCATCTTCAGGCGGTCGCCCAGCAAACAGTCGCGACCTAGAAGTAGAGTTTGAGAGCCGATTTCCACGCGCTCCAGGCGGGGCGCGTCAGTATTCGCCTGAATGCGACTGACATGCGGCGCTATAGCGGGTTGAGTTATGCGAATCGTTGGATTTCCAAATCAGCCGAAGTCTGATCCAAGCTTCCTGCTAGGACGGGAGGCAGGCAGCGATGCCCCGACCTATTCGATGGATCTTCGAGACCGCACGCTGGCGGACATGAGTCGCGCGATGTGAATCTGCGGGCCACACTGTCACGTCAGGATCCAAATCGGGTGCAGATCGAGCACGCCGAAAACGCACGATCGGACGCTCCAGCGCCGCCCCCGTATTGCGTTCAGACGCCGAAACAAGGGTTTGCGCGGGTATTCACAATCAGAACGCCAGCTCCAGCCCGGCGATGAAGGTGCGCGGCTCGTTGACGAGCACGCCCCGCGCCCGGTCGACGATGAAGGTCTTGTCGGCCAGGTTTCGGACCGCAGCGGTCAGCTTGACCGGGGTGTTCGGCACGCGCCAGGCGGCCGCGAGGTTCAATTGCCAGGCGTCGTCGATCCGGCCCCGCTGGCCGTCGGCCGAGGGCGCGATCGTGTTGAGGTCGTCGGCGAACATGGCGCCGGTATAGACGCCCTCGATCTCGGCCTGGACCTGACCGGTGTCGAAGCCGAACGCCATGCGGCCGACCCACTTGGGCGCATAGGGCAGGCGGTTGCCGCCGACCGGCACGTTGGTGAAGCCGGTGATGCTGGAGAACCGCCGGCCGCGGAACTCGGCCGTCTCCACCCAGGTGAAGGTCCCCTCGGCGTAGAAGTCGATCTGCGTGCCCATGGCGGCCTTGGACGAGAAGCTCGCCGCGCCCTCGATCCCCTGGTGACGGGTCTCGCCGGCGCTGGTCACGGTGCTGCCCACGCCGCCGGCGACCGAGGCCGGGATGATCTGATTGTCGAAATCCATGCGGAAGGCGGTCAGCTCGCCGCGCACGCCCGGGACCGGCTCGACGCGTGCGCCCAGTTCCCAGTTGATGCTGCGCTCGGCCTCCAGCTCCACCGAGCCGCCCGTGTTGGTGACCACGTCCTCGACCCGCGGCGGCGAGAAGCCGCGGTGCACCCCGGCGAACAGCGTCCAGCGCGGATCGGGCGACCAGGAGACGCCGAGACCGGGGATCCACTCGCTCAGATCCTGCTCGCCGCGCTGGCGGGCCATCTTGTTGGACCGCGAATAGTCGATCTGCTCGAAGCGGACGCCGGGGGTGACGGCCAGGGCGCCGAAATCGAAGGTGTTCTGTACGAAGCCGGAAAGGGCCCGCGCCTCCCGGACATTGTGCTCGCGCAGGCCCGCATTCACCGAGGTCCCCGCCGAGCGCGAGGTCGGGCGGTCGCCGTTGAGCTGGAAGCGCTCCTGGTTCTCGGCGTGGGCGCGAACGCCTGCTGTCAGGGTTCCGCCGATCCCGCCGGCGGACCAGCCGGCGGTCAGGCGGGTCTCGGCGCCGAACATGTAGTACTGCCTAAGGCGCCCCTCGTTGCCGCAGGTGGTGTCGACATTGGCCATGCCGCCGCAGGCCGGGTCGCTGGAGTCCGCCGGCCGCTGGGTCGAGTTGGATGACTGGCGCCACCAGTCCCGCTCGAAGGTCGCGACATAGAGCGCCGTGGTCAGCTGGACCTTCGGCGCGATCTGCCAGCCGTGGGACAGGGTCGCGCCGTAGCGCCAGAGGGTGAAGGCGTCGTTCCGGAACGGATTTCCGCGCGGATCGGCCAGGTACTCGGCCTGGGTGAGGCCCGAATAGCTGACCTTGCTGTCCTCGTGGTAGCCGCTGAGCTTGAGGGTCAACTCCTGGGTCTCGGTGAGGCTGAGCACGCCCTTCAGGAACAGGTCGGCGTAGTTCAGGTCCTGGTTCTTGCGCACGCCCGCGCTGCGGCTGGCGGCGAAGCCTCCGAACAAGCCGAGCCGGCCGAAGGTGTCGCCGCCTTGCAGCACCACCTCACGGGTCTTGTTGTCGCCAACGCGCACGATCAGGCGGCCGGAGGAGTCGGCGGGCGGGCGGGGGGTGACATAGTTGATGACGCCGCCGACCGTATGCGGGCCGTAGATGATCTGGCCCGAACCCTTCAGCACCTCCACGCTGCTGAAGCGCTCCAGCGGCGGATGATAGTAGGTCGCGTTGTCCCCATAGGGCGCATAGGTGAGGGGGACGCCGTCCTCGAGCAGCAGCACTTCGGTCGAGCGGGTGGGGTTGAGGCCGCGAAAGCCGATGTTGGGCCGCAGGCCCAGCCCTTCCTCCGAGCGGATATAGAGGCCGGGGACTCGCCGCAGCACGTCATTGATGCTCAGCGGTTGCGAACGCTCGAACTCGGCGGCTGGCACGACGGTGGCTGCGCCGGGAATCTCCGCCGATGGCGCGGCGCCGATCACCACCAGTTCCGAAAGCGGGGCCCCTTCGTCGGCACGGGCGGAGGCGCCAAGCGCCAGGGCGAGACCGGAGACGGCGAGGAAAAGCTGCGAACGCAATAGGGCCCCCAGTTGCGATTAAGTTGCAGGCGCATTGATCTGAATTGCAGCGAGATTGCAAGTCATTTGCAGGGCGTACCTTGGGGGCGTAACGGGTCGGGCCATGTGCAGGCTGTTCTACAGGCAAGTCCCGCTTGGCCGCCGCGTCACTCTCCGACGTGATGTCCCAATGTCGGGTTTTGGACGCTCGCCCACCCAATAACAGCCATACAGCTTAGGCACAGGC
>JBKOYY010000127.1:0-3010 GCA_046725615.1 Pseudomonadota bacterium
TCGCCGGCATGGTGTCGGCCCAGCCGACCGCGCCTGCGGCGCCGACGCCCGAAGCGCCGCCCCAGGCCCCGATCCCCGGCGCGCCGCCGGAAGAGGCTCCGCCGGCCGCCATCGCCGCGCCCGCGCCTGCTGGCGCGCCGCTCGTGAAGGCCGACGAGGTGGCGCCCGCCGCGGCGCCCAAGGAACAGGTAGCCGAGAAGCCGGCCGCCGCGCCGATCCGCCGCGCCCGCTATGACGTCGCCGTGCTCCAGGCGCTCGACAAGGTGACCGCCGAGACGCTGCGGTTCGAGGCGGCCGTTGGCCGTCCCGTGCGCTGGAAAGGCCTGGTGTTCACGGTGCGGGCCTGCGAGCGATCGGCCCCGGACGAGGCGATCGACGATTCCATCGCCTACCTGACCGTCGATTCTCAGCCGCGCCCGCAGCCGGGGCGGCCGACTCCGGCGCCCAAGCAGGCGTTCAAGGGCTGGATGTTCGCGTCGTCCCCGGGCTTGAACCCGCTGGAGCACGCCTCCTATGACGCCTGGGTGATCAGCTGCAGGGCCAGCGCGCCGTCGCCCAGCGTCGCCTCGGCGGTTCCGCGCGCTCCGGCGGCCAAGCCGCCCGCCGAAGAGGCGCCCAAGGTGCTGGACCTGCCGCCAGCCAAGACCCCCGAAACCAAGGCCCCGGAAGCCGCACCGCCGCCTGACAAGGCCGCTGCGTCCGTGCCCGCGCCCAAGGCGTCGCCGGCCGAACCCACGCCGCCCAACCTGTAGAAGTCACCCTCCGCTTTCAGGGCGTGGGCGAGCCGCCGATGGTACTCGGCGCGCACGATCTCCTCGGCGCCGAACTGCGTCAGGTGTTCGGTGATGAACTGAGCGTCCAGCAGCCGGTAGCCGCCGGCGATGAGCCGCGCGACCAAGTGCACCAGCGCTACCTTCGAGGCGTCGCGCCGGCGGGAGAACATGCTCTCGCCGAAGAACGCCGCCCGCAGCGATACGCCGTAGAGCCCGCCCACCAGCTCGCCGTCCTGCCAGCATTCGACACTGTGGGCGTGGCCCAGCTCGTGCAGCCGAACGTACAGGCGCTCGATCGGCCGGTTGATCCAGGTCTCGACCCGCCCTGGCGCCGACGCCGCACAGGCCAGAACCACGTCATGAAAGGCGGTGTCGACGCGGATCTCGAACGGCTCGCTGCGGACCGTACGGGCGAGCCGCCGCGAGACGTGGAACCGGTCCAGCGGGATCACCCCGCGCCGCTCCGGGTCGATCAGGAAGACGCTGGCGTCTTCCCGCGCGTCCGCCATCGGGAACACGCCGCGAGCGTAGCAGTCCAAGAGGTCGCGCGCGTCGAAGCCGTGCATGTCGCAGGTTTAGCGCATCCGGCCGCGCCCGCAGAAGCGGTTCCGCCTGCGGCTCAGCTCGCCTGGCTCGCCATCCACCGCTCCAGCCAGTGGATGTTGTAGTCGCCCTTCAGGATGTCGCCCTGCTGGAGCAGGTCCTGGAAGAGCGTGATGTTTGTGTCGATCCCGCCGACCACGATCTCGCCGAGGCAGCGGTTGAGGCGCGCGATGCACTCCTCGCGGTCGCGGCCGTGAACGATCAGCTTGCCGATCAGGCTGTCGTAGTAGGGCGGGATCGAATAGCCGGCGTAGAGGGCGCTATCCATGCGAACGCCAAGGCCGCCGGGGGCGTGGAAGTCGGTGACCAGGCCCGGCGAGGGGGCGAAGGTCTTCGGGTTCTCGGCGTTGATCCGGCACTCGATGGCGTGGCCCTCGAAGACCACGTCCGACTGCTTGAACGACAGCGGCAGGCCGGCGGCGATGCGGATCTGTTCGCGCACCAGGTCGATGCCGGTGATCGCCTCGGTGACCGGATGCTCCACCTGCAGGCGGGTGTTCATCTCGATGAAGAAGAACTCGCCGTTCTCGTACAGGAACTCGATGGTGCCGACGCCCAGGTAGCCGATGGCGCGGACCGCATCGACCACCACCTTGCCGATCTTGGCGCGCGCGGCGGCGTCGATGACCGGGGAGGGCGCCTCTTCCAGCACCTTCTGGTGCCGGCGCTGGAGCGAACAGTCGCGCTCGCCCAGGTGGACCACGTTGCCGTGGCTGTCGGCCACGACCTGCAGCTCGATGTGGCGGGGGGTCTGGAGGTAGCGCTCCATGTAGACCGCGTCGTCGCCGAATGCCGCCTTGGCCTCGGCGCGGGCGGTCTGGGCGGCCTCGAGCAGGTCGTCCTCGGTCTTGGCGACCTTCATGCCGCGCCCGCCGCCCCCGGCGGCTGCTTTGATGAGCACCGGGAAGCCGATGTCCTTCGCCGCGGCGATGGCTTCTTCCTCGGTGGTGATGGCGCCGTCAGAGCCTGGCACCACGGGGATGCCCGCCTCCTTAACCGCCTGCTTGGCGGTGATCTTGTCGCCCATCAGCCGGATGTGCTCGGCCTTGGGGCCGATGAAGGTGAAGCCGTGGGCCGTGACGATCTCCGCGAAACGGGCGTTCTCGGAGAGGAAGCCGTAGCCGGGGTGCACCGCCTGGGCGCCGGTGATCTCGCAGGCCGCGATGATCGCCGGGATGTGCAGGTAGCTCTTGGCCGCGGGGGCGGGCCCGATGCACACCGACTCGTCGGCGAGCCGCACCCACATGGCGCTGGCGTCGGCCTCGGAGTGCACGGCCACGGTGGAGATTCCCATCTCCTTGCACGCCCGGTGGACGCGCAGTGCAATCTCGCCCCGGTTGGCGATCAGGATCTTGTCGAACATCTGCCTACTCGATGATGGCGAGCGGCTCGCCGAACTCCACCGGCTGGGCGTCCTCGACCAGGATCTGGACGATCTTGCCGCCGCGCGGGGCGGGGATCGGGTTCATGGTCTTCATCGCCTCGACGATGAACATCGTCTGGCCGGCCTCGACGGTGTCGCCGACCTTCACGAAGGCGGGCGCGCCGGGGTTGGGCTGCAGGTAGATGGTGCCCACCATGGGGGACTTCACCTCTTCGCCGCTGGCGCGAGCCGGCGCCGCCGCTACGGGAGC
>JBKOYY010000126.1:0-24511 GCA_046725615.1 Pseudomonadota bacterium
GCACCGCGCCAACCACCGCCTGGGCGAGCGGCTGAAGCTGACCGAGGAGGCCGTCGCGCTGGACGAGGCCACCGCCGCCTCCTCGCTGCTGCCCTACGAGGAAGTCCGCGACTTCTTCCACTTCAAGGACAACTACATCGACAGCCTGGACCGCGCGGCCGAGGAGCTGGCGCAGGAGATCGGCCTCGACGCCCCCGCTTCGGCCGACATGCTGCTGGAGATGTACCTGCGCGAGCGGCTCGGCGTGCGCGTCCGCTACGCGCCCATGGACGACGTCATGCGCCGCTACGACCCCACGGCGCACGAACTCTGGCTCAACTCGTCCCAGCCCGCCGCGACCCGCGCGTTCCAGATGGCCTTCCACCTGGCTGTGGCGAACCTGTCGGACGTCATCGAGGACGAACTTGCGGAGGCCCGCTTCAAGAGTCCCGAGGCGGTGGACGTGTGCCGCGTGGGGCTGGGCAACTTCGCCGCCGGCGCCCTCCTGATGCCCTACCGCCGCTTCGCCGCCGAGGCCAAGGCGCGCCGACACGACGTGGAACAGCTCGCCGCCCACTTCGGGGTCAGCCTGGAGCAGGTCTGTCACCGACTCTCGACGCTCCAGCGCCCTGGCCACCGGGGCGTGCCGTTCTACTTCGTGCGGCTGGACTACGCGGGCAATATCACCAAACGGCACAGCGCCACCCGTTTCCGCTTCGCCCGGTTCGGCGGCGCCTGCCCGCTGTGGAACGTCCACGACGCCGTCGCCTCGCCCGACCGCTTCTTGGTGCAGATCGCGGCCATGCCCGATGGCGTGCGCTACCTCTGTGTGGCGCGAGCGGTGGTGAAGCGCTCGGAGTCCTACCTCGCCCCGGACCGGCGGTACGTGCTCGGCTTCGGCTGCGAGATCGAGCACGCCCACGAGCTGGTCTATTCCCAGGGCCTGGACCTCAAGGGTCCTGCCTCGCCCATCGGCGTCTCGTGCCGCATCTGCGAGCGCGACGACTGCGCCCAGCGCGCCTTCCCGCCGGTGGACCGGCGGCTGCGCGTGCCGCAGCACGAGCGCCGCACGGTGCCGTTCCGGCTGGGGACCTAGGCGCGCCGCTTGCGACCGCTGGCGGCCTCGGCGGCCAGTTCGCGCAGGGCGGCGTTGGCGATGGTCAGCTTGGCGAAGGTCCAGGTCCCGCCGCCATGCTCGATCTCCTCCACCGTGCGGGTGGCGGCGCGCGCCTGATCGGGCCGCAGCGCCGCCCAGGCCGAGACCGCCGCCTTGGCCGAGGCGGGGTCGTCCCCCGCCTGCGACCCGCCCGCGAAGGTCAT
Source organism: Pseudomonadota bacterium (assembly GCA_046725615.1). Lineage (GTDB taxonomy): Bacteria > Pseudomonadota > Alphaproteobacteria > Caulobacterales > Caulobacteraceae > Phenylobacterium. Next base: position 1,300 of record JBKOYY010000126.1, read on the forward strand.
GATCGCGCGGGTGAGCTGCGCCTGCTCGGCGACCAGATCCTCGATAAGGCGGCGCAGGGCCGTCCGTTCGAAGATGTCGCCGGCCCGGAACTCGCCGGCCGCCGCCCGCAGACGGTCGAAGGCGAAGGCCGCGCCGGTCGCGTAGTAGAGCCGCGCCACGTTAGGCAGCGGCCAGCTGGACGCCTCGGCCAGATCCACCAGGTCGGCGGCGTTGGTCAGCGGGCTCAGCACGCCCACGGTCCAGGCCCGCTCTTCAGGCGCGCCGGCTTGGACCAGCTTGTCGACGCCCGCCTGCACATAGCTGCGCTCGTTCGGCGACAGGATATCCGGCAGCAGCCGGCGCAGGCTCTTGAAGCCCGGCGCATAGCGGTCCGCCAGCTCGTCCACCGACAGCCCCTCGCGGCCGGCCCGGCGGGCCAGCCAGAAGGTCGCGCCTCGCAGCGCGCCCACCAGACGGCGGAACAGCTGCATCTGGGCGCTGGCCGGGATCTTCAGGTCCAGCGCCTCGACCTCGGACCACAGGGTCTCGAAATCCAGCGCCTGCTTGGCCGCCTCGTAACCGGCCGTCAGGGCCACCACATCGCAGCCCGCCGAGGCCATGGCGCGGCCCGGGAAGCTGGGCCCGCAGCGGTTGATCATGTCGTTGGCGATCACCGTGGCGATGATCTCCCGCCGCAGCCGATGGGCCTTGATGGACTCCGCCCACGGCTTGCGGATCGGCTTGGGGAAGTAGGTCTCCAGCCGTTGTTCGAAGAACGGGTCGTCGGGCGCCTCGCTGCCGACGATCTCGCGCTTCAGCTCCAGCTTGCCGTAGGCCAGCAGCACGGCCAGCTCGGGCCGGGTGAGGCCGCGGCCGGCGGCCAACCGCTCCGAGATCGCCAGGGCGTCGGGCAGGCCTTCGACGGCCCGGTCCAACCGGCCCTTGTGCTCCAGGTCGCTCATGAACCGCGCGTGCGGCTCCAGCTCGCCGGCCGAGTCCATCTCCAGCAGCGAGAGCGCCAGGGTCTGGTCGTAGTTGTGGGCCAGCACATGGGCCGCCACCTCATCCACCATCGAGCGCAGGATGGTGTCGCGCTTCTTGCGGGTCAGCTCGCCCTGCCGCTCCAGCATCCCCGAGGCGATCTTGATGTTCACCTCGTGGTCCGAGGAGTCGACGCCCGCGGAATTGTCGATGGCGTCGGTGTTCACCCGACCGCCCCCTTGCGCGAACTCGATGCGGCCGGCCTGGGTCAGGCCCAGGTTGGCGCCCTCGCCGACCACCTTCACGCGCAGGTCGGCGCCGTTGACGCGCACCGCGTCGTTGGCCTTGTCGCCGGCGTCGGCGTGAGTCTCGGCCTTGGCCTTCACATAGGTGCCGATGCCGCCGAGGTAGAGCAGCTCGGCCGGCGCCTTGAGGATGAGGTTGATCACCTCGGTCGGCGACAGGCTCTCGGCCTCGGTCCCCAGGAAGCGGCGGACCTCGGGCGTCAGCGGGATCGACTTCAGGCTGCGGGCGAAGACCCCGCCGCCCTTGCTGATCTTCTTCTTGTCATAGTCGTCCCACGACGAGCGCGGCAGGGCGAACATGCGCTCGCGCTCGGCGTAGCTCGTCGCCGGGTCCGGGTCGGGATCGAGGAAGATGTGGCGGTGGTCGAAGGCGGCCTGCAGCCGGATTTGCCGCGACAGCAGCATGCCGTTGCCGAACACGTCGCCCGACATGTCGCCGCAGCCGACGACGGTGAAGGGCTCGGACTGGATGTCCTTGCCCAGCTCCCGGAAGTGGCGCTTCACCGCCTCCCACGCGCCACGGGCAGTGATGCCCATGACCTTGTGGTCGTAGCCGGCCGAGCCGCCGGAGGCGAAGGCGTCGCCCAGCCAGAATCCGTAGGACTCGGCCACGCCGTTGGCGATGTCCGAAAAGGTGGCGGTGCCCTTGTCGGCCGCGACCACCAGGTAGGGATCGTCGCCGTCGTGCGCGATCACGCCGTCGGGCCGGATCACCTTGCCCCGGGCGTCGAGGTTGTCGGTCAGGTCCAGCAGGCCGAACAGGAAGGTCTTGTAGGCCGCGATCGCCTCGGTCCGGACCGCTTCGGGCGAGCCCTTGGGAAGCTGCTTCGGATAGAAGCCGCCCTTGGAGCCCACCGGTACGATGACCGCGTTCTTCACCTGCTGGGCCTTCACCAGGCCCAGCACCTCGGTGCGGAAGTCGTCGCGACGATCCGACCAGCGCAGGCCGCCCCGCGCCACCGGGCCGAAGCGCAGGTGCACGCCCTCCACCTGCACCGACCAGACGAAGATCTCGCGGTGGGGCTTGGGCGCCGGCAGGTCGGCCAGTTCGCCGCTGGCCACCTTGAACGAGATGTAGGGCTTCTCGGCCCCGTCGGGCGTGCGCTGGTAGAAGTTGGTCCGCTGGATCGCCCCGACCAGCAGCGCCAGGCGGCGCAGCACGCGGTCGTCGTCCAGGCTCTCCACCGCCTGCAGCGCCTCGACAATCTCGGCCATCACGGCGGCCGCCTGCGCCTTACGGGCCTCGACATCGGCGTTGATCGCCGGGTCGAACTTGATCCGGAACAGGTCGAGGATCAGCCGGGTCACGCCCGGGTGGTTCGTCAGCGCCTGTTCCTGCACCCGCTGCGACGGGTCCAGGCCCGACTGCTGACGGTACCGCGCCAGAGCGCGGACCAGCGCCGCCTCGCGCCAGGGGATCGACAGCTCCAGCACCAGCCGGTTGAAGCCATCGTTCTCGGTGCGGCCGGTCCAGACCGCGACCACCGCGTCCTCGAAGGCGTCCTTCACTTCGGCGAACACCAGGTTCGCGCCGCGCGGGTCCTGGATCTCGAAGTCGTGGACCCAGACCGGATCGCGACCCTCGGGCGTCACGCGGAATCCCGCCTCGGCCATGGCCTTGAGGCCCATGTTCTCCAGGATCGGCAGCACGTCGGCCAACGGCGCGGGCTCGCCGCGTCGGTACAGCTTGAAGCGGAACTCCAGCGGCCCGTCCGTAGCCTTGCGATAGGCGCGGGCGCAGATCGCCTTGCCGGCGTCGAAGCCCTCGATGACGGCCACGTCCTCCAGCGCCTCGGCGGCGTCGAAGCGGTCGCGGTAGCCGGCGGGGAACGCCTCGCGGTAGCGCCCCACCGTCTCGCCGACGGTCTCGGGGTCGGCCGCGCCCGCGCGCACGGCGGCGTCGAAGCGGTCCTCCCAGGTGCGGGCGGCCTCCGCGATCTCGGCCTCGACCTTGCGCAGGTCGGGCGTCAGGTGCTTGCCCGGCGTGAAGCCGATGATGAAGTGCACCCGCGCGAGCGGCGTGTCGTTGAAGCTCGGGTAGTAGGCCGACAGGCGCCCGCCGTAGGCGGCCGTCAGGATGTCGCCGGCCTTCTTGCGCAGGTCGGAATCATAGCGGTCGCGCGGCACGAACAGCAGCACCGAGGCGAAGCGGTCGAAGGGGTCCTTGCGCTCAAAGACCCGCACGCGCGGCCTGTCCGACAGGTGCAGCACGCCCAGGGCGATGCCCAGCAGTTCGTCCTCGGAGATCTGGAAGAGTTCGTCGCGCGGGTGGTTCTCGACGATGTTCTTGAGGCGCTTCTCGTTGTAGCTGCCCGGCGCGGCGCCTGCGCGCTTCAGGACCCGGACCACCTTCTCGCGGATCAGCGGCACGGTGACCACCGGCTGGTCATAGGCCTCGGCGGTGAACAGGCCCACGAAGCGGACCTCGCCCGTCGGCCGGCCGTCGTCGCCGTAGCGCTTCACCCCGACGTAATCCATGTAGCCCCGCCGATGGACGCGGCTCTTCACGTTGGACTTGGCGATGGTCAGGGCCGGATCGCGGATGATCCGGTCTTTCATGGCGCCCATCAGCACCGCCGGCTCGTTGGCGCGGCGGAGGACGGTGCGGTCGGGGTCGCGCAGCACGCCCAGGCCGTCTGTGGGCTGATACAGCGGCTCCTCGGCCGCGTACTCGCCGTTCTTCAGGCGGGGATATTCGTAGGCTCGGGCGCCCAGGAACACGAAGTGCTGAGCGTGCAGCCACTTGAGGAACTCGATCTCCTCCGGCCGCGCCTTGCCCGAGGCCTCCAGCTCCTCGACCGTCCGGCCCATCAGCGCCAGCATGGCCGGGAAATCGTCCACCGCGGCGCGCACGTCGGCCAGGGTGTCCTTCACCCCCTCGACCAGCGCGGTCTCGCGGTCGGCGCCGATGGGCTCGAGCATCACCTCGATCATCGACTCGCGGCGCGCGGTCCCGCCCTCGGCGCGATAGCCGGCGCGGTCGCGAGGGACCTCCACGACCGGGTGGAACATGGCGCGGACCGAGAGGCCCTGGTCGGCGATCTCGCCCATCACGCTGTCCACCAGGAACGGCGCGTCGTCCTGCACGATCTCCAGGCGGTCCAGCGCCCCGCCCTCGGCCGCGACGATGCGGATCTGCGGGGTGCGGCCGCGGCGCCGTTCGGCGTAGCGCCAGAAGTCGGCGAGGTTGCGGGCGAGGTCGGCGCCCGACAGCTCGGGCAGCTCGTCAGGCTGGGCGTCGGCCGCGGCCTGAGCGGCGAAGGCCTTCGCGGCGGCCTGGGCGGCGTCGGATTTCAGCTCGGCCGCCAATGCGCGGGCCAGGGCGGCGCCGGTGCGCGGGGCCTTGGTCATCGGATGGCCCCCCTGAACGCCTGCAGGCCGAAAGCGAGGACGCCGCCGGAGGAGAGTGTCCGGCGGCGTTTGGCTCCGCCGTGGGGGACCGGCGGAACTCGGGGTGCTCGCTGCGCCCGTGGGGTTGGGGGACGGACGCACCAGCCGGACGTCTGTGTCGTCCAGCCAACATTAGATAGGAAGCAGCCAGTCACGGTTTAAGTCCCAGATCGCAAGTTCTTTGAGCGGCGTTTTGCGGCAGGCGGCGCGGTCGGCTGGTCCGGCGTGGCGCTGAGGCTGGCGTCCCGCGACGGCCCCGGGTCGCCGTTCTCGGACAGCAGGACGGCGATCCACCGGGTCCCGGCGAACTGCGCCAGGATGACCATCATCACCGTGGTCAGCGGGGTGGAGAGGAAGGCGCCGGGCAGGCCCCACACGGCGCTCCAGAACGCCAGGGCCAGCAGCAGCACGATCGGATCCATGTTCAGGCTGCGGCCCTGCATCCGCGGCTGGATGATGTTGCCGACGAACATGGTGATCGCCTGCAGCACGCCGAACAGCACGATGGCCTGCCAGAAGGTGTCGAACTGCAGGATGGCGAAGATCGGCGGCAGCGCCACCGCGACGATCCCGCCGACCACCGGGATGTACGAGGCGATGAAGATCAGGATCGCCCAGAACATCGCGTTGTCGAGGCCGACGGTCGCCATGGCGATCCACGAGGCCACGGCGATCATCAGGCCGGTGACGGTCTGCACCCACAGGTACTGCTCGACGCCGTTGCGGATCCGCAGAAAGGCGGCCACCGCCTCCTGGCGCTCCTCGCGCGCGCCGAACAGCCCGACCGCCTTGCGCTCCCACCCCCGGCGCGACGCCAGGATGAAGCCCAGGTAGACCAGCACGAAAGCGGCCGTGGAGGCGAAGCTCTGCAGCCCGCGCGCCACCTGGCCCAGGTGGCTGGCCGGGTCGAACTGCTGGATGAGCTGGGTGATCGTCGGCGGGACATCCATGCCGACCATGCCGGCCACCCGGGCGATCACGCCGTTGAGCTTCGGCGTGTAGTCCACGAGCTGGGTCGCGAAGCTGGTGGCGTTGTCGGCGACGAACATCGCCGCCCCGCCGAAGATCGCCATAGACAGCACGATCGCGAGCGGCACGGCTGCGCGGCGCGAGACGCCGGGCAGTCGGGCCTGCAGCACCCGGGCGAAGCCGTCGATCATCACCGCCAGGAACATGGCGAGGGCCAGAGGCGTCAGGATGTCGGACAGCCAGTAGAGGACAGCGCCGGCCGCGATCGTCGCCAGGATGACCAGGGCGTTTCGCGAAACCGGATCGGCGGCGGTGGCAGGCATGCGCGCTTTCACTGGGGACGGGCGGGCGACTGTCGGCGTCGTCGCCAGCGGCGTCAAATCGGGCGTGCTGTACCCCGCTTTTCCGCGTTTGGGGAGTGATTTTGCCCCACAGTGTGCTCGAAGCCGGCATGGATCGACGCACAATTGTGGGTTTTCGCAGCGCGACGCCCCAGCTTCCACGAAAACCAGGGAAAACACCGAGCGCCCGGATGGCGTTGCGAAAGGGGCCTGGGAGGGCTTGCCCCTTCTGTGCTTTCTGTTTGCTTCCGTAGTTCGTGAATCGGCAGGGATCCAGAATGACCGACAACGCCGTCCTGATCGGATTTTCCGGCCAGCCCGAGACGCTGCTACTGCATCGCGCCAACCGCCACGGCCTCGTGGCCGGCGCCACGGGCACCGGCAAGACGGTGACGTTGCAGGTGCTGGCCCAGAGTCTCTCGGACGCCGGCGTGCCGGTTTTCGCCGCCGACGTGAAGGGCGACCTCTCGGGCATCGCCGCGGCTGGAACTCCCAACGAGAAGATGCTGGCCCGGGCCGCCGGCATGAACCTGGAGCTGCATCCCGCCGCCGCGCCGGTGGTATTCTGGGACCTGTTCGGCGAGGCCGGCCATCCCGTGCGGGCCACGGTCTCCGAGATGGGGCCCCTGCTGATCTCGCGGATGCTGGAGCTCAACGACGTGCAGGAGGGCGTTCTGACGGTCGTCTTCCGCGCCGCCGACGAGGAGGGGCTGTTGCTCCTCGACATGAAGGACCTGCAGGCGGCTTTGACCTACGCCTCCGACAACGCCAAGGAGCTGTCGGCGCGGTTCGGCAACATCTCGCCGGCCACCATCGCCACGATCCAGCGTAAGCTGCTGGTGTTGGAGACGCAGGGCGGGACAAACCTGTTCGGCGAACCAGCCCTCCAGCTCGCCGACCTGATGCGGACCGATCCCTCCGGGCGCGGCTATGTGAGCATCCTTGCGGCCGACAAGCTGATCGCCAGCCCCAAGCTCTACGCCACCTTCCTGCTGTGGCTGCTCAGCGAGCTGTTCGAGGAGCTGCCCGAGGTCGGCGATCCCGACAAGCCGAGACTGGCCTTCTTCTTCGACGAGGCGCACCTCCTGTTCCGTGACGCGCCCAAGGCCCTGCTGGAGAAGGTCGAGCAGGTGGTCCGCCTGATCCGCTCCAAGGGCGTCGGGGTCTATTTCGTCACCCAGAACCCGGCCGACATCCCTGAGACCGTGCTGGGCCAGCTCGGCAATCGGATCCAGCACGCCCTGCGCGCCTACACGCCGGTGGAGCAGCGCGGCCTCAAAGCGGCCGCCGACAGCTTCCGGCCCAACCCGGCCTTCGACACCGCCGAGACCATCCAGGCCCTGGGCGTCGGCGAGGCGCTGGTGTCGGTGCTGGACGAGAAGGGCGCGCCGACCATGGTCCAGAAGACCTTGATCCGCCCGCCGGTTTCGCGCCTTGGCCCGCTGACCCCCGCCGAGCGGGCGGCGGTGATGGCCCAGAGCCCGGTCCGCGGGCTCTACGACCAGAAGCTCGACCGGGAGTCGGCCTACGAGGTGCTGCAGAAGCAGGTCGCGGCAGCGCAGGCCGAGGCCGAGGAAGCGAAGGTCGCCGCCGCCCGCGCCAAGGCGGACGCCGAGGATGAGCCGCGGTCCGCGCCGGCGCGAGGCGGCCGCATGGGCATGACCGAGATCTTCACCAACACCCTGGTCCGCAACGTCGCCAACCAGGTCGGCCGCGAATTGGTCCGGGGCCTGCTGGGCGGGCTGACCGGATCGAGCCGGGGGCGGCGGCGGCGCTGAGCGACCGCCCAAATGAAAAGGAGCCCCCGCTTGCGCGGAGGCTCCCGAACTTTCGGCCGTGGATCGGCGCTTAGCGCGGCGCCATCCGGATGCCGCCGTCGAGGCGCACGTCCTCGCCGTTGAAGTAGGTCGTCTGGATCATGCACAGCGCCAGGTTCGCGTACTCCTCGGCGTTGCCGAGGCGCTTCGGGAACGGCACCGAGGCGGCCAGCGCCTCCTTAACCTGCGGCGGGGCGGCGTTCATCAGCGGGGTGTTGAAGATGCCCGGCAGGATGGTGTTCACGCGGATGCCGTCATTCATCAGGTCGCGGGCGATCGGCAGGGTCATGCCGACCACGCCGCCCTTCGACGCCGAGTAGGCCGCCTGGCCGATCTGGCCGTCTTCCGCCGCCACCGAGGCGGTGTTGATGACCACGCCGCGCTCGCCGTCGGCCAGCGGCTCCAGGTCCAGCATGCCCTTCGCCGACTTGGCGATGCAGCGGAAGGTGCCGACCAGGTTGATCTGGATGATCCAGTTGAAGGCGTCGAGGGGGAAGTGCTTGGTCTCGCCCGTGGCCTTGTCGCGGCTGGCCGTCTTGATCGCGTTGCCGGTGCCGGCGCAGTTGACCAGGATGCGCTCCTGGCCGTGGGCCGCACGGGCCTTGGCGAAGCCGGCGTCGACGTCCTCTTCCGAGGTCACGTTGACCTTGCAGAAGACGCCGCCGATTTCCTTGGCGACCGCTTCGCCCTTCTGCTCGTTCATGTCGAAGATGGCGACCTTGACGCCCTTGGCGGCCAGGGCGCGCGCGGTGGCCTCGCCGAGGCCCGAGGCGCCGCCGGTGATCACCGCCGCGACGTTGGAATTGAGTTCCATGGAACAATCGCTCCCATATGATGCGAATGAAAAATTCGGCGAAGGCTTAGCCTGATGAGCGCCCGCAAAAAAGCGTCACCCGACGTCACCTTCGATCCAGAGGCGGAGATCTCTCCCAGCCGGGCCCTCGTGCCGTCTGTGATGAAGGTCAACGAGCAGCGGGTCGAGGCCGGTTTCTGGCCCAAGATCCGGCGCGTGGCGGCCAAGGTCCCGTTCGCCAAGGAGGCCCTGTCGGTCTGGTACTGCGCCAGGGACGACGACACCCCGCTGGCGGCCAAGGGCATGATGCTGGCCGCTCTCGCCTACTTCGTCCTGCCGGTGGACGCGGTGCCCGACTTCATCGCCGGCCTCGGCTACACCGACGATGCGGCTGTGTTCACGGCGCTGATGGCGGTCGTCGGCAGGAACCTTAAGCCCCGCCACAAGGCCGCCGCCAAGGCCGACATCGAGCGCCTGCGCCGCGACTGATTCAGGCGTCGGCCGCCGCGCTCAGCCGCGCCGATCGCGCCAGCCGTTGTTCGCGCAGGGTGATGAACAGGGTCGAGGCCACCACCACCGCGGCGCCCGCGATGGTCCAGCCGCTGGGGACCTCCGCGAACACGAAGAAGCCGATGGCGGCGGTGAAGATCAGCCGCGTGTAGTCGATCGGCGCCATCGCCCCGGCGTCGCCCAGCGACATGCCCTTGATGTAGCAGGCCTGGTTGGCGGTCGCGATCGCGCCCATGAGGCACAGCAGGACGAGGTCCTTCGGCTCGGGCACGCGCCACGTCATGATCGCGCCCGGGATCGAGAAGACGAGGCCCAGGAACGCCGACCAGACCAGGATCACCGTCGGGCTGTGGTCGCGGGTCAGCACCTTCATGCCGGTGACGGTGAAGGCGAACAGCAGGGCCGAGGCCAGCATGGCCAGGGCCGGCAGCCCCATGGCGAACGAGCCCTGCGCACCGGGCCGGATCATCAGCAGCACGCCGAGGAAGCCGACGCCGGCGGCCAGGCCCCGCGCCCAGCCCACCTTCTCCTTCACCACGAACGCCGCCAGCGGCACCAGCCAGAGCGTGCGCGTGAACGACAGCGCGTTGGCGTCGGCCAGCGGCATCTCCTGGAAGGCGTAGAACGACAGGATCATCCCCAGCGTCCCCGCCGTTGAACGGAAGATCATGATGCCGGGCTTGCTGGTGGCGAAGGCGGCGCTGCGGTGCTTCAGCAGCACCGGGGCCAGCACCACCACGCCGGCGGCCTGCCGATAGAAGGTCTGCAGGGCCGCTGGATAGTCCGCGCCCAGGAACTTGATGAGCGTGGTCATCACCGCGAAGGTGACGGCCGACATCAGCATCCAGAGCGCGCCCTGGGCGTTGGGCGACAGGTTCGCCCGGCCGCTCACGCCCCGCTGCTCACGATTGTCCCGGCGGCGGCGTCAAGGCCTCGCCCAGGATCTCGGCGAAGGGCGAGGGGCCGCTCTGGTCCCAGCTGTGCCGGCCGCCGACGGTGATGCCGCCGTCGACCACCAGGTGCGTGCCGGTGACGAAGGCCGAGGCGTCCGAGGCGAGGTACAGCGCAGCCTGGGCGATGTCGTCAGGCAGGCCCGGCTTCTTCACCGGCTGGGCCTTGGCCGCGTTCTGCGCCACGAGGGCCGCCATCTGGTCGGCCACCGCCCGCGGCATGCCCATGGAGGCGCCGAAGATCGAGGTGGCGATCAGGCCGGGACAGATGGCGTTGACGCGGATGCCCTGCGGCGAGAGCTGGGCGGCGGCCACCCGGCTCATGTGGATCACACCCGCCTTGGCCGTAGAGTAGGCGATCGGGCCGAAGCCGGCCTGCAGCCCGGCGATCGAGGCGGTGTTGATGATGGAGCCGCCGCCGCGGGCGACCATCAGCGGCGCGGCGTGCTTCATGCCAAGGGCCGGGCCGCGCACCAGGATCTCGAAGATCCAGTTCCAGCGATCGGCGTCGAGTTCGGCGATCTCGCGCATGGAGTCCGAGATGCCGGCGTTGTTGAAGAGGATGTCCAGGCCCCCGAAAGCGCCAACGGCCAGCTTCACGGCGGCCTCGATCTCGGCCTCCTGGGTCACGTCGCAGTGGGCGTAGCGCACTTGGCCGGGGAAGCGCTGCTCGAGCATCGCTCCCTTCTCGTCCTGGATGTCGGCCGCCACGACCCTCGCGCCCTCAGCGACGAACAGTTCGACGGTCCCGAGGCCAATGCCCGACACCCCGCCCGTGATCACCGCCACCTTGCCGTCAAGTCGGCCCGCCATGTCGCCCTCCCGTTTAGGTTATCGGCGATCAGTAGAAGCGCCCGCCGAGGCTGTCACCCCCGCTCGGGGAACGAATTGTTCAAGGTTACTGCCTAGCTGTCGAGGAGCTGCAGGGGGACGCGTAATGACCTTCGCCACGGCGGGTCGAGTGGAGTCGGGCGAAGCGCACGTCCCGGGGCGGGCCGGACGCCAGCTTCTCGCCGAAGTCGACCTCCGGACAATGCGAAGCCTGGCGACTTCGGGCGTGATCTCGGCGCTGATCGTCTGCCTGGCCGCCGTGCCGTTCACGGGATGGACGATCCCGTTCGCCTGGCTGGTCCCGATGATCGCCCTGGCCGTCGCCGAACAGGCCTGGCCCGCGCGGTGGCCGGGCACCCGCGCCGACGCGTGGTGGAGCGAACTCAACCCCTTCGCCTGGCTCTCCAGCGCCGGCTACGCCTGCGCCGCCTTCTATCTCGTTCTGTTTCATAAGAGCGCCGCCCAGACCCTGGGCGTGACGCTGTACGGCGTCCTCATCTTCCGGATCCTGGCGCGCGACTATCAGGCGCCCCGGCGGCTGGTGGCCAACCTCTCGGCCCCCCTGATCTCGGTCGCGCTAGTTCAGGTGGCCGCCGGCGCGGCCTTCGTGCAGCGCGGGACGCCCTGGCAGGTCGTGACCCTGGTCGCCAGCCCGTTCATCGTCTTCCGGGCCTTTCGCACCATGCAGCGCAACCTCGTGGGCGCCAGCGCCCAGGAGCGCGAGGCGCGAGCCCAGCTCAGCACGAGCGAGACCCGCTACCGCCTGCTGGCCGAGCGGTCGCCCGACATCATCCTGCGCTGTGACACCGCGGCTCGGATCGAATACCTGTCACCGGCGGCGGCCAACTACGGCTACGACCCCGCCCAGCTCATCGGGCTCGACGTCCGCGACCTGCTCGACCCCGCCGACTGGCCGCGCCAGGACGCCCTGCTGCAGGAACTGGCCATGGGGCGCTCCACGAAGCCGGGCGCTCCGGCTGTCTGGCGGTCGCGCCGCGCCGACGGAACGCCGATCATCTTCGAGGGAGCCTTCTCGCGCCTGGTCGACGACGACGGGCAGGTGGTCGGCGCCATGGCGGTACTGCGCGACGTCACCGCCCGGGAGGCGCTGGAGGACGAATTGCGCCGCCGCCAGGCTGACGCCGAGGCGGCCACCGTCGCCAAGAGCCAGTTCCTGGCCAACATGAGCCACGAGATCCGCACGCCCCTGACCGGCGTGATCGGTTTCGCTGGGCTCCTGAAGGACGTGCCGCGCCTGCCCAAGGAGGCGCGCCGCTACGCCGACCGCATTCACACCAGCGCCGGCGCGCTGCTGACGGTGGTGAACGATGTCCTCGACTTCTCCAAGCTGGAGGCCGACCAGGTCGAGCTCGACCCGCAGCCGCTCGACCTTCGGCCCTTCCTGGAGGAGACCGTCGACCTCGTCCGCGACCAGGCGACGGGCAAGGGCCTGCGCGTCGCGCTGGACACCGACTCCTCGGGGCTGCCCGAGCGGATCGTCGCCGACGGGGCGCGCCTGCGCCAGGTGCTGCTCAACCTGCTCACCAACGCCGTGAAATTCACCGAGGCGGGCCAGGTCTCGCTGGCCGCCGACGCCGCCGACGGGACGCTGCGGATCATTGTCCGCGACACCGGGATCGGCGTGGCGCCCGACGTGGCCGACCGGCTGTTCGTCCGCTTTTCGCAGGTGGACGGCTCGAACGCCCGTCAGCACGGTGGCACGGGCCTCGGCCTCGCCATCTCAAAGGGCCTGACCGAGATGATGGGCGGGCGGATCGGCATGGAGAGCCAGCCCGGGATCGGCTCCGCGTTCTGGATCGTCCTGCCGCTGACTCTGGCCCCGGCGGTCGAGACCGGTCCCTCCGCGAGCGCCGGCGACGAGGTCAACGTGGGCGCCACCCGAGTCCTCGTGGTCGACGATGTGGCCGTGAACCGCGAACTGGTGAGCGCCATGCTCGCCCCCTTCGAGGTCGAGATCGTCGAGGCGTGCAACGGCGCGGCGGCGGTGCAGGCGGCGCTGGCCCAGGCGTTCGACGTGATCCTCATGGACCTGCAGATGCCGGGCATGGACGGGCTGGCGGCGACAGCGGCCATCCGCGCCACCAGCGACCTGAACCGGGATACGCCGATCCTCGCCCTGTCGGCCAATGTGCTGGGCGATCATGTGGCCGCCTGTCTCACGGCCGGCATGAACGATCACATCGGCAAGCCGATCAGTCCCGGCGAACTACTGACCAAGATCGCCCGCTGGACGGCCCCGGCCGCCGCCTGACGCGACGGCCGGCGACCGGGTCTCAGTCGACCGTCACCACCACCTTGCCCATGGCCTTTCGGCTGGCGAGATGGGCGATGGCCTTCGGAGCGTCGGCCAGGGTGAAACGCTCCGACACGTGCGGCTTGATCTTGCCGTCCACGTACATCTGCATCAGCTCGGCGACGCTCTCCTGATGCCGCTTGGGATTGCGGCCGACCCACGAGCCCCAGAACACGCCCACGATCTCGCAGCCCTTCAGCAGGGCGAGGTTCAGCGGGATCTTCGGGATCTCACCGGCCGCGAAGCCGACCACCAGGTACTTGCCCTCCCAGGCGATGGAGCGCAGCGCCGGCTCGGCGTAGGCGTCGCCGATGGCGTCATAGATCACGTCGGCGCCATTGGGGCCGGTGGCGTCCTTGAAGAGCGCGCCCAACGCCTTCTGGCTGTCCTTGTCGAAGGGCCCGCGCGGATAGACCACGCCCGAGGTCGCGCCGCGGCTGAGGCACAAGTCCACCTTCTCCTGGCTGGAGGCGGCGGCGATGACGTTGGCGCCCATCGCCTTGCCCAGCTCCACCGCCGCCAGGCCCACGCCGCCCGCAGCGCCCAGCACCAGCAGCGACTGGCCGGCCTTCAGGTGCGCCCGGTCCTTCAGGGCGTGCCAGCTCGTGCCGTAGGTCATGATGAAGGCCGCGGCTTCGTCGAACGGCATGGAGTCGGGGATCTTCACCAGGCGCGAGGCTTCCAGGGCGAGCTGCTCGGCCATGCCGCCCCAGCCGGTGTTGCCCAGCACCCGGTCGCCCGGCTTCACGTTGGTGACGCCTTCGCCCACCGACTTCACGATGCCGGCGATCTCGCCGCCCGGCGAAAACGGACGCTCGGGCTTGAACTGGTACTTGTCCTCGATGATCAGCACGTCGGGGAAGTTGACCCCGATCGCCTTGACCTCGACCACCGCCTGGCCGGCCTTCGCCACAGGCTCGGGCACGTCCTCCAGCACCAGGGTCTCGGGGCCGCCGACGGCCTTGCTCAACAGCGCTTTCATGGACGTTCTCTCCCGCTCGGGTCCTTTGGGTTGGCGCGACCCTAGCGATGTCGAACGGATGTTTGAAGTGTCCGCGACGTGAGGAATTTGGTGACCTGCGCTCTGTCACCTATATTCGCCGCCTTCCAGAAGGACTCTTGCCTTGGGCGTGACCCTCGATCTCAGCCGCGCCGCGGCCCAGCCGCTTGCGCCGGCGACCCCGGCTCCCGTCAACCTGACGGGCCTGTCCCGGCAGGAGCTGGCGGCCGCCCTGGTCGAGGCCGGCGTGGCGCCGCCCGAGAAGGCGAAGATGCGCGCGTCGCAGGCGTGGCGCTGGATGCACCACTACGGCGTCACCGACTTCGCCCAGATGACCGACATCGCCAAAGAGACCCGCGCGGCGATGGCCGCCGCGTTCACCCTGGCGCGGCCCGAGGTGGTCGAGCGCCAGGTGTCGAAGGACGGCACCCGCAAGTGGCTGATCCGGATGGCGCCGGGCATCGAGGTCGAGACCGTCTACATCCCCGACGTCGGCCGGGCCGGCGCGCTGTGCGTCAGCTCGCAGGTCGGCTGCACCCTGAACTGCACGTTCTGCCACACCGGCACCCAGGCGCTGGTCCGAAACCTCACCGCCGCCGAAATCGTGGCCCAGGTGCAGGTGGCGCGCGACGACCTCGGCGAATGGCCCTCGCCGAAGGAGGACCGCCGGCTCTCGAACATCGTGTTCATGGGCATGGGCGAGCCGCTCTACAATCTCGACAACGTTGCCAAGGCCATCGACATCATCGCCGACAACGAGGGCATCGCGATCTCCCGCCGGCGGATCACGGTCTCCACGTCCGGCGTCGTGCCTATGCTCAAGGAGCTGGGCGAGAAGACCCAGGCCATGCTGGCCATCTCGCTGCACGCCACCAACGACGAGCTGCGCGAGAAGCTGGTGCCGCTCAACAAGAAGTACCCGCTGAAGGAGCTGATGGCCGGTATCCGCGCCTATCCGGGCCTGGGCAACGCCAAGCGGGTGACCTTCGAGTACGTGATGCTGAAAGGCGTCAACGACAGCCCGGCCGAGGCCAAGGCCCTGGTCCAGCTGCTGAAGGGCATCCCGGCCAAGATCAACCTGATCCCGTTCAATCCCTGGCCGGGCACGGACTACGAGTGTTCGTCCTGGTCCACGATCGAGCAGTTCGCGGCGATCCTGAACCGCGGCGGCTACGCCTCGCCGATCCGCACGCCGCGTGGTCGCGACATCCTCGCCGCCTGCGGCCAGCTGAAGAGCGAGAGCGAGAAGCTGCGCGCCAGCGCCCGCCGCAAGGCCGAGACGGAGGCGGTGGCGGCCCCGGCGGCGGAATAGCCGCGCCGCCGCGCCGCGTTCCTGCCGACAGCTTCGCTGTGCTAGGAGATGCGGCCATCGTTCAGGGACGCGTCGGATGCCCATAGCTTCGCCCGAGATCCAGGCCTTCGCCTCGGGGTTCCCGGTCTTCCTCGCCCATGCCGGCGTGACCGTGCTGATCCTCTTCGTGGCGGCGGCGGTCTATGTGCTGCTGACGCCGCACAAGGAAATCACCCTGATCCGCGAGGGGAACACCGCCGCGGCGGTGTCGCTGGGCGGCGTCCTGCTGGGGCTCGCCATTCCGCTCTCGGCATCGCTCAGGGCCTCCACCAACGTAATCGAGATCGCGCTGTGGGGCGGCGTCACCGTGGTGGTCCAGCTGCTCATCTTCCGGCTGGTGGACATGATGCTGCATGGCCTGCCCAAGCGGATCCAGGACGGCGAGATGTCGGCGGCGGCCCTGCTGGTGGGCGCCAAGATCGCCACCGCCCTGCTCATCGCCGCGGCGCGTAGCTGAGGCGGGACCGGCGGACCATGCGTTTTCCGCGGCTTCCGGACTGGGCGGTCTACGCGTCGATCACGGTCGCGCTGCTGTTCGCCGCCCTGGGCAGAGACGAGCGCGCCGACGCCCCGCCGCCACCGCCCAAGGGCGCCGATCCGCTGGGCGAGGCGCTGGGCCCCGCCTCGCCGTTCGACCCCGCCGTGGTGGTCGACGTGCCGGCCAAGGCCGGACCCGCGGCGGGCACCGCCTTCTCCATCGCGCGGACCGGCATGTGGCTGACCGCCCGCCACGTGGTCGACGGCTGCCGCCGCGCCGCCATCGTCGTGGGGCCCGGCACCGGCGTCGCCGTGAACGTGCGGATCGACCCGCGCGGCGAGGCCGCCCTGCTCTACACCGAGGGCGGCGCCGCACCCCTGCCCCTGGCCCTGAACGAACCCCTGCGCCGCGGACAGCGGGCCTTCCATCCGGGCTTCCCGCAGGGCGAGCCGGGCGAGGCCAGCTCGCGCCTGCTCGGCCGCGAGAACCTGGTGGTGCGGGGTCACGGCGCGCGCACCGAGCCGGTGCTGGTCTGGGCCGAGACGGGCCGCACCAAGGGCCTCGACGGTACGCTTGGCGGCCTCTCCGGCGCGCCCGCCCTGGACGCCCAGGGCCGCGTGCTGGGCGTCACCATCGCCGAGAGCCCGCGCCGGGGGCGGATCTACACGACGGCGCCCGAGGTGGTGCGCGGGACCCTGGCCGCCAGCGGCCGGAGGGCCGACGGCAGCGCGGTGGGCGAAACCATCACGCCGCAGAACTACTTCTTCGTCGCCGACAGCCTGCGCCGCGAGCTGCAGGTGGCGCAGGTGGTCTGCCTCGACGGCTAGGACGCGTTCCGCCGCAGCGGCTGACCCGCTTGAACGGAGCTGGCTCTAGGTGGGCGGCGGGACGCGGCGCGCTTCCCGGGCCGCGACCATGAACGCCAGGACGATCGCGGCGACGCCGACCACGGACGAATAGAGGAAGAAGACCAGATAGCCCGCGCCCAGCGCCGCGGGGCTCACGTGGGATTTCTCCATCGCCCCGGCGAAGGCGTCGGGCGGCAGTCGCGAGAACAGGGCCTTCAGGCCGCTCAGGGCGCCGCCCGCATCGGCGGAGGCCGCCGACCCCTCGACGATCCGCCCCGACTGCGAGGCGATCAGCTTGCCGGGCAGCGCGTAGAGCGACGAGAAGAGGGCGTACTGGGTCGCCGTGAACCCCGCCGTGGTGAGGCTGGACATGTAGGCGATCAGGCACGTCCCGGCGATGCCGCTGGCGACGTTGTCGATGCCGATCGCGACGAAGAGGGCCCAGAGCTGGGGCCCCTGAATGGCCAGCCAGCCGAACGCCAGGTTGCTGATCGGCCCGGCGAAGGCGCCGATCACCAGCGCTCGCATCATGCCGAGCCGGGCGACGAGGAAGCCGCCCAGGCCTACGCCGATCACCGTCATGACCACGCCGAACACCTTGCGGGCCTCGGCGATCTCGACCTTGGTGAACCCGAGGTCGGCGTAGAACGGGTTCATGATGTTCAGGACGAAGTCCGACAGGCGGTAGAGGCAGATCAGCGCCAGGATCAGCGCCGCCACGCCGCGGTAGCGGGCCAGGAAGTCGCGCAGGGGATCGCCGAGGGCGGCGAAGAGGTAGACGCCGGGGCGGGTCCTCACCCCCGGGATCGGGCAGATCGCCAGCACGATGACGCCGAGACCCGCCGCGACCGAGAGCAGCTGGACGTAGATTCCCTCGGGCTTTGCCTCCCAGGCGGCCTTGACCGCCTCGGCGGCGCCGACCGCGCCCTGGGCGCTCAGCAGGGCCGCCAGCATCGACGCGTCGGCCGCCAGGCCGGAACCCAGCAGCAGCGCCCCGGCGGCGAAGACCGCGAGCCGGGCGATCCATTCGGGAATCTCAAGGGCCGGCCGGCTCGGGACGTCGCCGGCATGGATGGGCCGGATCGCGTGGGCGGTCTCGCGCGGCGCCCCCAGGACGCCGAGCACACCAAACAGCATCAACCCGGCCATCACGGCGTAGGAGGCGCTCCAGCCGTACGCCTCGGCCAGCAGCAGCGGCGCCGCCCCCGCGACGATCATCGCGATGCGATAGCCCCACTGGTAGGCGGCGGCCATGGCGCCCTGCTTCTCGGTCTCGGCGGCCTCGATGCGCCAGGCGTCGATCACGATGTCCTGCGTCGCCGATATGAAGGCCACGAAGGCCGCGAAGGCGGCCATGGCTGCGAGGTTGGTCGCCGGGTCGGTCCCCGAGATCAGCCACAGGCCCAGCACCAGCAGGATCTGGAGCACGATCATCCAGCTGCGCCGGTGGCCGAGCAGGCGCGTCAGCACCGGCACCTGAGTACGGTCGATCAGCGGCGCCCAGAGGAACTTCAGCGAGTAGGACAGCGTCGCCAGCGCGAAGATCGAGATGACCTTCAACGACAGCCCGGCCTCACGCAGCCAGAGCGACAAGGTGTCGAAGATCAGCAGATTCGGCAGGCCCGAGGCGAAGCCCAGCGCCAGCATGACGAGAGCCCGGCGCTCGAAGAAGACGGCGACGGCCGCCAGGGCGCCGCGCCTGTGTTCGGTCGCGTCCGCGCTCACGAAGGCCCTCCGGATCGAAGGCGCCCCCGCGCCCGATCAGGCGAACTTGGCGCGCGCCGCCGGCTTCGTCCAGCGGGTCGGTCGCGCCCATCGGGTGAGCACCGCGCGCAGCGCATCGGGCGACAGCGGCTTGACCATGAAGTCGTCCATGCCCGCCGCGAGGCAGGCCTGGCGGTCGTCCTCGAAGGCGTTGGCGGTCAGGGCGACGATCGGGGTCTTCACCCCGCTGGCGCGCAGGCGCCGGGCCGTCTCCTCGCCCGATAGGCCGGGCATCCGCATGTCCATCAGGATCAGGTTGAACTGCCGCACTTCGCAGGCCGCCAGGGCTTCCTCGCCGCCGACCGCGTGCTCCACGTCGCAGCCCTCGCGGGTCAGCAGGGCGCGCGCCAGCAGGGCGTTGATCGGGTTGTCCTCGACCAGGAGGATGCGCGCGCCGGGCGCCGCCGCGGTGGCGATCCGCTCGTCCTCCCGCGCGGGCTCGGCAGCGGTCCTGTCGCCGGCGCAGGCGATCAGCACCCGCTCGGCGAGAGAGGCGCGACGCAGCGGTTTGATGAGGTAGCCCGCGAACCCGCTCCGGCGGTACTTCGCGATGCTGTCGCGCTCCTCGGGCGCCAGCAGCACGATCGCCGGCCGTTGCAGAGGCGGCCGCAGCGAGCCCGTCTCACCGGCGAGGCTGGCGTCCACCAGGATGGCGTCGCCGGGCCGCGTCCGGGCGATGGCCTCGGGCAGCGCCTCGGTCACCACGGCCTGGCCCCCGGACGCCACGATCTGCAGACGGGCGCCTTCGCGCACCATGGGATTGGGTGAGGCGACGCCGACCGTCCGGCCGGTCAGCGAATGGGCCAGGTCCGGCCCTGCCGTCGCGGGCAGCGCGGCCTCGAACCAGAATCGCGCGCCGCCCCACGGGGCGCTGTCGACGCCTACCTCGCCGCCCATGGCGCGGGCGAGCCGGCGGGCGATGGCCAGGCCCAGGCCCGCGCCGCCGAGATCGGCGTCGGCCTGGTCGGCCTGGGCGAAGGCTTCGAAGATGCGGTCGCGGTCGTCGGCCGAAACGCCGGGGCCGGTGTCGTCCACCACCAGGCGCAGGCGGCCGGGCTCGGGCGTCGAGGCCGAGATGAGGACACCGCCCGTCTTGGTGAACTTCACGGCGTTGCCGGCGAAATTCAGCAGAATCTGGCGCAGGCGGCCTTCGTCGGCGTGGAGGTGGCCAGGCGCCGCGTGCGTCGCCCAGGCGATCTCCAGGCCCTTCTCGCGGGCCCGCGGGCTGAGCAGCTCGGCGACGCCGCGCATCAGCCCCTCCAGCTCCATCGGCGCCGGATGCAGCTCCACGCGGCCGGCGCCCAGCTTGGCGAAGTCGAGGACATCGTTGACCAGGGTCAGCAGATGCTGGCCGCTGTCGTGAAGCGCCGTGACATAGGCGTGCTGCTCGGCCGTGAGCCTGGTGCCCTGCAGCAGGCGCGCCATGCCCAGCACCCCGTTCAAGGGCGTGCGGAACTCGTGACTCAGCGACGCGAGTTGCTCGGCGCTGATCTGCGCCCGGCTGGGTCGGCGCTCGGAAAGTGGGCGGGTCGGCTTGCGCATGCGCCGCCACCCATAGGGGCAACGGCTTAACGGTCGGTCAAATCGCCGCACGAAGGGGCGATGAACCTGCGCGGACAGCGCGGCGGCGCGCGCTAAAGTAGACGCGCGGCCAAAGCCGTCGTTTACTGAAGCCAGAGGACTGGAGTGCGCTTTGGGGAGCGTCATGAACCCTGTCGACCTACTCACGCAGCGCGAACGCGATTGCCTGCGCCTGGTCGATCAGCACCTCAGCTCCAAGCAGATCGCCCGAGAGCTCGGGATGTCGAAGACCTCGGTCGACACCTACTGCGACCGCGCGCGCCGCAAGCTGGGCGTCGACGACCGGTTCCAGGCCGCAAAGCTGCTGCGCAGCCAGGCCTCCGGCTCTGTCCTGATTGCGTCAGGACAGGACACGATCAGGACAGACCCCGCCCCGGAAATCTGGCCGGATGATCCCGCAATCGAGGGAGTATCCGATGGGCGAGTGGCCGAATTTCGAGAACAGGGCGGTGATCGGCAGGGCGCTGCGACTGCGCCGCGAGATCGACGACTTCGAGGCGAGGTGGCCGGCGCTGGCGAAGCGGGAAGAGCTGATCCCCAGCTTCTCCTGGACGCAGCTCGAGCGGCAGCTCGTCGATCTCGCGGCGACGCCCGCCCAGGCGGACATGGCCCGGCACCTGGTCTCCGCGACCCGGAAGCTGGCCCCGTTCAAGCCGCCGGAGATGGTGCTCCGGGAAGTGCTCTGCCTGACCTGGGTCCTGCTGGACGAGAACTTCAAGGGCGAACCCGACCCGAGCTCGGTCCAAACCGACTAAGCCCGACCGCCAGGGTCGGGGCCATCGTGGGCATCGCCATCGCCACGGCCCTCGCCTTCGGGGGCATGCTGGCGGGGCTCCATGCCCTCACCGACCTGGCGGCGAATTTACTAAAGGCCTGAACGGCCGGGAAACCGCGAAATCCGAAACTTGCAGGCGCGTCGTGGACCACGGCGCGCAGGAGAGAACCCATGCTCAAAGAACGCCGCCTCGCGGCCGAGCAAGTCGCCGGCGCCCTCTTCGAAGCCGAGGCCGCCATCGACGCGGCTCTGGCCAAGACCGCTCACCTGACTGGCGTCATGCCGTCCCTGCGCAAGGCCGCCGGCGCCTCGGCGCTCATCGGCCAGGACGCGGTCGAGCGCGCCAGCCAGGCCATCGTGGCCCTGGCCGAGGCCCGCCGGGCCATCGTCGAGACCCACAAGGAGCTCAGCGTCGTGCAGGGCCAGATCGGCCTCGGCGCGGTGAAGATGAATGGTGATGGTGGCGAGAAGCCGCCGCCGAGCGGGTTGGAGGTCGCCCGCGTACGGATGCGGAACCTTCGCGTCGCCTCCTAGCAGTCAGTGAAGGTTTCGCGCGCCTAGCGTGTCTGCCAGACTGCGGCCCTCGGGAGCTTCACCTCGGGGGCCGTTGTCTTGGCGTCGTATCAGTTACCGGTCTGGGTCTGGCCGACCGTCCTGCTGACGGTGTGCGCGATCGCCGTCTGGCGAGGCCAAGACGAGGAGCGCCTGGCGGCCGGCGGGGAGCTGGCGACCTGGGCTTTGACGCTCGTCGTCTTCAAGGCGCGCAGCGACGATATACAGTGGGCGGTCTTCGCCATCGATGCGGCGCTGCTGGCGCTGCTCTTCTGGATCGCACTTCGAAGCGAGCGATATTGGCCCCTGTTCGCTGCGAGCCTGCAGCTCCTCGCCGTCGTGACCCACGTCGCACGGGCCCTCGATACGCAGGTGAGTGGTTGGGCCTACCTGACCGCAGGGCTCGTCTTCAACTATGTGACCCTCTTCGTCATCGGCTACGGCGCGTGGACCGCGCCGCGCTACGCCGAGACGCCCAGCATCGCCCCCGGCGCCACCCGGCGATAGATCAGCGCCTCGGCCACGTGGACCCGGCGCACCGGGCCTGAGTCCTCCAGGTCGGCGATGGTGCGTGCCGAGGGACCTCCCGCTTACGCGGCCTCAGCCGCGCTTCTTGCGTCGGTCAGCTTGTCGACGTCTATTGCGGGCAGCCTGCCGAATGGCACTCCATAGGTTGTGTTGGTAGGCAGCCATGCCAGAGGGGATATTGCATGTTCGGAAGAATTCTTGGTGTTGCCTGCGCGGTGATCTGCGCCTGCTTTGCGGGGCCCGCCGCAGCGACGGTGGTCTTCCAGCAATCGGGCAGCGCCTACAATCTCGAGACGCCTTTCATAGATCTGCCTGGCCAGGGCGTTTATGTGGCACGCCTCAAATCATCGCACGCCGTGAATTTCGGTGGACAGGGAACCTATGTCGAAGAATGGGGGTATTATTTTCCCCCGCCACCGCAAGACGTATCATCGGCATTATACAGGGACAACTACCGGTTCTACTTTGGTGTTGGCGGCGGTCCTTCGGGAACCGATACGTCGTTCATTTTTACAATTCCACGAGATCGCTATAATTACTTTATTTCTACGGAATTTGACGAATATCTAGGTGTGCCTGCGGGGACGATTCTTGTTGAGCAGAGGACGTTCAACATGCCGGCCGTCAAGATTGACGCGGGTGACTACGGTGGGCCTGGTGGAGAATTCTCGTACGAGCTCACCATTGAACGGATAGGATCCGTGCCTGAACCTGCCACTTGGGCTTTCATGATCGTTGGCTTTGCCTGTGTAGGCGGCACGATGCGTAGGCGCGTCCGAGCATCCTGACGGGGGACCACCGGGAGGCGCCCCAAAGTCGGGATTCTTCGCGCCTGGCGCCCGTCATCGGCTACGGCGCCTGGACCGCGCCGTACTACGCCGAGACCGACGAAGACGCGCCCACGATCGCGCCCGGCGCCACCCGACGATAGATCAGCGCCTCGGCCACGTGGACCCGGCGCACCGGGCCTGAGGCCTCAAGGTCGGCGATGGTGCGTGCGAGCCGCAGCGTCCGCGTCCAGCCCCGCGCCGACAGGCCGCCGGCCTCCGCAGCCCGCGTGAGCAGCGCCCGCGCGTCGGGACCGAGATCGGCGGCCGCGTCCAGGAAGTCACCCTCGGCCTGGGCGTTCAGCAGGGCGGCGCCCGGGACAGCGG
>JBKOYY010000144.1:0-34530 GCA_046725615.1 Pseudomonadota bacterium
GCGCCGACGCGCTCGACAAGGCCCTGCAGGGCGCGGTCGCGGCGGCCCTGGCTGTATTTCCGGGCGAACTGGGCAATGACGGCAAGGCGGCGCTGAAGCTGCTGCGGCCGATCCACGCCGCCGCGCAACGCGGGGAGCGGCTGTCTTGGCCCGACTGGGCGCGACTCTCGAAGGTCAAATGCGCCAAGAAGGATGGCCAGGCGCTGATCGACGCCCTCGACACGGTGTCCCGCGCCGCGGTGCGCCACCCTGAGCATCCGCGTCTGCGCGCAGACTGCGAAGCCTTCATCCGCACCCTCTTCACCTGCGCCGCCGAGGCGCTGGACGCCTATCAGGCCTACAAGGCCGCACGCGGCCTCTTGGATTTCATCGACCAGGAGGCGCTGGCGCTGGACGTGCTCCGAGACCCGGCCATGGCCGGGCGTCTGGGGGAGCGGATCAGCCGCGTCTTCGTCGACGAGTTTCAGGACTCCAGCCCGCTCCAGATCGCCATTTTCACGGCCATGGCCGAGCTGGTCGACGCCAGCACCTGGGTCGGCGACCCCAAGCAGGCCATCTATGGGTTCCGCAACGCTGATAGCGCCCTGACCCAAGCCGCGTTCGATGGGGTGGCCTCGACCACGACCGACCCGCAAGAGGTGCTCGCCACCTCCTACCGCAGCCGCGAGGGCATCGTGTCCTTCGTCAACGCCGCCTTTGGGCCCGCCTTCGCTGCTATGGGTCTGCCGGCGTCCGAACACGCCTTTGCCGGCACCGCGCGCAAAGAGGAAGGCTTCGACCACGCGCCATTCGCCGTCTGGTGGCTCGAGGGCAAACTGGACCTGCAGTATGCGGCGCTTGCTGCCGGAGTCCGTGACGCCATCGCCGACGGTGCCGAGTGGCGCGTCGGGGACAAGTCCGAAGGCGGGGTGCGTCCGCTGAAGGCCGGCGACGTCGCCGTGCTCTGCCGCAGCCACGCCGACATCCTGCGGGTCGCCACCTCGCTCAGCCGCCTCGGCGTCAAGGTCGCCGTCGAACGCGACGGCTTGGCGAAGACGCCCCACGTCGAACTGGTGATGGCCGCCTTCCGTTGGGTTGCCGACCCGACCGACCGCCTGGCCCTGGCCGAGCTCGCCCGGTTCTTCAGCGACGATCCGACCTCGGACCTCTGGCTCCAGGCCGTCAGCGCAGAGGACCAGGACGCCGCCCTCCAAGCGGCCGTGCCCATCTCGGCGGCCCTGGCGAGCCTGCGCGAGACGGTGCTGACCCTCACGCCCGCCGATCTGGTCGACGCCTTGATCGTCCTACCGGAGGTCATTCGGCGGATCGAGACCTGGGGTGACGTCGCCTCCCGGCTCGACGATCTGGAAGCCTTGCGCGGTTTTGCGCGGGCCTATGAAGCCAGCTGCGCCAGCTCAGGCGCGCCGGCGACCCCGTCTGGCCTGGTCCTGGCCCTGTCCGCCGGCGAGCCGAGACGGCCTAAGAGCCTGCAGGCCGACGCGGTGAAGGTCATGACCTACCACGGCGCCAAAGGGCTCGAATGGCCGCTGGTCGTCCTGACCGGCCTCAACCGCGAACCGAAGCCGCGCTTGTTCGAGCCCGTGGCCGAAGCCGAAGGCACCCTGGACTGGCGCGATCCCCTGGCGGGACGCTGGATCCGCTACTGGCCCTGGCCCTATGCCAGCCAGAGCAAGGACGTCGGCTTGGACGAGGCCGCCCTGGCCTCCCCCTTGGGCCAAGCCGCCGAGCTGCGCGCCCGGCAGGAAGAGACCCGCCTCCTCTATGTCGGCGTCACCCGCGCCCGGGACTACGCCGTCTTTGCGCCGCCCGCCAAGGGCGAGCTGAAATGGCTGCAGGTCCTGGACGGAACGATGCCAGGGCATGTCACGCTTCCCTCCAGCGCCAGCAACATTCTGACCGCCGGGACCCACACCTTCGCCGCGCGGGTCAGTCCGCTCGTCGCCGATGACGCGCTCGTCCCGCCTGTGGTCCGCCCGGCCTACGTGCGCCTGACGCGCCAGGGCCGGGATCGTCCACCCCTGCACCGGCGGCCCAGCAGCGAAGCGAGCGCCGAGGCGTTTGTGGTCGTCGAGAAGGTCCAGCTTGGGACCCGCCTGCCCTTTGTCGGCACACCCGACATGCTGTCGCTTGGCGAGGCGGTCCATGCCATCTTCGCCGCGGATCGCGCCGACGAACCGGCCTCAGTGCGGCTGGCGAAAGCCAATCGCATCCTGGAGCGCTGGGGCGTGCATCAGGTTCAGGCTCAGGATGTGCTCGACGCCTGCGACCGGCTGCACAAGCACCTGGGCGGTCTTTGGCCGACTGGGCGGCTTTACCGCGAGACCCCGGTGTTCGCGCGGCTCGGCGATCAGCTGGTTTCCGGCCGCATCGACCTCCTCGCGGACCACGACGCCGGCTTCGCCGTCATCGACCACAAGAGCTTCCCGGGGTCGCGCGATACCTGGGATGCGCGCGCCGTCAGCTATGGGTCGCAGCTCGGCCTCTATGCCGAGGCGATCGAAGCCGCCGTCGGCCGATCCTGCGACGGCCTTTACATCCACATGCCGATCGTTGGCGCCCTGCTGCGGGTCGCGCGCCAGAGCGAGGCCGCGGCTTGACCGAGTTCGAGTCCATCGCCGGCGCGGAAGGCGCTCTCCTCGACCACCAGGCCAAGGCGGCCATCCTGGCCCGCTACCAGGTCGCCGGCGGCCAGGAGCTGATCAGCGGCAAGTTCGCAAACCCCGAGTCCTCGGCCGCCCTGGCCGCCAACGCCTTCGGCTTCTTCGCCAAACGGCCGCAGGCCTTGAGCCTGCCGGGCCTGTTCGCACCCGGCGAAGCCCAGCGTGTCGAGCTTGAGGTCGAGATGCGCTTTCCCTGGAGCGGCGGTCACCATCCCTGGCTCGACGTTGGCGTGCAGACCAAGCACAAGGTGGCCCCGAGATGACGCGGCTGCGTGTGATCGATCTGGAAACGACCGGGACCGAGCCGCCGGCAGAGATCATCGAATTCGGCCGCGTCGATGTCGTGATCACGGATCATGGCGCGTCGGTCGAACCGCCGCAGTCCTCGCTCTATAGGCCGCTGCGGGGCATTCCACCGGAGACGATGGCCGTCCATCACATCACCGAGGCGGACTTCGGTCCGGGCACACCGGTCTGTACGCCCGATCAACTCCACGCGGCGGTCTGGAGCGGCCCTGCGCCCGCCGCGCTGGTGGCCCATAGCTGCGCCTTCGAACGCCAGTTCATCACCGAAGCGACCACCGGCGCGATCCCCTGGATCTGCACCTATAAGGTGGCGATGCACGTCTGGCCTGACGCGCCGCGCCACTCCAACCAGGTGCTGCGCTATTGGCGCGGGCTGACCCTCGACAACGCCCTGGCCATGCCGCCCCATCGGGCCGGGCCGGACGCATGGGTCACGGCCCACCTGCTGGCCGAACTGGCTCGGTTCGCCAGCTTCGATCAGATGGTCGCCTGGACCCGCGAACCCCGACCCATGCCGGTGCTGACCTTCGGCAAACATCGCGGCCAACCCTGGGCGCAGGTGCCGAGCGACTATCTGCAGTGGATGATCCGTCAAACCGATATGGACGCCGACACAGTCTGGCATGCGCGCCGGGCGTTGGCGCAGCGGATCTGACACGCGACCGATTCTGTCGAGCAGCCGGTCTAGCCTAGCCTCGAGGCCGTTTCGCGCGGCGTGGGAGGTCCGTCCATGAGCCGAGCGGTTCGCAATGCCCTGATGATCGGAGGGCTCCTCGCCCTGACCTGGCTTCTCATCGTGCTGGCCTGGCGGGTCGCGAAGTGGCTTTTCATCGTCGCCGTCTGGGTCACGGGCCTGACTTTGCTTGCCCAGGTCGTGACGCAACGCTTGCCGCCCTGGATCGCACGTCTTCGCGGCGACCAGGCGCAGGGCCCGCCACGGCCGCCGGAGCTGATTTCGTGACCTTCCCCATTCGTCTGTCCGTCGACATCCCCGATCTCGTCACCGCGCCCGACGAGGTGATCGAAGGCCTGCTGCGCGCCCGTGACGGGCGCTGGAGCCGACAGACGAAGGCGATGCTGCTGAAGGCGGGCACGGACCGCCTGACCCTGAACGACGCCTGGGCGTCTACGCCCATGAGCTGGGTCTGTCCCTGTTGTCAGCGCGACAAGCCGAGCATCGCTCGCCTCACCCCCAGCGGCGTCCTGTTGTGCCAGCTGGACTATCACCACGACCATCTCAACGATCGCGCCAAGGCGATCTTCCGAGCCGACAACCCCTTCCCCGAAGCGCGTGAGCCGCGCGAGCAGCTGATCCGTGCCATCGACAGCTGTCGTCAGCTGATCGAACGGTTCTCCACCACCCTGCTCTGCAACGACTGCAATACGGCCGAGGGCGCGGCCAAGCTGGCGTTGAAAGGTGAGATCGACCCGGACTTCTCCTTCTCGCCGAAGGAGATCGCCGCCTTCATCAAGCCCAAGCCCAACCAGCCGCATGAGGTGGACGTCGAACGCGCGCGTGAGATCTGGCGCGCCTTGCAGCCGGTGTTCGACGACCTGGTCGCCTTCGCCGGAACGCTGTCGCAGCGCGTGGCCGCCGGCCGCCACCGCAAGGAGGGCCGGCCGGGCTCGCCCTATGGCCGGCCACTCTCCGACCCTGAGATCGTCCACCACCTGCTCGTGGCCCAGGCGGGCGATCTCTACCGCCCCTATCAGCTCGCCGGCCATCTCGACGCCCGCTCGCGATCGGCGGCCGGCGCAGGCAGTTCGATCCGCCCAAAGCGGCGCGCCGCCGGCGACGCGCCGTCAGCGGAGGCCTTTGCGGCCCTTGACGCCCAGCAGCAGACGTCCGCACCTTGGCGCGCGGCGCCGGCCGATTGGCGCTGCGAGGTCTGCGAGCGCGGCAAGGCCGAGATCTGCCGCAAGTCGAACACCGGCCGCTGGTCCGCCCAGATTCACGACGTCCCGGAGTTCGAGCTGGAGACCGATCCGGTCAATCTCCGCTACCGGCTGGCCGAGCGTGGGCGCCCGATTGTCGGCGGCCACCGCAGCGCGCTGATCTGCCACGACTGCCGCAACATCGTCGCCGAGGCCAAACGTCGGTCGCCGGGACTGACCGACGCCAGCCTGACCCTGGAGGACCTTCGCGCGGTCGTGTTGGCGGTTCAGCCCCACGGCCGTCACGAGGTCGATTTCGACGCCGTCATCGAGCGGGGCTTAGCGAACGCCGATCGCGTCGCCGCGGTCGGGGACTATTGGCGCCATCGGAGCCTCGCCTCGGGGCTCTTCCATCAGGCCACCCATCTGCATAAGCGACACGGCTGGTCGGTCGACGACGTGGAATGGACGTTCGCCGTCGAGCATCTGCCCGGCGCCGAGGACGATCCCGACGGCGCGCTTGAACAAATCCGCTGGCTGATCGATCAGGGCGCAGCCTTCGCCCGGCAGGATCGGCCCGCCTAGCGGCCAGCCAGTCCGGCGACCTGCCGCTGCAGGCGCTCGCGGGCCGCGTCGATCCGCTCGGCGTTGGTCTTGGACGACAGCGCCGCGCGCGGCTTGCGGCCGAGAAAATAGGCGATCCGCTCGGCATTGGCGCCACTGGGGTGCGGCAGCCCCGTCAGGATGCGCGCGGGATCCAGCCGACCGGCTTCTGCCAGGTGCGTGAGGCCAGCCTCGGCATGTCCGCCGAGCGGGACCCAGATGGCGTTGGGCAAAGCTGCCGCTTCCTCCGCCAGATGCGTCTCCACTATCTTGCGGAGCACCGGATGCGAGAGGGGCGCGGGCGCGCCCGAGTAGTTGGCTCCCCCCGCAGATAGACGGGATAGCGCAGCATCGAGGTGAAATGGACGAGCGGGCTCCCGGCTTCAAAGAACGTCGCCGCACTGGCGCGGCCGAACTTCTGCGGCACGCCAACAAGGTCCAGCATCGCGATCAACGACGAGCGCATCGACCCACTGAAGCTCGCCGTCGACTTGGCCGCCGCCAGCGCCGGCTCCAGGTCCAGGCCGGCCCTCAGCTGAACTTGCAGCGCCTCAAGCGCATTGGCCGCCTGGGTTCGTCCGGGCGTGAGCCCCACAAGGACGAGCTCCGCTCCTCCGGCGATATGGTCAAAAGGCGCATAGCTCACGAGAAGATCGGCGCTCTCGGAGATTATGAGCTCGGCTGGGGTTATCCCACGACGGTAGGAGCCGAGGTCCAAATGGCGGACGACCTCAACGAACTCTTGGATCACGCGCTTACACCACCTGCATCATTATTGGCGCATCGGCCGCCCTTCGTAGGGCGCCAACGCCTCCGCTCTAGTGATTGTCGAAGTCGTTGTAGGGAGTGCCCAGCACAACGGCGACATAGACCTCCAATAGGCACTGGCGAACGGGATCAGCCTCCTCAACCCAGCGGAAGTTCATTCGCGTCACCCGTTCCTTGGCCGCCACAAAGGCGGCTCTGAAGGTTGGATCTTCGACGAGCGCCTTTCGGCTGCCGGCGCCTTGGGCGTACGCGGGCGTCAAGTTGCCGGTCTCGTGTCGCGCAAGGTTGAAAGCAAAGACAGCTTGGTTGTGCTGAGCCGATGGACGGCAATGCAGGCCGCGCCGCCGCCGAACATGATTGGTGCGGCCAACGTATAGGTGGTCGTCGCCCTCGCTGAACAGGTACACGCCCCTCACCGGCGCGGCGGGCCAGCGAAATCGCGGCTCCAACGGTGTCGAAGCCATCAGTCGTTCGAAGGAGTCGTGCAGCGCGTCGGCTACGGCGGCAAAGCGGGGATGCATGCACAAGCGTTGACGCGATTCAGCGGCGCAGCGAAGCCTGCTGCTGATCGACCACTGCTTCGTCGGCGGCCTTGATCGCGCCTTCGACCGCGGTCGGTGCTCGAGCCCCCAGCCTAATCGCACGCTCGCGGCGTCGAATGCACTACGACGCGATGCGAGGGGTTCCCGGCGCGAATCGCAGCGCTTCACAGTGAACGTGCTTCTCGATGACCTGCCGACAGCGACGATGATCGACCAGGCAGGTCATCAATCTCACAGAGGAGATCGCTATGGCGACCGCTCAGTACCTGACCCCCGACGAAGTCTCGGAGCGTTATCGCGGTGAGATTTCAACGGGCACGCTTCGAAATTGGCGCGCGCTGCGCATCGGCCCCTCCTATGTCAAGGTTGGGAAGGGCGTCCTGTACCCGGTGACAGAGCTGGATGCGTGGGATAGAAAGAACGTCGTTCAGTGCCGCGCTGCGCGGTGATTGGGCGGGCCTCAACGTGTGGGGACGGTATCAACCGCTCCGGCATCAAAGAACCGCCCCCACTCCCCGGCCCCTGCGGCCCACGACAGCCGCAAGAATTTTCCATAACATCAATCAATTACCCGATTTCGGTAGCGTCGTGCATAACCACCCCTCGGGCGACCCGACGCCGTCCAGCGCCGACGTCGACATGACCCGCCAGGTCGTCGACGCCGCCCGCGCCTTACGCATCAGCGTACACGACCATCTCGTCGTCGGCCGCGACGGCGTCGCCAGCTTCAAGGCCCTTGGCCTGATGTGACGCCCGCCGGGCCGATGGCGTCCGGCCGCCCGGTCGCGCCATTCACGCGTTGTCGGGCTTCTCGTTGGCGATCAACGCATCGAACTCGAGAATGCTGCGCCTGAGATCGGCCATGGCGCTGGCGGAGATATTCACGCCGTTCGAGCGCAGGGTGAGCGCGCCGGACTCGAACATGTCGAGTTGCTGGATCAGCATTTCGCGCAGATCCCGCCAGCGCTGGGCGACTTCGGCGTCGGTTTCCATGCGCTCATCATACAGATGCGATGCAGCGGCCGCGAGCCGCATCGCGCCCGCCCGGCTCGCCCGAACTGCAGGTTGAACTTCGTCGTGGCGACGAGGTCCTGCAGACCCCATATTTGACAGATCGTCATCCGCACTGCGGGCGACCCGCGTCCGCGGGAGGGCGATCGTGGGGACCGCTGTTCCCGGAGCCCGATCCTATGCCCGCCGAAGACACTCCTCTGGAGCGCCGCACCCTGGCGCACGAACAGATCCTGCAGGCGCTCATGGCCCAGCTCGCCGAGGGCCAGCCTGATTTTCTCACCCGCATGCACGAGC
This sequence comes from Pseudomonadota bacterium, assembly GCA_046725615.1. Taxonomy (GTDB): domain Bacteria; phylum Pseudomonadota; class Alphaproteobacteria; order Caulobacterales; family Caulobacteraceae; genus Phenylobacterium. The sequence continues at coordinate 8,063 of JBKOYY010000144.1, forward strand.
GTTTCGCCAGCACGCGCCGCGGCGCTCACGAACACGACTACGTCGAGACCGCCGACTATGCCGAAGCCTTCCTGCATGAGGTGGCGCGTTTGGTGCGCGTCAGGACCTCGGTCGCGCCTGCCACCCCCGACGCCATTCCACAGCCGCGTCCGTCGACAGACCTCGCGGAGGCCGTGACCATCCATTCGGCGCGCCTTCACGGCGTCTGGCACGTGACCCGGAACGGGGCGTTCGTCGGCGACTATCTTTCCGAAGGTCCCGCACTGGCCGCGGCGGCGGCGGCGGCGCGCGAGGTCGAGCGAGGCGGCGGCCGCGCCGAGATCCTGCTCGGCCCCGACTTCTAGCGAGGGCGGCCATGCGGCATTCGTTGCCACGTCACGAGCTGGGCGCCGAGGAGGCGCGGCTGCTCTCCGAGCTCAGGGCCCTGCGCCGCGCGCAACGCTCGCTCGCGCCGCGCCCCGACGTCACGGCTCTCACACCTGGCCAACGGATCGCCGACACGGTCGCCGCGACCATGGGATCCTGGCGCTTCATCGTGATTCAATCAGCGTTGCTGGTCGTCTGGGTCGCCCTGAATCTCACAGCGTACGTCCGACACTGGGATCCCTACCCATTCATCCTGCTGAACCTGGCCCTCTCGTTCCAGGCCGCCTATGCCGCGCCCTTCATCATGATGAGCCAGAACGTCAGCAGGACATCGACCGGAAGGAAGCCGCGAACGACTACCGCATCAACGTCAAGGCGGAGCTCGAGATCGAGCTTCTCCATGAGAAGATCGACAAGCTGCGCGAGGGTGAGATCCTGGCCCTAACCGAAGCGGTGCGCAGGCTGTCCGCCCGGCAGGCCCCGGAGGCGGCGCCCCCTACTCCACCGTGAAGGTGAACCCGGCGTGCTGCGCCAGCCGATCCACCAGGCGCCCCTGCAGCGCCGCGCCGGGCGTCCAGATTCCCCCGGCCACATCGGGCGCGCGCACCAGGGCGATGCCCGTCTCGGCGAGCATTTTGGACGTGGAGCCGTAGCCCGGGTCCTTGTCGCCCTTCACCGAAACCCGCACCTGGCGTCCATCCGCGGCGACGCCGATGAACAGCACGTCGAAGAAGCCGTTCTCGCGCTCCTCCTTGGTGGGCCCCTCGCCAGGCTTCGGTCCGCCGCCGGGCAGCGAGCCGAGATCGGTGAAGCCCACAGAGCCGGCCGGCCCGCCCATCACCATCTCGTCGTAGACGAAGTCGCGGCCATAGGCGTGCCCCATCAGCAGGTTCGAGCGGTGCACGTTCTTGACGTTGATCACCGCCATCATGAACGGCCCGACCGGGCCGACGTCCGGATCTTCCTCGGCCGTGTTTCCGACCGGCTGCGGCGGCCCCTCGAAGCCCGGGGTCAGGCCGAACGGGCTCATCATGACGGCCAGCTGCGACGGATCCTTCTGGATCGCCGCCATGGTCGCCGCGCCGCTGGCCGCGGTGCCGCCCGAGAGGCCGCCGCGCATGCCGCGCACCCGGCCCTTCACCCGTGGAACCGGACCGCCCAGCTTCTGCTTCGCCGTCTCCTGGCAGAAATAGACCCCGATCTCGAAGGGGATCGAGTCGAAGCCGCAGGAGAACAGGATCCGTGCGCCCGACGCCTTCGCCGCCGCCTCGTGCTGGTCGATCATCCGCCGCATCCAGTTCGGCTCGCCGCAGAGGTCGAGGTAGTCGGTCCCGGCGGCGGCGCAGGCGGCCACCAGGTCGGAGCCGTAGAGCTGATAGGGACCGACCGTGCTGATGATGGCCTTCGCCCGGCCCACCATGGCCTTCAGCGAGGCGGGGTCCGCGGCGTCGGCGACCACCAGCGGCGTGTCCTTCGGCGCGCCGATCGCGTCACGCACCTCGGCCAGCTTGTCGGCGGAGCGGCCCGCCATCGCCCACTTCACCTCGCCGCCCACGCCGTAGCGGCTGGCCAGGTGCTCGGCCACCAGACGGCCGGTGTAGCCGGTGGCGCCATAGACGATCAGGTCGAACTCGGCGTTGGGGTTCATGGGGCTTCTCCGATTCAGGCTCGCGACCTTACGAATTTACGCTGTTATCGCAACGGCCAGCGGCTATGCAGTCAGCATGACCCCGGAACTCGGCATCATCGAGGGCTTCTTCGGCCGGCCCTACGGTTGGGACGAACGGGCCGACATGGTTCGGGCTCTCGCGCCCGCCGGCTACGGCTTCTACCTCTATGCGCCCAAGGCCGACGCGCACCTCCGCCGCCGCTGGCGCGAACCCTACCCGGAGGCGGCCCTCGAGGCGCTGGGCGACTTCGCCGGGGTGTGCCTGGACACGGGCGTCCGCTTCGGCGTGGGCCTCAGCCCCTACGAGCTGTTCCTCGACTTCGATGGCCCCGCCAAGGAGTCCCTGGCGGCCAAGCTCGCCCAACTCGACAGCCTTGGCCTCGCCGACCTCGGGGTCTTCTTCGACGACATGAAGGGCGACCTGCCCGACCTCGCCGCCCGCCAGGCCGAGATCGTGCACTGGATCGCCGAGCGGACGGCGGCCGACCGCGTCATCGTCTGCCCCAGCTACTACACCGACGATCCGGTGCTGGACCGCGTCTTCGGCCAGCGCCCGCCGAACTACCTGGAGGACCTCGGCGCCGCCCTCGATCCGGCGCTTGAGATCATGTGGACCGGCGAGGAGGTCTGCGCCCGCGAGTTCTCGCCCGGCCACCTCGCCCGTGTCGCCAACCAGATCGGCCGCAAGCCGTTCCTGTGGGACAACTATCCGGTCAACGACGGCCCGCGCATGAGCCAGCATCTCCACCTGCGCGCCTTCACCGGCCGACCTGCCGCCATCGGAGCCGAGATCTCGGCGCATGGGATCAACACCGCGTCCCAGGCGGTCCTGTCCCGCATCCCGGCCCTCACGCTGGCCGAGAGCTATCGCGACGGGCCCGGCTACCAGTACCTGGCCGCCTTCCGGCGGGCAGCCGAAGCGGTGCTGGGGCCCGACCTCGCCGACGGGGTGGAGCGGACGCTCCTCCTTCTGGAGGACACCGGGCTCACAGGCCTGGACGAGGAGCGCAAGAGCCGCCTGCGGGCGCGGTTCTCGGCCTTCGACCATCCGGCGGCCCGCGAGATCCTGGACTGGCTGGACGGCGCCTTCGCCATCGGCGCGGACGAGCTGCAGACCCAGTGATCAGCCGCCGCGCGTTCCTGGTCGCCCTCGCCGCGGGCGGCGCGGCGCTGTTCCTGGTGCGCGACCGCCTGCCCCATCGGCTGGAGCCGCGCTTCGCCAACGGCCGCACCACGCCCTGGCTGCCGCTCAAGCCGGGCCGCAACCTGGTGGAGATCGACGCCACGGTCAGCGGCCGCCCGGTCCGCGCCGTGGTCGACACCGGCGCCCAGTTCACGGCCGTCGACCGCGCCCTGGCCGAGAGCCTCGACCTGCCGCGCACCCTGGCCGCCCCGGTGGTCGCCTACGGCGTCTCCGGCGGCCCGACCCTGACCCATACCGTCACGCTGGATCTCGGCGTCCCCGGGCTGCACGTCCCGGACGTCCGCGCCCCGGCCCTCGACCTCGCCGCTCTCTCGGCCGCCACCGGCCGGGAGTTCCAGCTCCTGATCGGCCGCGACGTGCTGCGCGAGGTGGTCCTTGAGATCGACTTCGGGCTCGACCGCATGCGGCTTCAGCGGCCAGAGGTTTATCGCATCCCGCCCGACGCCCAGGTCATCCCGCTCGCGATCCGCGGGGGCGGCGCGCCGACCGTTCCCGTCAGCATCGAAGGCCGCCCGCCGGTCGACCTTCTGCTCGACACCGGCGCCAGCGGCTGGCTGGCGCTGTCCGAGAAGGCGGCGGAGGACAGCGGCCTGCTGGCGCCCGGCCGGCCCGTCACGCGCGCCCAGTCGGTGAGCCTTGGCGGCATGCGGCTCGACCGGGTGGTCACCGCGCGACATCTGGCGGTCGGCGACCTCGAGCTCCAGCACGTGCCGGTCCAGGTCTATGCCCCGGCCATGCACGCCCCCGCGCCCTCGGGCCTGGTCGGCGCCAGCGCGCTGCAGGGTCTGCACGTGGCCGTCGACCTGGCCGGGCGGCGGCTGGTCCTGGCCGCGCCGTCCCTAATGATCGTCCCGGAACAAAGCCTGCGCGCCCCCCGTTCTCCCGGCCAGTAGCCCAGGGAGAGCCCGATGAAATCCGCCATGCTGTTCGCGGCCGCCGCCGCGACCGCCCTTTCGCTTGCCGCCTGCCAGAAGACCGACAGCCAGCCCACCGCCGACTCCGGCACGACCAACGAGGCGGTCAACGCCGCCCAGGACGCCACCGGCGCGGCCGTCGGCGCGGTCTCCGCCTCCACGGTCGGGCAGGTGTCCACGGACGCCTTCGTCACCAATGCCGCGATCGGCGACATGTACGAGATCGAGGCCGGCAAGATCGCCCAGCAGAAGGGCAGGTCCGCCGACGTGAAAGCGTTCGGCAAGATGATGGTCACCGAGCACACGGCCCTGTCCAACGAGATGAAGCCGCTGGTCATCGCCGCCGGCAAGACCCTGCCGACGGGCCTCGACGAGCGCCGCAAGGGCATGATCGACAACCTGAACGCCGCCGCCCCGGCCGACTTCGACCAAGTTTACCTGTCCCAGCAGGAGGCTGCGCACAGCGAGACGCTGACCCTCATGAAGGGCTACGCCGACAACGGGGACGACGCCGGCCTCAAGGCCGCCGCCGCCAAGGCCGCGCCGAAGGTCCAGGCGCACCTCGACCAGGTCAAGAAACTGCAGTCCGGCGCCGCCCCTGCAACGAAGTAATCCCGCCTCCACACTGGAGGCCGCCGCCGGACGGGGCTAAGCCCGTCCGGTGAGCACCGCCGAACCAGGAAATCAGCGCGCAGCGCCGGGCGCCGTCCCGGTGCTGCTGCTGCTCGTCTTCCTGAGCCTGATCGGCTTCGGCATCGTCATCCCCCTGCTGCCGTTCTTCGCCACGGCGTTTCAGGCCGCGCCCTGGCAGGTAACGCTGCTCTTCTCGGTCTATTCCGCCGGCCAGTTCCTGGGCGAGCTCGTCTGGGGACGGCTGTCGGACCGTGTCGGAAGGCGGCCGATCCTCCTGGTCACCATCGTCGGGTCGGCGTTCGGCTATCTGGCGCTGGCCTACGCCCCCGGCATCTGGATCGCGGTGCTGGTGCGCTTCGCCGCCGGCTTCTTCTCGGGCAACATGTCGGTGATCCAGGGCTACGTCGTCGACGTCTCACCCCCCGCGAAGCTGGCCGGACGCCTCGGCCTGATCGGGTCGGCCTTCGGCGTCGGCTTCGTGGTCGGCCCGGCGCTGGGCGGCCTGATGGCCCGGCCCGACCTGGGCGCCGCCGGCTTCCGCCCCCCGCTGATCCTGGCCACGGCCCTGTGCGGACTGGCGATCCTCGGCATCCTCGCCTTCGTCCGCGAGAGCCGCGCGCCCGGCGTCTCCGCGGGCGGGCGGCGCAATCCGTTCGAGGCCCTCGGAACCTCATTGCGCGACCCCACCCTGTCGCGGGCGTTCGGGGTGATCTTCTTCGGGTTCTTTGCCTCCTCGGCCATGTGGGCGGTGCTGGGCCTGTGGGCCGAGGCCCGGTTCGGCTGGGGCCCGCGCGATGTCGGGCTCGTCATGGCCGGCACCGGCGTCGCCGCCGCCACCACCCAGGGCGTGATTTCGGGCGCCTTCGTCCGCCGCGTCGGCGAGGGCCGGACCATCGCGATCGGCCTCACCTTCGCAGCCGTCTGCCTGTTCGCCATGGCCGCTTCGCCCTGGGGCTGGATCGCCGCGGTGACGCTGACCGCATCGGTGGTCGGCCACGCGCTCTGGCAGCCCGCCGCCACGGCTATCGTCTCCCACGCCACCGACCCCGACCGGCAGGGCGCCGTCCTCGGGGCCGCCAGCGCCTCGGGCTCGTTCGCCCGCATCATCGGCCCCGTGTTCGGCGGCGCCCTCTTCTCGGGCGTCGGCCCCTGGGCGCCGATCGTCTTCGCCGGCGTCTTCATGCTGCCGGCCGCCTGGCTCGGCGCCGAGGCGGCCCGCCGGGCCAGGGCGGCCCGGACGAGCCTGCCGCCCTGATCCCCTAGAGCCGCACGCCCCGCAGCCGCAGGGCGTTGCCGACCACGCTGACGCTGGACAGCGCCATCGCCGCCGCCGCGATCTGGGGCGACAGCAGCCAGCCGAACACCGGATAGAGCACGCCCGCTGCGATGGGCACGCCGGCCAGGTTGTAGACGAAGGCGAAGAACAGGTTCTGGCGGATATTGCCCATCACCGCCCGCGACAGCCGGCGCGCCTTCACCAGCCCCTGCAGGTCGCCCTTCAACAGCGTCACGCCCGCGCTCTCGATCGCCACGTCCGCTCCGGCGCCCATCGCGACGCCGACATCGGCGGCGGCCAGGGCGGGGGCGTCGTTGACCCCGTCGCCGGCCATGGCCACCCGCCGTCCCTCGGCGCGCAGCTTCTCGACCACTGCAGCCTTGTCCTGCGGCAGCACCTCGGCCTCCACCTCCTCGATGCCGAGCCGCCGCGCGACGGCCAGCGCCGTGGTGCGGTTGTCGCCCGTCATCATCACCAGGCGCACGCCCTCGGCCTGGAGCGCGCGGACCGCCTCGGGCGTCGTCGGCTTGACCGGATCGGCGATGGCGAAGATCGCCGCCGCCCGGCCGTCGATCGCCATGAAGATCGCCGTGGCGCCGTCCGCCCGAAGCGCGTCGGCCTCCGCCTCCAGGCCGGCGAGGTCCACCCGCTTTTCCGCCAGGAACCGCGACGAGCCGAGCGCCACCAGGCGGCCGTCGACGACGCCTTCGACGCCCTTGCCGACGGGGGAGTCGAACGACTCCGGCTCCGATAGCTTCAGGCCGCGCTCGGCAGCCGCGCGCACGATGGCGTCGGCCAGCGGATGCTCGCTGCCCCGCTCCAGGCTGGCCGCCAGCCGCAGCGCCTCGGCCTCGGGCACGCCGCCAGCCGGCCGGATCGCCGTCACCGCGGGCCGCCCCTCCGTCAGGGTGCCGGTCTTGTCGACGACCAGCGTGTCGATGGTCTCGAAGCGCTCCAGCGCCTCCGCGTTCTTGATCAGCACGCCCGCCTGAGCGCCTCGCCCCACGCCCACCATGATCGAGATCGGCGTCGCCAGGCCCAGGGCGCACGGACAGGCGATGATCAGCACGGACACCGCGGCGATCAGGCCGAACGACAGCCCGGCGCTGGTCGCGAACAGCGCCCAGCCCACGAACGCCAGCGCCGCCACGGCCATCACCGCCGGCACGAACCAGCCCGAGACGCGGTCGGCCATCCGCTGGATCGGCGCACGGCTGCGCTGGGCCTGGGCGACCATCTGGACGATCTGCGACAGCAGCGTCTCGGCGCCGACCTTCTCGGCCCGCATCACGAATGACCCGGTCTTGTTGATCGAGCCGCCCACCACCTTGGCGCCGGGCTCCTTCGTCACCGGCATGGACTCGCCCGTGACCATGGACTCGTCGATCGAGACCCGGCCCTCCAGCACCACGCCGTCCACCGGGACCTTCTCGCCCGGCCGCACGCGCAGACGGTCGCCGGCATGGATCAGGTCCAGGGTCACCTCCTCGTCCGACCCGTCGTCGCGCACCCGCCGGGCCGTCTTCGGCGCCAGGTCAAGCAGCGCCCGGATCGCGCCCGAGGTCTGCTCCCTGGCCCGGAGCTCCAGCAACTGGCCCAGCAGGACCAGCACGGTGATCACCGCCGCCGCCTCGAAATAGATCGGCACGCTGCCGTCGTGGCGCTGGAAGGCGTGCGGGAAGACTCCCGGCGCCGCCGTCGCCACCACGCTGTAGAGGAAGGCCACGCCGACCCCGATGCCGATCAGGGTGAACATGTTGAGGTTGCGGGTGACCAGCGAGCGCCAGCCGCGTTCGAAGAACGGCCATCCCGACCACAGCACCACCGGCGTCGCCAGGGCGAACTGCAGCCAGTTCGACGTCTGCGGCGCGATGAACCGGTGTAGGTCGAAGAGGTGCCCCCCCATCTCCAGCGCCAGCACCGGCAGGGCGAAGACGAGGCCCACCCAGAACCGCCGCGTGAAGTCGATCAGCTCATGGTTCGGCGGCGCCTCGGCGGTGACCAGCTCCGGCTCCAGCGCCATGCCGCAGATCGGGCAGCTTCCCGGCCCCTCCTGGCGGATCTCGGGGTGCATCGGGCAGGTGTAGATCGTCCCCGGCGGCGCCGGCGGCGGCGGAGCGCGGTCCTTCTCCAGGTAGCGCTGGGGATCGCCCACGAACTTGGTGCGGCAGCCGGCCGAGCAGAAGTGGAAGTCCTGGCCGGCGTGCTCGGCGTGGTGTGCGGTCGTCGCCGGGTCCACCGTCATCCCGCAGACCGGATCGATCACCTTGCCGTCGGCCGGCCCGTGGCTGCAGGCGTGGCCGGCGGTCGGCGCCTCGGAGGCGCAGCAGGCGCCGCCCGCCGGCTCGGCCGCTGGCCCGCCGCCGCAGCAGGCGCCTTTCGCGCTCGTCTCTGCATGGTGGTGTTGGTGGTGATCGTGGCTGTGTCGCCCGGCCATGGCTGGCCTCCTGCTAGTCTCGACATACCCCCTGGGGGCATACCGCCAGATATACCCCCGTTGGGCATATTGCAATTACCCAAGGGGGGTATATGTTCCGCCACATGAAGCGCGAGAACAAGGATCGGCTGCTCAACCGCCTGAGCCGCATCCAGGGCCAGGTCGGCGGGGTCGCCCGAATGGTCGAGGAAGACCGCTACTGCATCGACATCTTGACTCAGATCCAGGCGGTCCGCGCCGCCTTGGGCAAGGTCGAAACCGAGATGCTGCGCGACCACCTGGGCCACTGCATCGAAGGGGCGATCGTCTCCGGCGACAGGGACGAGCAGCGCCAGAAGGCGGCCGAGCTCATCCAGCTTCTCGAACGCACCACGCGCTGACCGCGCACCCCGGAAGGACCCGATCCATGACCCGCCTCCTCACCACCGCCGCCCTGGCGCTCAGCCTCAGCCTCGCGGGCGGCGCCGCCCTCGCCTGCGGCCCCGACGGCTGCAAGGACAAGGCGGCCGACGGCAAGTCGGCCTGCTGCTGCGACAAGATGAAGGACGGCCACAAGGACCACGCCGGCCACGGCGACGCCGCCCAGAAGCCCGACACGCAGAAGCCCCCCCCGCCCGGCGACGCCCCGGCGCCCGAGCACAAGCACTAGGCAAGGCTCAGCCTGCGGGCGCCGCCTTGCGGCGCTGCGCCCGCAGCATCCGCAGGTCCCGCGCCAGCCGGATCCACAGCAGGATCAGCCCTGTCGCCACCATCGGCAGGGTCAGGGCCGCTGCGGCGATCAGCACCGGATGGTTGAAGTTCTCCCCGTCCTTGAAGTCCAGAATATGGATCCGCCAGAAGAGGTCGTAGAGGCGCCACACGTCGGACCGACGGCTGACCACCTCGCCCGTTTCGGGCGAGACGTAGAAGCTGGTCTTTTCGGCGTCGTCGAAGTCGACCCGCCACAGCGGGCCGGACTTGCCGGTCTCGGCCGGCGCCTGGGCGAACCAGCGCACGGCCACGGGGCGCCCGTCGCCCTGGTACTGCGCCCCGGCCAGCAGGCGCGCCTCGGCCGCCGGCAGCGGGGTGGGGTGGCGCCCGGTGCGGGCGTCCACCACATGGGTCCTGCCCTCGCCATCCTTCAGCACCCAGACCGGGCCGCGAAGGGTGGACTTGAGGGTCGCTTCGACCGGCTCGACGCCAAGGCCGGCCGCGGCTGCGCCATAGGCCACGAGCCCGGCGTCGGGCAACGGATCGGGACGGAACTTCGCCACGTGGTGTTCGCTGCGGACGGTCTGGATCGGGATGGCGGTCATCACCAGGCCGCCCAGCACCCATCCCAGCACCTGAAGGCCGACCACCAGCCCCAGCCACTTATGGATTTGCGTCGACCACCGAAGCATCAGCCCACTCCCCGCTCGCGCCGCCAAGAGGCGCACGATTCCCCCCGAACCTCGTCCCCCCCGAGCCTAGCAGGATGACCATGCGCCCCCGCGCGATCGACCTTCCCAGACGCCAGCTCCTCACGGGCGCCGGCGCCCTCGCCGCCGCCGGCCTCTTGCCCGGCTGGGCCCGCAGCCAGACCCCCGGCCTCGTGCGCCCACAGGCGCTGTACGGCGACGAGATCGCCCTCGTCATCGACCACACGCACCTGACGCTCGATGGCCGCCGGGGCCACGGCGTGGCGATCAACGGCACGGTCCCAGGGCCGCTGATCCGCCTGCGCGAAGGCCAGAACGTTCGCCTGAAGGTCACCAACCGCCTTGAGGGCGAGGACACCTCGATCCACTGGCACGGCCTGCTCGTCCCGTTCCAGATGGACGGCGTGCCCGGCGTCAGCTTCCCGGGGATCAAGCCGGGCGAGACGTTCGTCTACGAGTTCCCGATCCTGCACGCGGGGACCTACTGGTACCACTCGCACTCGGGCCTGCAGGAACTGGTCGGCCACTACGCGCCGCTGGTGATCGACCCCAAGGGCGCCGAGCCGGCCCCCTACGACCGCGAGCACGTGATCGTCCTGTCGGACTACAGCTTCATGCACCCCCACGAGGTGTTCCTGAAGCTCAAGAAGCAGGCCGGCTACTTCAACCGGCGCAAGCAGACGGTCGCCGGGCTGCTGGCCGGCAAGGACCAGCCGCTGAAGGATCGCATCGAGTGGTCCGGCATGCGCATGGATCCCACCGACATCTCCGACGTCACGGGCTCCACCTACACCTTCCTGATGAACGGCCACGGGCCGAAGGACAACTGGACCGGCCTGTTCAAGCCGGGCGAGCGGGTGCGGCTGCGCTTCATCAACGCCGCGTCCATGACCATCTTCAACGTCCGCATCCCGGGCCTGAAGCTCACTGTCGTCCAGGCCGACGGCCAGGACGTGCGCCCGGTGGAGGTCGACGAGTTCCAGATCGCCAACGCCGAGACCTACGACGTCATCGTCCAGCCGACCGACGACCGCGCCTTCACCCTCGTGGCCGAGGCCATCGACCGCTCCGGCATGGCCCGCGGCACGCTCGCCCCGCGGCCGGGGATGACGGCCGAAGTTCCGCCCCTGCGCGAGCGCCCCCTGCTGACCATGAAGGACATGGGCATGGACATGTCTGGTCATGGAGCACACGGGGGCGGACATGGCAGTGGCCACTCGATGTCGATGCTCGATCCGAAGAACGCGCCGCAGGTGAAGATGGGCCCCGGCGTCCAGATGATCTCGCCCATGCCGATGGATCGCACCGCCGAGCGGGGGACGGGCCTGGAGGGCGTCCCCGGCAAGGTGCTCACCTACGCCGACCTGATCGCCCTCGCGCCCAATCCCGACACGCGCCCCCCTTCGCGGTCGATGGAGATCCACCTGACCGGCAACATGGAACGGTTCATGTGGGCCTTCGACGGCGAGAAGTTCAGCGAGATCACCAAACCGATCCCGTTCCGCCGGAACGAGAGGGTCCGCGTCACGCTGGTCAACGACAGCATGATGAACCACCCGATCCACCTGCACGGCCACTTCATGGACCTGGTGAACGGCCATCCCGGCCACCACCCGCGCAAACACACGATCAATGTCCAGCCCGGCGGCAAGGCGACCTTCGACCTCACCGCCGACGCCCCCGGCGATTGGGCCTTCCACTGCCACATGCTGCTCCACATGCACGCCGGCATGTTCAAGGTCGTCACCGTGCGCCCGCTCGACGGAGAGGCCGCATGACCGCCGCCGCCCTGACCCTGGCCGTCCTGGCCGCCGCCTTCCCCGAGATCGGCGAGGCCGCCGCCCAGGACCCGCACGCGCACCACCATGCGGCGCCGCCTGCCGAGGCGACGAAGGCCCCGGCCGATCCGCACGCGGGCCACGTGATGCCCGCAGCGCCCGCGGCGCCCGCGGCCGACCCCCATGCCGGTCACGTGATGCCCGCCGCCCCGGCCGCTCCCGCGGTCGATCCGCACGCCGGACACCACATGCCGGCGGCCCCGGCCGATCCCCATGCCGGCCATGCCATCCCCCCGCCAGCGCCGGCCGCCGACCCCCACGCCGGGCACGCCATGCCGGCCGATCCGCACGCGGGACATCACATGCCGCCCAGCGCGCCGGGAGGCGAGCCGCCGCCGCCGCCGCCCGCCGACCACGCCGCCGAGCGCTTCTACCCCGCGGCCGTCATGGCCCCGGCCCGCGAGCGGCTGCGCGAGGAGCATGGGCGGATGTCCTGGGCCACCGGCATGCTGGAGACCGCCGAGATCCGGCCCTCGGGGCACGGCGACGCCTACGCCTGGGAAGGACGCTTCTCCTACGGCGGCGACCTGAACCGGTTCCTGGTCCGCTCCGAGGGCGAAGGCGTCTCGGGCGATCTCGAGCGGGCCGAGGTCCAGGCGCTCTACTCCCGCGCCATCGGCCCCTACTTCAATATCGAGGCCGGCATACGCCAGGACCTCCAGCCGCGACCGCGCCGGACCTATGCGACCGTCGGCGTCGAGGGCCTCGCGCCCTACTGGTTCGAGGTCGGCGCCGCCGCTTTCGTGTCGGACAAGGGCGACCTGTCGGCCAGGCTGGAGGGCTCCTACGACCTGCGCCTCACCCAGCGCCTGATCCTGGAGCCGCGCGGCGAGGCGAACCTGGCTTTCAGCGACGACCGCGCCATCGGCGTCGCGTCCGGGCTGTCGAGCGTCGAGCTGGGTCTGCGCCTGCGCTACGCCGTGACCCCGGAGTTCGCCCCCTACGTCGGGGTCAACTGGGAGCGGAAGCTGGGCGACACCGCCGACCTCGCCCGCGCCGCCGGTGACCACACCGGCGACACCCGCCTGGTGATCGGCGTCCGCGCCTGGTTCTAGACATGAGAAGGGCCGCGCGCTTCTCAGCGCGCGGCCCCGATTCAGTCCGATCGGCGCGTCAGTGCGTCGGACCCGACAGCTCGTCGCGCACGGTCCGCGAACCGGCTTCGGCGATGGCGCCGGCCTTCTGGACCAGCGTCGCGCCCTCGCCCTCCGGTCCGGTCTGCCGATGCAGTTCCTCCTTCACCTGGCCATAGGCGCGGCTCGCCACGTCCTTCAGGCCATCCAGCTGGGTCTTGGCCGCCTCGGCCGCCTTGCTGCGCGCCGGGCCGATGTAGCGCCGCTCCGCCGACGTGGCCGGCAGCGACGCGCCGATCGCAGCGCCGACCGCCAAGCCGATGGCGCCGATCACCAGCGGCTCGGTCTCCAGCGTCTCGTCGAAGCGCCGGCGGGCCATGTCGCCATATTCGCCGGCCTTGGTCCGCGCCTCTCCGGCGAGCTGGGCCACCCGGCCACGGACTTCCGTGACGCCGTCCCCGGCGCCATGCCCGGCGGCCGACAGCTTGTCCTTCGCGGTCTGGGCGGCGTTGGACAGCTTGGCCTTGGCCGCTTCGGCGCGCGCCTTGACCTTGGCCTTCAGGCCCTCGTCCTCGTCGTAGCCCTCGTGCACGGGGTAGTAGCCGTTGGGATAGGCGCCGCCCAGCGTCGGGTCGCGGCGGGTCTGGGCGATCGCCAGCCACGCCACGCCCAGGCCGATCAGCGCGATCGGGATCGGGTTCTCCCGCATCTGCTGCACCGCCGTCGTCAGCACCTTGTTGCTCGCGCCGCCCATCATCCTCGTCGCCTCGTCGAACAGTTCCCTGGGTTGCATCTTGTCCTTCAGCGCCTCGACCGTCTGGTCGATCCGCCCGCGCGTGTCCTCGACCTCGCGCTCCAGTTCGGCAGACGTCTTCGTCATCGGGGGGTCCCCTTCATCAGTTCCGCATCCTTCTTGAGTTGTCGCGCCGAGCGGTCGGGCTTCAGCCCGTCGGGGTTCAGCGCCTTCATGCCCGCGCGCATCAGCACGTAGCCCACCGCCGCCACCGCCACGCCGACGGTCAGCGACGCCCAGACCGGGCCCACCAGTTTCGCCAGCGCCAACACCAGCGCCTGCAGCAGGACCAGCAGCGCGGCGAGCAGCAGCAGCCCGCCGGCGGCGACGCCGCTTACGCCGCGCCCAGCCTGGTCCACCTTCTCACCGAACTCGGCGCGCGCGAGCTGGGCTTCCTTGCGGACCAGCGCCGCGAGGTCGCCGGTGAGTTGCCCGATCAGGTCCGCGAGCGTCGGCTCGCGTCCCGGGCCGGCGCCGTCCATGACCTAACGCCCTCCGAGATGCGGAGACGTCGTGTCAGGCGTCCCGGTAAGATCGGTCTCGCCGTCCTCCGCCGGGGCGGTCAGCGCCGGAGTCGGGCCTTCCACCGCCTGCAGGTTGTCGGCCGGCGGCGCGGCGAGCCCGCCCGTCGCGCCCAGGTCACCCTCGGCGGGACCGTCGAACGCCGCCTCCTCGGCCATCGCCGTGTAGTCGTCCGCGAACCGGGGCATGTCCTGCTCCGAGGCGCGCACGAAGCGGCCGAGGGCTAGACCCGCCAGCACCGCGCCGCCGATGAAGGCCATCGGGTGGCGGCGGCCGAAGTCCCGCACGTCGTTCAGGAGTTGCCCCGGATCCTTGCCCTCCAGGCCGCGGGAGAAGGTCTCCAGCCCATCGGCCGCCTGGCGCACCAGTCGCGAGGCCGGGCTCTGGTCGGCCGCGCCAAGTTCGTCGCCCGCCCGCCGGATGGCGTTGGCGAAGTCGCCTAGGGTCTTGGTGGCCTTTTCGGTCCCCTTCTGGGTTTCGGCGCGCACCCGATCCTGCGCTGCGCTGGCGAAGCTCTTGGCCTCGGACTTCAGCGCGCCGCCCGCCTGGCCGATCAGCTCCTTGGCCTGCGCCTTGCGCCCCCCGGTCTCAGGGGTCTCAAGGGTTCCGCCGCTCTCGATGTCGCTCATCGTCCTCTCCGCTGTCAGGGCATCCATGGCCACGCCCCGGGGGCGAGCCTTCCGCCCTAACGCGGCAACCGCTGTTCGGTGTCGCGCGGCGCAAAAGTTTCTTTTTCAAAGGGAAACGCCGGCGCTATGGGAGGCGCCATGCTGCGCGCCCTCCTCGCCTCCGCCCTGTCCGCCACGGTTCTCGCCGCCGCCCTGCCGGCTACGGCCCAGGAGACCTCTGGCCCCGCCATTTCGGCCCAGCGCCTCTCCGACATGACGCGTGAACTGGCGTCCGACGCCTACGCCGGCCGCGCCCCCGGCGGACCGGGGGAGCAGAAGACGATCGATTTCATCGTCGGCCAGTTCAAGGCGCTGGGGCTCGAGCCCGCCGGCGACGGCGGCGGCTGGACCCAGGCCGTCCCGCTCTGGCGCTACCAGACCCAGCCCGGCGGCGTCTTCACCCTCACCGCGGCGGGCCGAAGCAGGACGCTCCAGACCCAGGCCGACCTGCGGATCGAGACCCAGCGGCCGGTGGAGCGCGTGGCCATCCGCGCGGCGCCGCTGGTCTTCATCGGCTACGGCGTCAGCGCGCCCGAACGCGGCTGGGACGACTTCAAGGGCGTGGACCTGAAGGGCAAGATCGCCGTGGTCCTGATCAACGACCCCGATTTCGAGGCCCAGCCCGGCGAGGCCGTCGCCGGCAGGTTCGGCGGCCGCGCCGCCACCTACTACGCCCGCTGGTCCTACAAGTACGAGGAGGCCGCCCGCCGCGGCGCGCTTGGCATGCTCATCGTCCACGAGACCGCCGGGGCCGCCTACGGCTGGAACACCGTCGTCGCCTCCAACGGCGAGAGCTACGACGTGGTCCGCAGGGACCCGGCCCGCGACAAGCTCCTGATGCAGGGCTGGATCCGCCGCGAACTGGCCGTCGACCTGTTCCGCGACGCCGGCCTCGACTTCGAGGCCGAGAAGCTGAAGGCCCGCAACGCCGCCTTCCGCCCCGTCGTTCTGAAGGGGGCCCGCTTCTCCGCCGACTACCGCAACACCTTCACCCGCCTTGAGAGCCGCAACGTCCTCGGCCGGATCGCCGGCGCGAAGCGGCCCGAGGAGAGCATTCTCTACGCCGCCCACTGGGACGCCTACGGGATCGGGCCCGCCGACGCCTCGGGCGCCACGATCCGTCCCGGCGCCGTCGACGACGCCGTGGGCGTGGCCGGCGTGATCGAGACCGCGCGCGCGTTCAAGGCCGGCCCCGCGCCCGACCGCTCCATCCTGTTCGCCGCCTGGACCGGCGAGGAGCGCGGCCTGCTGGGCAGCGAGTTCTACGCCCAGAAGAACGCCGCGGCCCTGCCGAAGATGGTCGCCAACTACACCTACGACGTGCTCCAGACCGCCGGCCCGGCGCGCGACGTCGTCCTGGTCGGCTCGGGTCAGAACGAGCTGGAGGCCCACCTCGCCGCCGTCGCCGCCCGCCACGGCCGGACGATCACCCCCGATCCCAAGCCCGAGCGGGCTCTCTTCTACCGCGCCGACCACTTCTCGGTGGCCAAGCGCGGCGTGCCGACAGTGCTGTTCATGGGCATGAGCGGCGGCGCCGACCTGGTCGAGGGCGGCCGCGCTGCCGGCGAGAAGTGGGTCGAGGACTACACCGCCCGCTGCTACCACCAGACCTGCGACCGCTGGGAGCCGACCCAGGACTACCGCGGGGCGGCGGACGACGTTCAGCTCGCCTTCGAGGCCGGGCGCGAACTGGCCAACTCCGACCGCTGGCCCGGCTGGAACCCGAGCTCCGAGTTCGGGCCGGTCCGGGCGAAGAGCGCCGCCACGCGCAAATAGGGGCGGGGCCGAAACCTGACGGCCGCATTCAGGCGGGGTTCAGGGTGAAGGGGCGTTAACTGGACTCCAGTCCAGGAGGTCCCCATGCGCAAGTTCATCACCTCGGCCATGGCCGCCGTGGTCACCGCCGGCGCCGTTCTGGCCGCCGCGGGGCCGGCGAGCGCCGAGCGCCGCCACTACCGCCACCGTGACAACGACGACGAGGTCGCCGCCGCCATCCTCGGGGGGGTCGCCGGCCTGGCTCTCGGCGCGGCGCTCTCCAGCGGCAGCCGCGACCGTGGGTACTACGACCGCGGCGGCTACGATCGGCGCTACTATGGTCGCGGCTACAGCTATGACCCGCGCTACGACCGCTACTACGGCGGTCGATCCTATGGCGGCGGCTACGGCTATTACGACCGGCCCTATCGTGGCTACCGCACCTGCGTAACCCGCGACCGGGTCTGGGACCCCTACATCGGCCGCCGCGTCACGATCGAGCGCCGATACGCCTGCTGAGCCGTTGCGGGCGCTCGCGCGCCACGACCATGCTTTCAACCCAAAGTCGCATTGCCTTCGCAATGTCTGACAGGGCCGCGCAGACAATCCCCTCCGTAGAGAAGCGTAACCGTATCAAGGCGCTGACCCCCACCTCCTCCGACAGCGCTGGAATGTCCCTCGCCATCCCGCCCCGGTGACGCTACCTTAAGCTGCACAGGCGTGGGGGGCGCGCGGACCCAATGTCCGAGTCCGAGGAGCTTAAGGCCGAGAACGCACGCCTCGCCGCGCGCGTCGCCGAGCTGGAAACCAGGCTCGCGGCCAAGCCTCCCATCGACCGCGCCAGCCTCTACCGAGTGACCGACGCCGCGCCATGGGGTGTCATGTCGGTGGAGCCCACCGGGCTCATCGGCTACGCCAATCTCGGGATGCAGCGCTGGCTCACCCGCCCAGCGCCGGCCTCCGGCGAGCCGGCCGAAGCAGCCGTGTCCGGCGAGCTTTGGGCGATCCTCGAGGCCCCGCTGGCGGCGGCGCTCGAGGGCGAGACCTACGAGAACCACCTCTCCCTCCGCGACGTGCATGGCGAGGTGCGGGATCTGAAGCTGACCGTGGTGCCGCGCGGCGTCGGCCCCGAAGGCATAACCGGCGCGGTCGCCACCCTTTACGACGTCACCGAGACCCGGGCCCTCGACCGCGCGGTGCGCGAGAACGAGGCGCGGCTGGCCCAGATCACCGCCGTCAGCCCGACCGCCATCTACCTGTTCGACTTCAAGACCGGCAGCGCTGTCTGGGCGGCCGGCCTCACCGAGCCGGTCTACGGCTACACCCCCCACGAACTGGTGGCCGGCGGCCCCGAGCTCATCGGAACCCTCATCCACCCCGACGACATGCCCAGCGTCGGACGCCGCCTTCGCGAGCTGGCCGTCGCGCCCAACGACCACGTCAGCGAGTTCGAGCTCCGCGTCCGCCGCCGCGACGGCGGCTGGCGCTGGATCCTGGACAGGGCGGTCGCCTTCGAGCGCGACGCCGACGGCCGGGTGGTGAAGACGCTCAGCGCCGCCATCGATATCGACGAGCGCAAGCGCGCCGAGGAACGCCGGATCATGCTCATCAACGAGCTGAACCATCGGGTGAAGAACACCCTGGCCTCGGTGCAGTCCATCGCCCGGCAGACGCTCCGCGCGGGCCACCCGCCCGACCAGGCGATGGAGCTGTTCACCGCCCGCCTCGTGGCCCTCTCTGCGGCCCACAACGTCCTCACGCGCGAGAACTGGGCCGGCGCCGCCCTCGCCGAAATCGCCCAGGAGGCGCTGGCGCCGTTCACCACCCGCGGCGAGGGCCGTATCCGGATCGAGGGCCCCGAGGCGCGGGTCAGCGCCCGGGCGGCGGTGGGCTTGGCCATGGCGCTGCACGAACTGGCCACCAACGCCACCAAATACGGCGCGCTCTCGGGGGAAGACGGCCGCGTGGACCTCACCTGGAGCGTAGACGCGGGCGGTACGATCCCTCGCCTGTCCCTGAAATGGCGCGAGCGCGACGGCCCGCCGGTGGCCCACCCGGAGCGTTCCGGTTTCGGCTCGCGCCTCCTCACCCAAGGCCTGCCGGGCGAGTTGGACGGAACCACCGACCTGGAGTTCGACGCGGCGGGCGTCGTCTGTCACATCACCGCGCCGCTCGACATGCCACCGACCTTCGAACTGGCGCGCCCGCTGGGCGAATAGGAACTTTCAGACAGCGCCCTCGTCGAGACCTGTTGACAGCAGCGACTCCAGTATTTACTAAACTCTCAAGAACTGGATCATCGAGTTCTCGCCACCCGGAACCGGCCGGGGCGCAATGCCCCAGACGCCCTGGCCCGAGCCCCGCGAACCCCACCTCCCCCCAGAGAGCGGGACCATCCGGGTGGCGAGTTCCCCTTCGTGGAGCATCGCCGCATGAGAGTCCGCTACGCCATCCGCTGGTCCAGACTGACCGAGACGGTGGCTCTGGCGGCGTCGGCGGCCGGACTTGTCGCCGTGGCGGCCCGGCTCATCTGACGCCGCGTAAGCAACACCCCCGAATACGCGCGGCGCTTAACTAGCTTCTACCCACAACCCATGCGCGACTTGGGGCCGGCCATTTGCGGCCACTCTGACACCGCCGCGCTTCTCCTCACGGTTGACTTCCCGCCAACGGGGTTAATCGGGATTCAGGACGTTCGTCAGCGTTACCTTAAACCGCGGCTTCCAAAATCAGGTTCTGTTGGGCGCCTTCCCCCGCGCCGCCCCTCGGAGCCAGAACGGTGCCGCCAATCCCGGGAGACGACGCGAGGCCTCTCAAGGTCCTGCACGTCGACGACGATCCGATGAACCTGCGCGTCGTGCAGGAGATCCTGGGCGCCTTCGGGCATCAGGCGGTGATGGCCTGTTCGGGCGCCGAGGCGCTGGAGCGCCTGTCGGTCGAGCCGTTCGACGTGGTCCTGCTCGACATCCACATGCCCGGCATGACCGGCATCGAGGTCATCCAGCGCCTGCGCGCCTGCGCAGGGCCCGAGCGCACCGTGCCGGTCATCGCCCTCACCGCCGACGTCTATTCCCGCCGTCCGGCCGAATACGTGGCCCTGGGCTTCGACGATTTCGTCTCCAAGCCGATCCTGGTCGCCGGCCTGATGGCCACCATCAAGCGCTGCGCCGCTACGCGCCACGTCGTGCCCCTGGCCCGCGCAGCGGGCTGATAGCCGAAATTCTCCGCGCAGCGGACTGATGGCAGTAACTCTACGCGCAGCGGCCTGAGAAGGCCGGTTCCCCGCGCAGGGGGATGATCAGTCTTCGTCCGTCTCGACCGGGGCCGCCGCCACCGGCTGCGGATCGCCGTTCAACGCCGCCGCCAGCCGCGCGCGGTCGAGCTGGCCCTCCCAGCGCGAGACCACCAGCGTCGCCACCGCATTGCCCACGAAGTTGGTCAGCGCCCGGCATTCGCTCATGAACCGGTCCACCCCCAGGATCAGCGCCATGCCGGCCACCGGCACGCTGGGAACCACCTGCAGCGTCGCCGCCAAGGTGATGAAGCCGGCCCCGGTGACCCCCGCCGCGCCCTTCGAGCTCAGCATCGCCACGCCCAGCAGCAGGAGCTGCTCGCCCAGCGACAGGTCGATCCCCAGCGCCTGGGCGATGAACAGCGCCGCCAGCGTCATGTAGATGTTGGTGCCGTCCAGGTTGAACGAATATCCCGTCGGCACCACCAGCCCGACCACCGGCTTGGCCGCCCCGGCCCGTTCCATTTTCTCCAGCAGCGACGGCAGCGCCGCCTCGGACGAACTGGTGCCGAGGACCAGCAGCAGCTCCTCCTTGAGGTATCGGATCAGCTTCAGGATCGAGAACCCGTTCAGCGCCCCGATGGCGCCCAGCACCACCAGCACGAACAGCAGCGAGGTCCCGTAGAAGGTCGCCACCAGCGCCGCCAGGCTGGCGATGCTGGCGATGCCGTACTTGCCCACCGTGAAGGCGAAGGCGCCGAACGCGCCGATCGGCGCCGCGCGCATGAAGATCGCCACCAGGCGGAAGAAGGCCTCGGCCACCGAGTTCAGCAGCGTCAGCGCCGGCTCGCCCCGCTCGCCGATCATCGCCAGCGCCAGGCCGAACGGGATCGAGAAGAACAGCACCTGCAGGATGTTGCCGCCCACGAAGGCGCCGGCCACCGTCTCGGGGATGATGTCCATCAGGAAGCCGACCAGCGTCAGGTCGTGCGACTTGGCCGCGTAGCCCTTCACTGCCTCGGCGTCGAGCGTCGCCGGATCTATGTGCATCCCGGCGCCCGGCTGCACAACATTGGCCACGACCAGGCCCACCACCAGGGCGAAGCTCGACACCGTGATGAAGTAGGCGAAGGCCTTGGCCGCCACGCCGCCCACCTTGCCGATGTCGCGCATTCCGGCGATGCCGGTCACCACGGTCAGGAAGATCACCGGGGCGATGATCATCTTCACCAGCTTGATGAAAGCGTCGCCCAGCGGCTTCAGCGCCTCGCCCGTCGCCGGCGCGAAGTGGCCGATCAGCGCGCCGAGGGCGATGGCCACCAACACCTGCAGATAGAGCTGCGTCCACAGCGGGCGCTTCACCGGCGCCTCGACCGTCCTGATCCCCGCCACCCGCGACTCCCCAAGGTTCCGCGGCCAGAGTAGTGCGCGGCTGACGCCCCCTCCACCCGAAACATCGCCGCAACATCGCTGGCCGAAACTTCGAAAGTCGGGAATGCTCGACGCCAAGAGCCCGCGCGACGGGCCGACGATACCGGGGGAGAAAGACCATGACGCCACTGACGCGGCGCGCCCTTGCGCTGATCGCCCTCGCGCTGGCGGCGGGCGCGGCCCAGGCCCAGCCGGCCTACAAGGCGCCGCGGAACGCCTTCGGCCAGCCCGACTTCGAGGGCGTCTGGACCAACGCCTCGCTGACCAGCCTGGAGCGTCCCGCGCACTTCAAGACCCTGACCATCACCGACGCCCAGGCCAAGGCCGCCGAGGCCATGCGGGCCCGGATGATGGAGGCGCAGAACCGTCCGTCCGACCCGAACGCTCCGGCGCCCAAGGCGGGCGACGATCCCGGCGGCTACAATTCCTTCTGGATCGACCCGGGCACGCGCATGGGCCGCATCCGGGGCGAGGTGCGGACGTCCTGGCTGGTGGATCCCGCCGACGGCAAGCTTCCCTACCGCCCCGAGGGCTGGAAGCTCTACCAGGACACCCTGAACAAGGTCCGCAACACCTTTGACGGTCCGGAGGCCCGCCCGCTCGGCGAGCGCTGCATCCTCGGCTTCGGTTCGACCGCCGGCCCGCCCATGCTCAACGTGCTCTACAACAACCACTACCAGATCCAGCAGGCCAAGGATCATGTGGTCATCGTGGTCGAGATGAACCACGACGCGCGCATCATCCGCCTCGCCGACCGCACGCGCCCGCCGAAGCACATCCGCACCTGGATGGGCGACTCCGTCGGCTGGTGGGAGGGCGACACCCTGGTGGTCGAGACCGTTGGCTTCCAGCCGGGCGAGTCCCTGCGTCCGTATTTCGGCGCCAGCCTGTTCCTGTCGCCCGAGGCCAAGGTGATCGAGCGCTTCACGCGCGTCGCCGCCGACCAGATCCTCTACGCCTTCACCGTCGAGGACCCGGCCGTCTACACGCGCGCCTGGACCGCCGAGATGCCGCTGAACGCCGCCAAGGGACCGATGTACGAATACGCCTGCCACGAAGGGAACTACTCCCTCCCGGGCATTTTGGCCGGCGCCCGCAAGGCGGAGTCCGAGGGCCGCAAGCCCGAAGCCGTCGATCTCTCGGAGTAGGGTTCAGAACCAGTCCAGGTCGGTCCGGCGCCCGCCGACCACCACGCCGGTCAGGCGGGCCTTGCCGTCGCGGCCGACCGAGACGATGGCGTCGGCCTCCACCGGCGCCTCGGGGCCGAACCGGCGAAGCTGGCGCTCCATCGCCTCGGCCTCGGCCTGGTCGAGGTGGATCCGGTCGATTCCCACGTCCAGCCGCAGGCTCTTCGGCTCGGCCGCCCGCTCGCCGAGCCAAGGCAGCGAAGGGCGCGACTCGCAGCGAAGGACGCCGCGTACGGCCAGCGGGCCCAGCCTGAGGGCCTCGGCCCGGGTGGGCGCGGCGCCGGCGGGCGCGTATCGCGGCCCCTCGCGCCGCAAGGCCACCCAGGCCTCGCCCGCGCGGCTGTCGGCGCTCGCCCCCGGCGGGCAGGCCGCACCGGCCGGCAGGTCGTGACGCAACTGGAACTGCACGTAATGGCCGGTCAGCAGCGCGCGCGGGTCATAGCCCTGCATCGCCAGCCGCACCTCCTGCCCCTGCGCTCGCGCCACGCCCTCGCGCACGACCAGGGCCACGAGCCCCGCGGCCAGCACGACGGCGGCCGCAACGATCCGCACAGCCGCGCCGGGCATCCTCATGCCGACCTCCGGCCGCGCAGGGCGAAGGCGATCCCCAGCGCCACCACCGCCAGTCCGCCGAACACCGCGGCCGATGTCAGCAGGCCGACGCCCAGGTTGAACAGCAGGGTCGCGCCCGCCGCGAACAGCCCGATCACCCCCGCCGCCGTGACCGCCGCGCCCCGTTCATGTCGCCCCAGCACGACCACGGCGGCCGAGAGGGCCAGCCAGGCGATCGAGTGGCCGACCCCCTTCAGGGCGTCGCCGAAGCCCGAGACGCCGAACCAGATAAGCGCGCCCCAGACGCACCAGCCATAGAGCACGCCCGCCGGCGCCTCGAAGCGGTCGCGGGCCCGGCGCAGCCCTGCGGCGGCCAGCGCCAGCACCCCCGACGCGGCCAGGAAGGTGAGCTCGGCCTGGCTCCGGAACGTGACGCCCAGGGTCGACACCGCCGCGATGGCGGCCAGGCCCGCCGCATGCGCCAGCGGGGTCGAGCGCCAGCGCAGCGCCGCGGCCCCGGCGAGGGGCGCCGCGAGCACCAGCCAGCCGATGGCGGGCTCGCGGCCGTCGAAGAACGAACGTCCGGCGAAATCGCCCAGCCCGAGGAACAGCAGGCCGATCGCCGCCGGCCAGGGCGAGGCGCCGGCCAGCGCCAGCAGCACCGCCGCCAGGCCCGCCGCCCGGAGCGCCGCCTGCGGGTCGCCGACGATGTCGAAAATCTGCCCCGTGAGGCCGAT
Organism: Pseudomonadota bacterium; assembly: GCA_046725615.1. Classification (GTDB taxonomy): domain Bacteria; phylum Pseudomonadota; class Alphaproteobacteria; order Caulobacterales; family Caulobacteraceae; genus Phenylobacterium. The sequence goes on from JBKOYY010000144.1 coordinate 31,750, forward strand.
GGCGGCGGCGAAGACCAGCGCCGCCACGCTCAGCAGCACCTGGCCGGTGACCGGCCGGCCCCGCGCCCCGGCCCACGCGGCGGCGCCGGCCGCGCCGAGGAACGCCGCGAGGATCAGGACGAACCGCGCGATCCGGGGAATCGCCGACCAGTTCGCCGCCACGAAGGCGATCACGGCCACGCCGGCCATCAGCCCGCCGATGACGCCCAGGACGGTGGCCGCGTCCAGCCGGCGGCCCTCACCCACGCTCGCCAGGATGGCCGCGCGGTTCTCCGCGGGGACCAGGCCCGCGTCGATCCACCCCTCCAGGTCCCGCTCCAGCCTGCGCCGGTAGCCCGCCATGCCGCGCCCTCCGGACCGCAGCCTGCCCGGAGCCGGCCCTCCTGGCCAGCCCCGCCGGGGGGCGCCCTGAAGGCGCGGTAGGCGCCGCGGCCCCGGCAAACCGTGTCTTCTATTCCACACAAGGCCCGGAAATTTGAATTTCCGGAATGCTGTACGCATTGACGTGGCCGCCACCATGCCGGACATTCGAATCCAAGCGCCGCCAAAGGCGCTGTTCAAAATGGGCTTTGGGGGAAAACGTCATGGGTTCCAGGAAAACCTGGCTGCTGTCGTGCGCCTGTGCGCTGACTGCGATTTCGAGCGTTGCGCACGCACAGGCGGGCGGCGACGCCAACCTGATCGAGGAACTGGTCGTCACGGCCGAGAAGCGGGAGCAGTCGCTTCAGGACGTGCCGGTGGCGGTCTCGGCCTTCACCGATGAGCGGCGGGAGCTCGTCGGCATCAATTCGGTCGCCGACCTGACCAACTTCACGCCGGGTCTGGCCTATTCGACCAACAACGACCGCATCAACATGCGGGGCATCGGCCGCTTCACCAACAACCGCTCCTCCGAGGGCGGCGTGGCCATGTACAACGACGGCTTCTACACCTCGTCGGTGACGGCCTTCGCCCAATCCTCGTTGTTCATCGAGCGGACCGAGGCGCTTCGGGGGCCCCAGGGCACGCTCTACGGCCGCAACGCCATCGGCGGCGCGCTGAACATCGTCTCCAAGCGCCCGACCGACGACTTCTACGCCGAGGTCCGCGGGGGCTATGGCAACTACGACAACAAGTCCGCCGAAGCGGCCATGTCCGGCCCGCTGTTCGGCACGGTCCGGGGGCGCGTGGCCGCCTCGTACAGCCATATCGGCGACGGCACGTTCGAGAACCTGAACCCCGACCCCAAGGCCAAGGACGAAGGCAACCGCGGCGCCTATTGGACCGTGGAGGGCCAGCTCGACGGCAGCCTGGCGGACGAGAAGCTCGAGTGGTGGTTGAAGGCCTCGACCACCGAGTGGCACAGCCTCGGGCGCGGGCCCGGCGGCCGCACGACCGCCATCTACGGCCTGCGCGACGTCACCACGCCATTCCAGGCCAGCCTGACGCCGAACGCCGCCGCCTTCGGGCTCAGCACGTCGGTTCCCGGCAACACCTGCCAGCTGTGCTTCGACACCGACGACGGCAACTACATCAACCTCGAGAGCAACACCTACACCCTCGAGACCGTGCTCCACCTCGACAGCTTCGACGTGAAGTACATCGGCGGCATGACCTACTACGACTACCGCCTCCAGACCGACCTGGACGGCACGTCGCGGCAGGCGCCGTTCTTCCTGCCCGGCGTCCCGGCGCAGCGCTACTTCCCGCGTCGGAACAACCAGTACCAGGAAGAGGTCTGGTGGTTCTCGAACGAGCTGAACTTCGCCTCCACGGGGGATGGCCCGATCCAGTGGCTGCTCGGCCTCTACCAGTTCCGCGAGGGCTCGAACTACACGCTCTCCGACGCCCGCTACCCCGACAACCCGGGCTTCGAGAACCCCACCCTGTTCTCCACCAACCCGGCGACCCAGCTCAATCCGGCCGCGCCGAACCTGGAGCGCCGCTACGCCTACGGCTCGTCGGAGAACGTCAGCAAGTCCTACGCCGTGTTCGGCCAGGTCGACTGGCAGGTCACCGAAGAACTGAAGGCCACCGCCGGCCTGCGCTACACCTACGACCAGAAGCGTTCGTTCGAGAGCGCGCGCCTGTTCTGCCTCTACACGGCCACCTGCCCGATCTCGCGGGTCACCGGCCGCGCCGTGGACGTGACCGCGGTCGCCGCCCCGGGGACCAGCACCGATCCGGCGGTTTACCTGCCGGCCTTCACCGACCCGACCACCGGCCTGCGCCACCGCGGACTGAAGGAGAGCTGGGACGCCATCTCCGGCACCCTGGGCCTCGACTGGAAGCCCGACCCTGACACCCTGGTCTACGCCAAGTACACGCGGGGCTATAAGGCCGGCGGCTTCAACTCGGGCACCACGACGCTGCAGGCCAACGTCAGCACCGACAAGGAGACGATCGACGCCTACGAAGTGGGTGCGAAGAAGACCTTCGCCGGCCGCTTCCAGGCCAACGCCTCGGCCTTCCTCTACAACTACCAGGACATCCAGATCCCGATCTCGGGCCTGAACCCGGTGACGAACACCAACGTCAGCTCGTTCTTCAACCTGCCCAAGGCCCGGGTGATCGGCTTCGAGCTGGAGACCACCTGGCAGCCGATCGACAACCTGCAGATCCTGGCAAACTACTCGTACCTGAACGCCGAGATCCGCACGGCCTGCTGCTTCCAGGATTCGGAAGACCCGCGCGGGCTGGTCCCGGGCGCCAAGCTGGCCGGCAACACGCCCGCCCAGCTGGCGAGCCCGACCGCGGCCCTGAACCAGGACCTGAAGGGGGCCAAGCTGCCCTCCTCCACCC
>JBKOYY010000028.1:0-62286 GCA_046725615.1 Pseudomonadota bacterium
GAACAGGAAGGTCGTGCCCGAACCGTCCGAGCGGTGCACCACCGTGATCGGCAGGTTGGGCAGCGTCAGGCCTGGGTTGTACTTCGCGATCAGCGGGTCGTTCCACTTCTTGACCACGCCGCGGAAGATGTCGGCGGTCAGGGCGCCCGTCAGCTTCAGCTGGCCGGACTTCAGGCCCGGCACGTTCACCACCGGAACGACGCCGCCCATGACGGTCGGGAACATGGTGAAGCCACCCGCGGCCAGGTCATCGGGCTTCAGCGGCTTGTCGGTCGCGCCGAAATCCACCGTCCCGGCAGTGATCTGGCGGATGCCGCCCCCCGACCCGATGGCCTGGTAGTTGAGGCGATCGCCCGTCTGGGCCCGATAGCCCTCGGCCCACTTGGCGTAGAGCGGCGCCGGGAAGGTCGCGCCCGCGCCGGAGATGTCGGCGGCCTGAGCCGGCGCGACACCGGCCAGGCTCACGGCGGCCACCAGGCCGGTCAGAATGCGTTTGAACATCGAGAATCCCTCGTTCGGGGCGCCGGTCGCGCCGTTCGAGGGGGGTGTAGGGCCGCTATGCAAAAGCCCGGCGACAGCGGCGCGTCATTTTGATGACAACGCCAATTGTCATCGCTCTGTCATTCTTCATTTGCGCCATTGTCACATACTCAGCCTAGGACCGCCGCATTCGGATCGCGGGAAGGCGATCGGCAAGAGGTTCCAGACATGGCCATCACCCCCACGCGCGCCGCGCGCACCTGGCTCGGCGCCAGCCTCGCCGGTATCCTGCTCTGCGGGGCGTCCACCGCCGCCATGGCGGCGCCGGCCGACGCCGCCAAGCTGCAGGCGATGCAGAAGCAGCTCGACGAGATGCGGTCGCAACTGCAGCAGATGCAGGCCGGAAGCCAGGCCGACGCCCGGCTCAGCGCCATGCAGCAGCAGCTCGACTCGATGGCCGCTCAACTGGCCGAGATGAAGACGGCGCAGGACGAAACCGCCAGCGACGTCGCCACCCTGAAACTGCCCCCCGCCCCTGCGTCGGTGACCACCACCCTCTCCAACGGCAAGCCGGCATTCGCCACTGCCGACGGCCGCTTCACCGCCAATGTCCGCGCCATCCTGATGCTGGACGCCGGCAAGTACTTCCAGGACGGCGGCCTCGCCGCCAATGTGCCCGGCCGCGACCTTGGCGAAGGCACCAACTTCCGCCGCGCCCGCCTGGGCGTCGACGGGCGGCTGTTCACCGACTTCGACTACAGCTTCGTCTACGAGTTCGGCGGATCGGGCGCCGAGGAGTCCGGCCGCCTGTACGAGGCGTCGGTGACCTACACCGCGCTGAAGCCGTTCCGCATCAAGCTGGGCGCGTACGAGCCTAACATCGGCCTGGCCGCGGCGGTCTCCACCAGCCAGATGCCGCTGATGGAACGGCCCGCCCCGGCCGAGATCGCGCGAAATGTCGCGGCCGGAGACTCCCGGGTCGCCGCGCAGGTGACGGGCGCCGGCAGCTTCGGCAGCGGCGACTCCGGTTTGGCGAGCCGCTGGTTCGTCTCCACCGCCGTCACGGGCAACACCATCGGCTCTGCCCAGACCTTCGACGAGCAGACCGCCTGGATCGGGCGCGTGGCCCTGGCGCCGTTCAGCGGACCCGCCTGGCAGGCGCATTTCGGCGCCAACTACCAGTACGTGATCCATCCGAATGACAGTGGACCCGCGGCGACCCCGCGCTATGCCGCCCAGCTCCGCGACCGGCCGGAACTGCGGATCGACGGCACGCGGCTGATCGACACCGGCGCCATCGACGCCCGCCACATCAGCGTCCTGGGCCTGGAAGCCGGCCTGTCCGCCGGTCCTTTCCTCGTCGAGGGCGAATGGTTCCGGTACGACATCGACCGCCGGGTCACCGCCGGCCCCGCGCCCAAGGATCCGCGCTTCGACGGATGGTACGTGCAGGGCGCCTGGGTCCTGACGGGGGAGAACCGGCCGTACAACCCCGCCGAGGCCCGTTTCGATGCGCCCAAGCCGGCCTACAACTTCAGCCCCGCGGCGGGCGCCTGGGGCGCCTTCGAAGTGGCGGCGCGCTACTCCGTCACCGACCTCAACTACCGCGCAGGCGCACGGGGAACGGCGGCCGTCCTGGGCGCGATCCGCGGCGGTGAGCAGAAGATCGTCACCGTCGGGGCGAACTGGTACCTCAACCCGACCATTCGCCTGATGCTGGACTATCAGCACGTGGAGATCGACCGCCTGAACGCGACCGGCGTCCAGATCGGGCAGGACTACGACGCGATCGCCGGCCGCATGCAGGTGTCGTTCTAGCGTCACGTCCCGGACACGCGAGGGCGATAGCCTCCGGGCCAGTACCCCTCGCGTATCTCTCCAGACGGCCAACCCCGATGGCCGCACGGCCGCGACCGCCCCCCGGTCGCGGCCTTCTTTTTGCCGGGTGGGTGGATCAGGCGGCCACCGGCTCTGGGAACGGGATGGGCTGGAGCGCTAGCGCCTTGCGCTCGCTCAGCCAGTCGACGATCCGGAATTCGCCGTCGAAGCCTTCGACCAGGGCGGTGCAGCTCTCCACCCAGTCGCCGTCGTTCAGATAGAGAACCCCGTCCATGTCGCGCATCTCGGCCTTGTGGATGTGGCCACAGATGACCCCCGCCACGCCGCGGCGCCGGGCCTCGTCGGCCATCGCGGTCTCGAACTGGTCAATGAACGCCACCGCGTCCTTCACCCGATGCTTCAGAAAGGCCGACAGGCTCCAGTAGCCGAGGCCCATCAGCTTCCGCAGCCGGTTGAAGTGGGTGTTGAGCCCCAGCAGGGCCCGGTAGCTCCAGTCGCCGAGGAAGGCGAGCCACTTGGCGTTCTGGACCACGCCGTCGAACTCGTCGCCGTGGGTGACCAGGTAGCGCCGACCGTCCGCCGCTTCATGGATGGCGTCGCGCGCCACGACCACACCGCCGAAGTGGACGCCGCAAAAGTCCCTGACCCGGTCGTCGTGGTTGCCCGGGACATAGACGACGCGGACGCCCTTGCGGGCCAGGCGCAGAATCTTCTGGACCACGTCGTTGTGCGCCTGCGGCCAGTACCAGCCGCTCTTCATCTTCCAGCCGTCGACAATGTCGCCGACCAGGTAGAGGGTCTCACACTCCAGCTCGCGGATGAACTCCAGGAGCAGGTCCGCCTGGCACCCCTTGGTCCCGAGGTGAATGTCCGAAATGAACGCCGCGCGGCAGCGCACCGTAGGTGAGGCCTCAGGCATCGCGGTCCCCCAAAACTGCGAAGTCAGCTTGCGTTACGGGGAGTCGGTGACAGGGCCGTGACGCCGCCCTAAGCCTCGGCGTCGAGCGCATAGCCGGCGGAGCGGACGGTCCGGATCAGGTCAGGCGCCCCCTGCTGGCGCAGGGCCTTGCGCAGCCGACCCACATGGACGTCGACGGTGCGGACCTCGACGTAGGTGTTCGCGCCCCAGACGGCGTCCAGCAGCCGCTCGCGGCTGAACACCCGGCCCGGACGCTGCATCAGGAAGTCCAGCAGACGGTACTCGGTCGGCCCCAGGTGCACGTCCTTGCCGCCCCGGGTCACGCGATGGCGGCCGCGGTCGAGCACCACGTCGGCGTATTCCAGGCGCTCCTCGACGAGTTCGGGCCGGGTACGGCGCAGCAGCGCGCGGATCCGCGCCACCAGCTCGCTCATCGAGAACGGCTTGACCACATAGTCGTCGGCGCCGGTGTCGAGGCCACGGACCTTGTCGCCCTCCTCGCCCCGCGCCGTCAGCATCAGGACCGGCGTTCGGCGGGTCTCGGCGCCGGCGCGAAGCTGGCGGCAGACCTCCACGCCCGAGACCTTGGGCAGCATCCAGTCAAGGACCACCAGGTCTGGCGGCTCCTCGGAGACGCGCAGCAGGGCTTCCTCGCCGTCGGCGGCGCGCTCGACGCGGAAGCCTTCCTTCATAAGGTTGTAGTCGAGCAGGGTCGCCAGAGCGTCCTCATCCTCGACGACCAGGATGTACGGAGTCACGACTGGAGGCCCTCCGCCTCTGGCAGGCTGAGCTTCGGCCGTTCGCCGATCAGCTCGCGGCCGGTCATCTGGAAGTGCAGGATCTCGGCGATGTTGGTCGCATGGTCGCCGATCCGCTCGAGGTTCTTGGCCACGAACAGCAGGTGGGCGCCGGTGGCGACCGCGCCCGGATGAGCCGTCATGAAAGCCAGCAGCTCGCGGAACAGGCTCTCGTAGTGCTCGTCCACTTCGCCATCGCGGCGCCAGACGTCCAGCGCCGGCTCGACTTCGCCCGCGGCGTAAGCGTCGAGCACTTCACGCAGCCGCGCGGCCACCAGTCGGCCCATCCGTTCGATGGCGCCGGTGAGCGGCAGCAGGGGCTCGCCGGCCGACAGCACGAGGCTGCGCTTGGCGATGTTGCGCGCGAGGTCGCCGCAGCGCTCGAGGTTCATGGCCAGTTTCAGCGTCGAGATCGCCCGACGCAGGTCCACGTCGGCCGGTCGGTGCCGCTCGATGAGGTCCAGGGCCCGCTGCTCGACCTCGCTCTGCAGGGTGTCGAGCCGCAGGTCGCGCACGATCAGCGCCTGGGCCAGGGGAACGTCTCGCCGGACCACGGCGTCGACGGCGTCCACGACCTGAGCCTCGGCGAGCCCGCCCATGCGGATTACCTCGGCCACCAGTTGTCGCAACTCGGACTGATACGAACGTGTCACTCGGCCCTCTCTGTTGGCGGGCAAACTAATGCGATCACGCAACAGTTTTGCGACACTCAAGCCGGTGAGACGGCTCCTTGCGCCACGGGAAGGTAAACGCTGAACGTCGAACCCTCGCCCTCCGCGCTTTCCACCGTAAAGCCGCCTCGGTGGCGGTTGACCACATGCTTGACGATGGCGAGGCCGAGGCCCGTGCCGCCGCTGCGCTGGCCCTCGACCCGGTAGAAGCGCTCGGAGAGGCGCGGCAGGTGCTGGCGGGCGATCCCCGGGCCGTCGTCCGAGATGCGGACCACGACGAACGCCTGTCCCTCAGGCGCGTCGGGCGAGAGCAGCGACAGGCCGACGCCGCTGCGGCTGGGCGCCCTTGCGGCCTCCAGCGAAGGCGCCGACTCCAGCGTCACGCGCACGGCGCCGCCCTTCGGCGTGTACTTCACAGCATTGTCGACGAGGTTCTGGATCACCTGCACCAGCTGGTCGCGGTCGCCCACCACCGACGTCACGCCCGGCTTGACCTCGGTAGTGATGTTGACCCCCCGCTCCTCGATCAGCGGCCGCACGGCGTCGACCACGTCCTGGATCGTCCGGGCGAGCTCCACCTTGCCCGACGGGGCGATGTGCTCGTTGAGTTCGATGCGGCTGAGCGACAGCAGGTCGTCGACCAGGCGAGCCATCCGCGTCGCCTGCTGGGCCATGATGCCGAGAAACTTGTCCCGCGCCTCAGGGTCGTCCTTGGCGTGGGTGCGCAGGGTCTCCACGAAGCCGGCCAGCGAGGCGAGCGGCGTGCGCAGCTCATGACTTGCGTTGGCCAGGAAGTCGGCCCGCATCCGCTCCGTGCGACGGGCGTCGGTCTCGTCCCGCAGCATCACCACGAGGCGACGAACACCGCCGGGGCCCTGCTGGAGCGGTCGGGCGAAAGCGCGCCAGAAGCGCGGCTGCACTCCGATGGTCTCGAAGGCCACCTCGGTCGCGGTCTCCAGCTCCAGCGCGCCCTCGATGGCTTCCAGCACTTCCGGGCGGCGCAGGGCCGCGCCGAGCGGGGCGCCGGTCAGCTCGATCCGGAAGACCTCGCGCGCAGCGGCGTTTCCGTAGGCGATCTCCGGCGGCTCGTCATCGTGCCCCTGCACGAGCAGCACGGGTTCCGGCAGCAGCTCCAGGATCAGCTCTGCCGCCGCCCCCGCCCCGTCCTTCTCCAGCACCTGCGACAAGGGCATGTCAGGCTCCCGGCACGCCGAGCTGCAGGGCCGCCTCGCGCAGCGCCTTCTGGTCGGCGGGCGACTTCGAGAGCGCCTGCCGCGCGTTCCGGTAGTCGGCGGCGGCCTGCTGGGCGTCGCCCATGACCATCCGGGCGCGCAGCAGCCGCTCCCAGCCGGCGCGGTCGCCCGGGTTCTGCTTCAGTCGCTCGGCGAGGCCCGCGACCATACCCTGGATCATCTGCTGGCGGTCGCCGTCCGTCATGTTCTGGGCGGCGGCCATCTGTTCCGCGGAAGGTCCACGGGGCGCCATCGGCGACTGGGCCGTCTGGACGGGCGGGAGTCGTCCCGAGATATCGATCTTCCGCTCGGCGGCGACTCTTTCGACGAAGGTCCGCACCTCGGCGGCCCAGGGCGCGTCCGGGGGCGCCGACTTGATCAAGGCGATCCAGTCATTCATCGCCGCGTCCCGTTCGCCGCGCTGGTCCTTGCCGACGGCAAGGTAGTAGCGCGCCCGCGGGTCGCCCGGGTCGGCCGCGAGCGCCTTGCGGAAGATCGCCTCGGCGGCGGGCGTCACCGATCCTTGCGCGGCCAGCACGGTCGCCTCGCCCTGCGCCGACAGATAGTCCGCATTGCCCGGCTCGAGCGCCGCGGCCTTCCCGTAGGCCGTGGCGGCATCGGCGGGACGGCCGGTCTGAAGGTAGGACCAGCCCAGCATTCGCCAGCCTTCGGGATTGTTGGGCGTGTCGCGCATCTGGGCTTCGAGCTGGCCGATCATGGCCGCCACATCGCCCTGCGGATGCCCCTCGCCGCCAGCCATCGCCTCGCCACCGCCGCTGGTCCTGTTCGCCATCGCGGGGCTGGCCGGCACGTCGGGGCGGCCGATCTTTATATAGAGGGCCGTTCCGCCCAGGGTGACGATCGCCGCCAGGCCCAGCGCCACATAGATCAGCGTGCGGTCGGCTAGCGGCCGGGCCGGCGCTTCCGTGCGGCGCGCCTCGGCCAGCACCCGGCGCTTTAGGTCGCTCTTCAGCGCCTCGGCCTCTGGCTCGGCCAGGCCGCCTGCGGCCGCCTGGGCCTCGATCTCGCCCAGTTGGCCTTTCAGCACCGTCACGGCGTCGTCCCGCTCGGCCTGTACGGCGTCGCGGCGGCGCAGCAGCGGGATGGCGATCCCGACCGCCGCCATCACGGTCATGAGCGTGAGGATCATCCAGAGCAGCATCAGCCCGCCTTGTCCGTCTTGAGCAGTTCGGCCGCCTCGGCCTCTTCCGCGGGAGTCAGCGCCACCGCCGCGGCCGGCGTCCGGCTGCGGATGTAGAGGAACGCGCCGATCCCGCCCAGCGCCAGCACGCCCAGCGGCCCGAACCACAGCGCCAGCGTGTCGCCGCGCACCGGTGGGCGCAGCTGCACGAAGCTGCCATAGCGGGCGACGATGTGGTCGATGGCCTGGTCGTCGGTGTCCCCCGCCGCGATGCGCTCGCGCAGGATGATCCGCAGATCACGCGCCAGGGCCGCGTCGGAATCGTCGATCGACTGGTTCTGGCAGACCACGCAGCGCAGCTCGCGGCTGAGCTTGACGGCCCGCGCCTCCAGCGCCGGGTCGCGCAGCTGCTCATCGGGGTTCACGGCCAGGGCCGGCCCGGCCATCAGCGCGAGGGCCAGCGCGACGGGTAGCGCGCGTCTCAAGGTTCTCTCCTGAGGTCGTCCATCAGCGGCTTGAGCTTGGCTTCCCACACGTCGGGCGTGACCGCGCCGACATGCCGATAACGGACCTTTCCGTGCTTATCGATGACGAAGGTCTCAGGCACCCCGGCGACGCCGAACTCGATGCCTGTGCGTCCGGTCGGGTCGGAGCCGACGCGGATGTAGGGATCGCCGTTGTCGGTCAGCCACTGCAGGCCGCCGGCGGCCTCTTCCTTCCAGTCGAGACCATGGATCGGCACGCCTTCGGACCGAAGGCGCATCAGCACGGGATGCTCCACGCGGCAGGGGCCGCACCACGAGGCGAAGACATTCAGCAGCACGGGCTCGCCCTGCTGGAAATCGGCGTGGGTAAGACCGACGTCGCCCGGACGCACAGGCGGCGCGGTGAACGACGGCAGCGGTTTGCCGACGAACGCCGACGGCAGCGCACGGGGATCGCGCCCCAGGCCGGCGAAGAAAACCGCCAGCAGGACGACGAAGCCGAGGACCGGCAGTATGAACAGGACGCGCTTCATTCGGCGGGGACCGGCTGGGCGGCGGGCTGGGGCGCCTTGACGCTCGCGCCGATGCGCAGACGCCGATCGCTGAGCGAGACAAGCCCGCCAATGGACATCACGAAGCCGCCGACCCAGATCCAGACGATCAGCGGGTGGTTCCAGAGGCGCACGATGACGCCCTGCGCCGACTCCTCACCGACCGAGACGTAGAGATTGCCGAGGAGCCCGACGCGGATGCCGGCCTCGGTGGTCTGGGACTGGGCCGAGGGGTAGAAGCGGCGCTCGCTGCGCAGGACGTAGTCGGGACCTGGCCCCTTCACCGCGAAGATCGCCCGTCGCGCTTCGTAGTTCGGCCCCTGTCCCATCTCGAGCGTCTCAAGTTTCAGTTCGCGACCGGCGAAGGCGACGGTGTCGCCCGGGCGCATGTTGAGCACCTTGTCGCTCTCCCAGGACGTCACGCCGGTGATGCCGAGGGTGAGCAGGCCCAGCCCCGCGTGCGACAGCACGAGTCCCCAGATCGCTCTCGGCGTGGTGGCAATCGACCGGCGCAGGTACGCCCGGCCGGCCCACCAGCGGCGCGTGAGCACCGCTACCGACCCGACCAGGAGCCAGGCCGCCAGGGCCAGCCCTCCGGCGGTCGCCAAGCCTTTCAATCCGCTCTTCACTCCGCCGAACGGCAGGGCGACGAGCAGGACAGCGCCGGCGACCATCAGCGGGACCCGCAGCCGCCGCAGCAGTTTTCCGATCTCGTCCCTCTTCCAGTTCAACATCGGGCCGAAAACCACGAGCGCCAGCAGCGGGATCGCCAGCGGCGCGAAGGTCCGGGCGTAGTACGGCGGGCCAACCGAGATCTTGTCGCCGTTCAGCATCTCGATGAACACCGGGCTGAAGGTGCCGAGGAAGACGGCGGCGGTAAGGGTGGTCAGGAACAGGTTGTTGAGCGTCACCCCGCCTTCGCGCGACAGAGGCTGGAACAGCGCTCCCGACCGGATGGCCGGAGCCCGCCACCCGTAGAGCGCCAGCGAAGCGCCGGTGGTCACGGCGATGATGCCCAGGATGAAGACGCCCCGCTCCGGATCAACCGCGAAGGCGTGGACGCTGGTCAGGATGCCCGAGCGGACCAGGAACGTGCCCACCAGGCTCAACGAGAAGGTCAGGATCGCCAGGAGGATCGTCCAGCTCACCAGGGCCCCGCGGCGCTCCAGAACCAGCGCCGAGTGCAACAACGCCGTCCCCAGCAGCCAGGGCATCAGCGAGGCGTTCTCGACCGGGTCCCAGAACCACCAGCCGCCCCAGCCCAGCTCGTAATAGGCCCAGGCGCTGCCCAGGGTGATGCCGGCGGTCAGCGGGACCCAGGCGGCCAGCACCCAAGGGCGCACCCAGCGGGCCCAGGCGGCGTCTACCCGGCCTTCGATCAGCGCCGCTACGGCGAAGCAGAACGACACCGAAAAGCCGACGTAGCCCAGGTAGAGCAGCGGCGGGTGCATCACCAGCCCGGGGTCCTGCAGCAGCGGATTGAGCTCGGTCCCCTCGATCGGAGCGGGATCGAGGCGCAGGAACGGGTTGGACGTGAAGAGCAGGAATCCGAGGAACGCGGCGCCGATCAGCCCCTGGATGCCGATGACCCGCGCCTGCAACGTCTCGCGCAGCGTGCCGCCGAACAGCGCCACGCCTCCGCCGTAGATCGCCAGGATCAGCACCCAGAGCAGCATCGAGCCCTCGTGGCTGCCCCAGGTGGCCGCGAACCGGTAGGCCAGCGGCTGGGTCGTGTGGCTGTGCCGGGCGACCAGCGCCGTGGAGAAGTCGCAGGTCACGTAGGCGTAGGCCAGGCAGGCAAACGCGAGGACGACGAATCCTCCCTGGAGCAAGGCCGCCTGGCGCCCGACCGCCATCAGCACCCCGTCGCGCCGCCAGGCCCCCACAAGCGGCGCCACAGACTGGACGAGCGCGAGCAGCAAGGCGAGGATCAGCGCGAACTGACCGACTTCCGCCGTCATGAACTGAATACTCCCTCCGACATGCGGCGCGTGGTAGCGCGTTCAAAGCCGCTCGGGAATGTTACAGTGCGTGGGCGCGAAGTCGTACGGCGAAGCGGCCGGGGGTGCTTGGGGGCGTCTGGATGTCGGAAGTGTTCAAGATCGCGATCATCGGGTCCGGTCCCGCCGGGATGAGCGCCGCCGCACACGCGGCCAGGAAGGGCGTCAGCCACATCCTCCTGGAGAAGACGGACCATCTGTCGGACACGATCTTCCGCTACCAGAAGGGCAAGCACGTGATGGCCACGCCGTCCGTGCTGGTGCTGCGCTCTGACTGCGAATTCGACGCCGGCAAGCGCGAGAAGATCCTCGACCAGTGGAACGCCGACGTGAAGGCGGCCGGCGTGAACGTACGGTTCAACGCCGACGTGAAGGCCATCACCGGCGAACAGGGCGCCTTCTCGATCGAGCTGACCAAGGGCGAGGCGATCAAGGCCGAGAATGTGATTCTCGCTATCGGCACCCAGGGCAACCCGAACCTGATGCGCTGCGACGGCGCCGCCCTGCCCCATGTCCAGTACCAGCTCGACGATCCGGGCGAGTACACCGACGAGCACATTTTCGTCGTCGGCTCGGGTGACGCCGGCATCGAGAACGCCCTGGGCCTGGCCGCAGACGCTGGCCAGGGCAACACCGTCACCATCCTGAACCGCTCGGCCGACTTCGCCCGCGCCAAGAAGGCCAACGTCGACAACCTAATGGCCGCCCGGGACGCCGGCCGTATCGCGGTGATGACCGAGACCACCCCCAGCCTGATCGAACCGGGCTGGATCACCGTCGACACGCCCCAGGGCTCGTCGCGGTACCGTTGCGACCGCATCATCGCCCGCATGGGCGCCTCGCCGCCGCGCAAGTTCGTCGAGAGCTGCGGGATCGCCTTCGCGAGCGATTCGCCCAGCGCCTTCCCCACCCTGTCGCCCACTTTCGAGACGACCAAGCCCGGCATCTACGTGATCGGCGCCCTCGCGGGCTACCCGCTGATCAAGCACTGCATGAACCAGGGCTACGACGTCGTCGAGTTCATCATGGGCGTCACCGACCTGGAGCCCGCCGACGAACCGCTCCTCAAGGAGAAGCTGGCGGGCCTGCCCGGAAACCGCAAGGTCTCGGAATGGCTGGAGTTCCTGCGGGCCAACGTCGAAATCCTCAATGGCCTGTCGCCCCTGCAGATGCGGGAATTCCTGCTCGACTCCGACGTGCGGGCCTACAAGGCGGACGAGGCGATCTTCATCCGCAATGCGCCGGGTTCGTCGCTGTTCGGCATCGCCTCGGGCTCGGTGAAGGTCGAGGTGGACCCGTCCAACCCGAACATCACCGTGCCCATCGGCAAGGGCTCCATCTTCGGCGAGGTCGGCCTGATCTCGGGCCGCAAGCGCGGCGCCACCATCCGCGCGGCCGAGCCTACGATCTGCATCGAAATCCCGCGTATGGCCGCCCTGAAGCTGATGGCCCAGGTGCCCGAGGCGCGCGAGACCGTGAACCGCATCACCAGCGAACGGCAGGTGCTGCAGATCTTCAAGTCGGGCCTCACACCTGCCGACATCCAGGAAGTGCTCGCCGGCGCCGAGGTGATGGAGGTCCGCCCCGGACAGGCGATCATCAACGAAGGCGACGTCTCGGACGACCTCTACATCATCCGCTCCGGCTCGATGATCGTGGAGAAGAACCTCGGCGGGAAACCGGTGTTCATGTCTTACGTGCCCGCCGGCTCGTACTCGGGCGAGATGGCGATGATCGAGCGGGCGCCGCGGGTCGCCACGGTCAAGGCCGCGATCCGCTCGACGGTGGTGAAGCTGCCGGCCGAGCCGTTCCGCAAACTCCTGGCGCGCAAGCCCGAGCTCGCCAAGCGCATGCAGGACGAGATGCGCGCCCGCAAGGAGATCAACGAGTTCATCGAAAGCCAGAAGGAGGAGTTCGGCGGCGCCGTCGACATGTACTCCTCGGTGGCGAACTTCCTGATCAAGCAGGGGATCGGCGAGGCGACCGACGTGTTGCTGATCGACGAGAGCCTCTGCGTCGGCTGCGACAACTGCGAGAAGGCCTGCGCCGACAGCCACGACGGCCTGTCGCGGCTGAACCGCGAGGCCGGCACCACCTTCGCCAATATCCACGTGCCAACCTCGTGCCGGCACTGCGAACATCCGCACTGCATGAGCGACTGCCCGCCGAACGCGATCCGCCGCGGGCCCGACGGGGAAGTGTTCATCTCGGACACCTGCATCGGCTGCGGCAACTGCCAGCGGGCCTGCCCCTACGGAGTGATCCAGATGGACAAGCCGCCGCCGAAGAAGCCGCCACTGTGGGAGTGGATGCTGTTCGGCAAGGGTCCCGGCCCCGGCCAGCCGTCGTACGAATGGCGCAAGAAGGCGGCGAAGTCCGAAGGCGGCGAGTCGCCTAAGCTGGCGATCAAGTGCGACATGTGCTCGGGCAAACCCGGCGGTCCGGCCTGCGTGCGCGCCTGTCCCACGGGCGCGGCGATCCGCGTGACGCCGGACGCCTTCCTGTCGGTCGCTCGGATCGACCGCGGCTAAGAGCGGCGGGAGGGTCTGGCGTCCGCGGACCTACACTTTATGCTCCCCTCGCCGGGGCGACCCGTGTTAGCGGATCGGCGGGAGAGCAGACGGCGCCGGTTGGGGACGGCGCCGGGGGGCGCGGCCTTGCGGCCGGGAGTTGGGGCGTCTGGAATGGCGAAGATCGTCGTGATCGCGATCGTCGGCTCGGGGTCCGCCGTGCTGGGCGCGGGAGGGCGCGCCGGCCTATGACGGATACTGCAGGACATACCGAGCGCGTACGGCAGAGGACCCACGAGGGCTTCCTCGCCTACAAGGGCTTCCTCTGGGCCCAGATCGCCACCGCGCTGAGCGTCGTGGCGGTCGGCGTCTATTTCGTGGTCGCCGCGCGTCTGGACGAGCCGCCCAGCGGCGGAAGCTGGCTAGGCTATCTGCTGGGAACCGCCAGCGCCGGCCTGATCGTCTGGCTGTCCTGCCTCGGCATCCGCAAGCGCGTGATCACCGCCGGACACTATTCGCTGAAGGCCTGGGTGTCGGCTCACGTGTACCTCGGCCTGTCGCTGACGGTCCTGGCCACCTTGCACACCGGCTTCCAGTTCGGCTGGAACGTCCACACCCTCGCCTACGGCCTGATGATGTTGGTGATCGCCTCGGGCGCTCTGGGCATCTGGGCCTATGCCACCCTGCCGGAGCGGCTGCACGGCAATCGCGGCGAGACCACGCGCAAGCAGATGATCGAGTCGGTCGAGAGCCTGGACCGGCAGCTCGCCGACCTGGCTCAGCCCCTTGATCGCGGCGCCGCGCAGGTGGTCCGGCTGT
Source organism: Pseudomonadota bacterium (assembly GCA_046725615.1). GTDB lineage: Bacteria > Pseudomonadota > Alphaproteobacteria > Caulobacterales > Caulobacteraceae > Phenylobacterium. The sequence continues at coordinate 13,445 of JBKOYY010000028.1, forward strand.
CGGTCGAGGAGACAGAGATGGGCGGCGGCTTCTGGACGCGCCTGACGAACGACTATCGCCACTGCGCCAACAAGCGGGCCCTGGCGCAGGTCCGCGCCCTGCCCCGGCCGCAGGACGCCCGCCAGGCCGAGGCGCTCAACAAGATCGAACAGGTGATGACCCAGAAGGACGCGGTGCTGACCAAGGCCCGGCGCCAGATGCAGATCACCGCCATGCTCGAGGGATGGCTCTTCGTGCACATCCCGGCCACCTTCGCCCTGCTGGCGGCCCTGGTGGCGCACATCATCAGCGTCTTCACGTACTGGTGAGCCGGTGGCCCAGGAATTCCATCTCAGGCTGATCACCCAGCGCGCCGGCGGCGGCGACCCGATCATCCGCGACCGCTCGGTGACGGGCGGCGAAGCCACGATCGGCCGCGCCGAGAGCAACGACATCGTCCTCGCCGACCTTTCGGTCGACCTGGCCCATGCCAGAATGCGGTTCAGCGGCCCGGGCCGCATCCGCATCGAGTCCGTCAGCGGCCTGCCCTTCCGCGTGGGCGACCGCGACGTGCAGGGCGCCGACCTCGACGTCTCGGCGAGTCCCGAGGTTGTCTTCGGCTCGTACACCCTCGCCTTCGGACCCGCGCCCGACGACGACGCCCTGGTGATCGTCACCCGCGAAGACGACGACCACCACATGTCCCCCAGCGACTTCTCGCTGAAGGCGAAGGTGTTCGGCCGCCGGCGCATGGCGTGGATCCTGGGCGGCGGCATCTTCGTGCTGTGCCTGCTCCTGCCGATGATCGCCGTGTTGTCCGGCTCGAACCTGCTGATCAACCCCCAGAAGCAGTGGCAGGCGGGCGCGCTATCGACGTCCCACGCCTTCCTTCAGGAGGACTGCAAGGCCTGTCACGCCAACGCCTTCGTGGCGGTGCGCGACAACGCCTGCCAGAGCTGCCACGACATCAGCGCTGACAAGGCCGATAAGGCCCTCGCCCGGTCGCGCGAGCTGGGCAGCCCGTTCCGTCCGCTGCTGGTGGCCGACCACGCCCCGCGCGAGCGGCTCAGCGACGGCACGCCGCCGCCCAAGGGCCTGGGCGCCATCGGCTTCTACGCCCAGACGCTGCTGGGCCACCCCACCGACCGCTGTGCGAGCTGCCACGTCGAGCACACGCCGGCCGGCAAGGGAACCGACCCCCATGCGCCCTTGAGCGACAAGCCCAAGCTGGCCGTGGTGCACGAGTGCGAGAGCTGCCACGCCGACCTGTCGAAGCGACTGAAGACCACGACCCTGGCCAACACGCCCGACAAGCGGTTCCCGACCTTCGAGCACGCGCCGTTCAAGGCGATGATCGTCAGCGAGGCCGGGCCGAAGCCGAAGTTCCAGCGGCTCGCTCTCACCTCCGCCCAGGCGCCGAAGGAGCGCAACGGTCTGATCTTCCCGCACGACCTGCACATGAACCCGCTTGGCGGGGTGGCGCGTCAGGCCATCGAGCTGGGCAAGGGACGCGGCTACGGCGCGGCGCTGGAATGCGCCTCGTGCCACCGCCCCGACGCCGGCGGCAAGGCGTTCAAGCCGATCGAGATGGAGCGGGACTGCGGGACCTGTCACTCCCTCGCCTTCACCCGCGAGGGCGGGGAGCTGAAGTACCTGCCGCACGGCGAGCTTCAGAAGGTGGTCGACGCCCTCGCCGGTCGCACGCTGATCGCCCCCGGGGCCGAGCGCGCCCGCCCGCGGATCCTGCGCGCCTCGATCTACCAGGCCACCGGCGCCAGCGCCTACCGCGCGACCTTCTCGCCCGGCGGGGCCTGCTACGACTGCCATGCCATCACGTGGGAGGGCGACACGGTCCGCATGGCGCCGGTGAGCCTGACCCAACGCTACCTGCCCAAGGGCGGCTTCGACCACAGCGTGCCCGAGCACGGCGGACCGGGGACGGCGAAGAAGGGCGGCTTCGTGTGCGCCGACTGCCACGCGGCCAAGACATCGGGCACGACCGAGGACGTGCTGGTCCCCGACATCGCCAAGTGCGCCACCTGTCACGGCAAGACGACGGCCCAGATCGCGGCGGCGGACGACGCCGACTGCACCACCTGCCACGCCTTCCATACGCCGGGCCAGGCGACACCGGCGCCGGGGCATCCGCCGCTGAAGACCCTGCAGTGGACGAAGGTGGCGAGCCGCTAGGCCGCGCTATGCGGCGTCGGGCGTCGACGTAAGGACGGGCGCGGGCGAAAGGCGGAGCGGCTCTCCCCGGCGGGTGGCCATGCGCACGGCGATCAACACCGGCACGGCGTTGACGAGCACGCCGAGGAACCCGACCAGCACGGCGTCTACCGCCAGCAACGTCCCGGCGATGATGGGCGGTCGGCCGATCGGCGTCAGGGCCAGCACATAGTGAGCGGCCATCACCGGCAGGATCACGACCAGGGTCAGGCCGATGCCCCACCAGACGCTGCCCCACGCGCGGCGAAGCGCCATGGCGGGACCAGCGGTGGAATCCCCGATCGCCGCGCCGGCCGACCAGGGCGCGAGCGCCACACCGAGCGGGAGTCCGCCCAACATCCCGCCGATCATCACCGCAGCGACCTGACCCCGCGATGCGCCGGCCGCCTGCAACCACACCGGCAGCCAGAGCTGCGCCACGGCCAGCGCCACGGCGAACACGAAATAGATCGCGAACTTGCGCGCCGCGACTGGATCAGTGGCGAAGGTGGCTCGGGCGGAGCCGCCGGAGACGATGAAGCGCGACACCCAGTAATGGAGCAGGAGCAGCCAGGCGATCTTCGCCACGCCGGCCGCCATCCGGGCGGGGTCATGCTCGGCCGCCTTGGCCGCGGCGAGGCTGACGTACATCCCCGTCCGCCATTCGACGAGGTGCTGCAGCCCCTCTAGCCCGACGATCAGGGCCGTGAGCAGCGGCGCCGCCAACAGCAGCCCTGCCGACCAGCGATAGCAATCCCGCGCCGCACCCCAGAACGTCATCGCATCGCCCCTGCTGGTCACAGAAACCTAAGGTTGGTTGAGTTCACTCTTTCATCAAGAGCGTGTGCCCGCACCAAAGAAGACGGCCGCCCCGCGCACGCGAAGCGGCCGTCGCCGTCTCAGGACCTGGTCGGAAGGATCAGACCACGCCGTAGGCCAGCATCGCGTCGGCCACCTTCTTGAAGCCGGCGATATTGGCGCCCTTCACATAGTCGACGCCGCCGCCGGGCTTGGTGCCGTATTCGACACAGCGGTCGTGGATGCCCTGCATGATGTCGAGCAGCAGGCGCTGGAGCTCGTCTTCCTTCCACGAGATGCGGGCGGAGTTCTGGCTCATCTCGAGGCCGGACACCGCCACACCACCGGCGTTCGCCGCCTTGCCCGGCGCGAAGAGAATCCCCGCGGCCTTGAACTTGTGCACGCCGTCCAGGTTGGTCGGCATGTTGGCGCCCTCGGACACCGCGATGCAGCCGTTAGCCAGCAGTGTGTCGGCGTCGGGGCCCAGCAGCTCGTTCTGGGTCGCACACGGCAGCGCCAGGTCGCACTTCACGCCCCAAGGGGTTTTCCCGGCGTGGAATTCGGCCCCCTTGAATTCCTTGGCGTACTCGCTGATCCGCCCGCGACGCTTGGTCTTCAGCTCCTTCACCCAGTCGATCTTCTCCTGGGTCATGCCCTCAGGATCGTAGATGAAGCCCTCGGAGTCCGACAGCGTCAGCACCTTGCCGCCCAGCTGGTGGCACTTCTCGGCCGCGTGGGTGGCGACGTTGCCCGAGCCGGAGATCACCACGGTGTGGCCGTCGATGGCCTTGCCCTGGGTCTTCAGCATGTTCTGCAGGAAATAGGTCGCGCCGTAGCCGGTGGCCTCGGTGCGGATCAGGCTGCCGCCGTACTCCAGGCCCTTGCCGGTCAGCACACCGGTGAAGTGGTTGGTGATGCGCTTGTATTGGCCGAACATGTAGCCGATCTCGCGCGCGCCTACGCCGATGTCGCCGGCCGGAACGTCCACGTCGGCGCCGACGTGACGGTACAGCTCGATCATCAGGCTCTGGCAGAAGCGCATGACCTCGTTGTCGGACTTGCCCTTCGGATTGAAGTTCGACCCGCCCTTGCCGCCGCCCATGGGCAGGCCGGTCAGGGCGTTCTTGAAGGTCTGCTCGAAGGCCAGGAACTTCAGCACGCTCTCAGTGACCGAGGGGTGGAAGCGGATGCCGCCCTTGTAGGGTCCGATGGCGTTGTTGTTCTGGACGCGCCAGGCCCGCTGCACGCGGATGTTGCCCTTGTCGTCCTCCCAGCAGACGCGGAAGCTGATGACCCGGTCCGGCTCGGCGATCCGCCGCAGGATCTGGGCCTTGTGGTACTCTTCCTTGTCCTGGATGAAGTCGAAGATGTCTTCGGCGACTTCCTGAACCGCCTGCACGAACTCGGGCTGGCCCGGGTTGCGACGCTTCACCCCTTCGATGAAGCCGTTCAGATCGACGTGGTCACTGACCGCCATGAATTCCCCCATTCGCGCGACGCTGGCGTGCGCCGGACGCTCCGTGATGAAGCTAAGCTGCGATTTCCGTACGGTCTAACTTCATTTGCGGACGCATTCGCGACGACCTGACTTTCGCCCTTCACAAGTCGCCGGAATTTGCGACAACTCCCCCGGTGGGATGGGGGCTAAGATGACCAAGGCGTCTGATCTGTTTGTGCAGTGTCTGGAAGAGGAAGGCGTGGAACACGTCTTCGGGGTTCCGGGCGAAGAGAACCTCGACTTCCTGGACAGCCTGAGCCGTTCCAAGAAGATCAAGCTGATCCTGACCCGCCACGAGCAGGGCGCGGGCTTCATGGCCGCCACCTATGGTCGGCACACCGGCAAGGCAGGCGTGTGCGTCGCCACCCTTGGTCCGGGCGCGACCAACTTCGTGACCGCGGCGGCCTACGCCACCCTCGGCGGCATGCCGATGATGATGGTCACCGGCCAGAAGCCCATCAAGAAGTCCAAGCAGGGTCGGTTCCAGATCCTCGACGTGGTCGACATGATGAAGCCGATCACCAAGTACACGCACCAGCTGGCCTCGGCCGACAACATTCCGAGCCGGATCCGCGAGGCCTTCCGCCTGGCGCAGGAAGAAAAGCCGGGCGCCGTGCACCTCGAATTCCCCGAGGACGTGGCCGACGAGCACACCGAATCCACACCGCTCCCGAAGAGCAACGCGCGCCGCCCGGTGGCCGATGAGAAGTCGATCCGCGCCGCGGCCAAGCGCATCGAGCAGGCCAAGTCACCGATCCTGGTGATCGGCGCCGGCGCCAACCGCACCATGACCAGCCGGATGCTGACCCAGTTCATCGAGAAGACCGGCATCCCGTTCGTCTCGACCCAGCTCGGCAAGGGCGTGGTCGATGAGACCAATCCCAAGTTCGTAGGCTGCGCGGCCCTCTCCGCCGGCGACTTCGTGCACCGGGCCATCGGCGCGGCCGACCTGATCATCAACGTCGGCCACGACGTGATCGAAAAGCCGCCGTTCTTCATGCAGCGCGGCGGCGCCGAGGTGATCCACATCAACTTCCGCTCGGCCGAAGTCGATCCGGTCTACTTCCCGCAGTACGAGGTGATCGGCGACATCGGCAACGCCATCTGGCAGCTCAAGGAGGATATCCTCCCGCAGGCCGGCTGGGACTTCTCCACGATGATGAAGGCCCGCGCCGCAGAGGTGGAGCACACGGGCAAGCAGGTCGGCGACCAGCGCTTCCCGATTTATCCGCAGTATCTCGTGGCGCAGATCCGCGAGGCCATGCCCTCGGACGGCATCATCTGCCTCGACAACGGCGTCTATAAGATCTGGTTCGCGCGCAACTACGCGGCGCGGATGCCGAACACGGTGCTGCTCGACAACGCCCTTGCCACGATGGGCGCGGGCCTACCGTCGGCCATGGCCTCGAACATGGTCTACCCGGACCGCAAGGTCATGGCGATCTGCGGCGACGGCGGGTTCATGATGAACAGCCAGGAGCTGGAGACCGCGGTCCGCCTGAAGCTGAACATCACCGTGCTGATCCTCAACGACGGCAGCTACGGCATGATCCGCTGGAAGCAGGCGAACATGGGCTTCAAGGACTGGGGCCTCACCTACGACAACCCCGACTTCGTGAAGTACGCCGAGAGCTATGGCGCCACGGGCCACCGCGTGGAGAGCGCCGCGCACCTGCCCAAGCTGCTGCGCGAATGCCTGGATACGCCCGGGGTCCACCTCATCGACTGCCCGGTGGACTATTCCGACAACGACCTCATCCTGAATCGCCAGATCAAGGAGTTGAGCGCGGCCCTCTAGGCGGCCTCAAGGACCACGGACATGGCCGGCTTACGCGACTCCTATCCCCTGTACCTCGCCAACGAGGCCCAGACCCCGAACCTCGATCTCGAGGTCACGGATAAGTACACCGGCAAGGTGGCGACCCGCGTGGCCCTGGCCGATGCGGCGATCATCGACGCCGGGATCGCCGCCACCGTCGAGGCCGCCGAGCCCATGGCCCGGATGCCGGCCTATGCGCGCCAGGAGGTGCTCGCGCACTGCGTGAAGCGCTTCCAGGAGCGATTCGACGAGCTGGCCTACGCGCTGTGTGTCGAGGCCGGGAAGCCGATCCGCGACGCCCGCGGCGAGGTCACCCGCCTCATCGACACCTTCCGCATCGCCGCCGAGGAGTCCGTGCGGATGACCGGCGAGGTCCAGCCCCTGGACATCTCGCCCCGCGCCCGCGGCTACCAGGGCATGTGGAAGCGCGTGCCGATCGGCCCCTGCTCCTTTATCAGCCCGTTCAACTTCCCGCTGAACCTGGCGGCGCACAAGATCGCCCCGGCCCTCGCCGTCGGCTGCCCCTTCGTGATGAAGCCGGCGTCGCGCACGCCGCTGGGCGCGATCATCATCGGCGAGATCCTGGCCGAAACCGACCTGCCCAAGGGGGCGTTCTCGATCCTGCCGGCCCAGCGCGACGGCGCCGACCTCTTCACCACCGACGAGCGTCTGAAGCTCCTGTCGTTCACCGGTTCGCCCGGCGTCGGCTGGGACCTGAAGGCCAAGGCCGGCAAGAAGAAGGTGGTGCTGGAGCTGGGCGGTAACGCCGCAGTGATCGTCGAGGCCGACACCGACCTGGACGACGCGGTCGAGCGCATCATCTTCGGGGCCTTCTACCAGTCGGGCCAGAGCTGCATCGGCGTCCAGCGGATCATCATCCACGCCGACATCTACGACGAACTGAAGGAACGGCTCGTCGCGAAGACCAAGACCCTGATCGCCGGTGACCCGCACAACGAAGACACCTTCGTCGGCCCGATGATCGACGAGAAGGAGGCGCGTCGCCTCGACAGCTGGATCCAGCAGGCGGTGGACGGCGGGGCCACCCTGCTCTGCGGCGGCAAACGCGAGGGCGCCATGCTGGAGGCCACCCTGTTGGAGGGCGTCAGCCGCACGGCCGCTCTCTACGCCGAAGAGGTGTTCGGCCCGGTGGCGATCATGTCCAAGTACACCGACTTCAAGGACGCGCTCGCCGAGGTGAACGACTCCAAGTTCGGGCTGCAGACCGGCGTCTTCACCCGCGACCTCTACAAGATGCTCGAGGCCTGGGACCATCTGGACGTCGGCGGCGTGGTGATCGGCGACGTACCGAGTTACCGCGTCGACAACATGCCTTACGGTGGGGTCAAAGATTCGGGGCTGGGTCGCGAAGGAGTCCGCTTCGCGATGGAAGACATGACGGAAATTCGCAATCTCGTCATCCGTCGCCGCTGAGCGTGCGTACTAACCTCGGGACGATGCGCGCGCTGCTTGGGGAGGCGGCTTGGTGTTGACGATCGCACAGATCACCGACCTCCATGTGACCACGGAGAAGGATCCGCTCAATCAGAAGCGGAATGAGGATCGCCTGCGCCAGGTGATGAAGGCGATCCATGCCTTGCGCCCGCGTCCGGTGGCCATCATCGCCAGCGGCGACCTGGTCGATCGCGGCGAGTTGGAGGAGTACCTCGAGCTCAAGCGGCTGATGTCCGAGAGCGAGATCCCCATCTACTACGCCATGGGCAACCACGACGCCCGCGAGCCCTTTCTGGAGGTCTTCTCGGGCGCCGGGGCGCAGACGGACGAGAATGGCTTCGTCCAGTACGCGGCCGATTTCGGTGACATGCGGATGGTGGTCTGCGACACCCTCGGCGGCCCGAATCACGGCGAGTTCGACGACACCCGTGCGGCTTGGCTGGCGCGGACGCTGGACGAAGCTCCCGATCGGCCCACCGCGGTCATCCTTCACCACCCGCCGATCCTCAGCGGCATCCAATGGATGGACCCGGAGCCGGATTCCCCCTGGATCCTGAAGCTGCGCGAGGTCCTGACCGGCCGCGAGCAGGTGAAGGTGCTGATGTGCGGCCATATCCACCGCGCGTTCAACGGCGTCTTCGCCGGCCATACGCTGTCGGCGGCGCCAGCCACGTCGATCCAGCTCACGCTAGACCTGACCGAAGTCGACATGCACGTGCCCGACGGCCGCGAGATCCTCGTGGAGGAGCCGCCGGGCTACGCGTTGCTGATGTCCAACGGCAAGGACCTGACCACACACGTCTGCCTGGCCGGCGACTGGGCTCCGGCCGTGCACTACAACTTCCCCTTCCGCACGCTCGCCTGACCGATGGCGGGACGCACATCCAAGGGGCCGATGGGCCGCCTCCTGCAGCTGGTGGCGGATCTGCGGACCGCCGGCGGCAAGACGCTGGCCGACATCGTGATCGTGATCCTGGTGGCCGTCGCCGCAACGGTGGCCGCCCTGGCGCTGAACCGCACCACGCCGATCCGCTACATCGAGAACCAGACGTACGACTTCCGCCTGGCCACGGCCGCGCCGGCGGCGCAGCCCGACTTCGTGATCATCAAGATCGACGACACGGCGCTGAACGCCATGCGGGACTCGTCCGCCTGCCACTGCCTATCGCCGATCGACAAGGTCTGGCTGGGCGACCTCTTGGCGGCGCTCGACGCCAAGGGCGTGAAGGCGATCGGCGTCGACTACCTGCTCGACACCTGGGCCTCCGAAGAGGAGTTCAACGCCTTCCAGGAACGCATCGCCGGCACGAAGGCGCCGATCGTGGCGGTCGTCGATCCGCAACTGAAGCCCGGGGTCGATTTCCCGGTGGCGCCCAAGCTCCACTACGCCGACGCGCGCGCCCTGATTGGCGTGGACTACGACGACGTGATCCGCCGCTATGACCCGCGCCCCAGCGCCGTGAACGCCCTGGCGACCGAGGTCGGCGTCGCCGCCGTCGGCATGAAGCCGCCGCGCGGCAACTTCGCCATCCGCTACCGTCGACCGGACCCCAAGGTCACGGCCGAGAACGCCGGCGCCATCGCCCCCTCCTATTCGGCCGCTTTCGTCCCGTTCCTTCCCGACGCCCTGCTGAAGGGGAAGATCGCCTTCATCGGCCGCGTCACCCGGTCCGCCGGCGAGGACTCGGACACGCCGATCGAGGACATGCACACCACGCCGCTGCGCTTCCTTACCGGCCATTACAAGGGCACCCCCGGCGTGGAGGTGCACGTCCACGCCTTGTCGCAGATGATGGCCGGCGACCGAATCCGAAACCCGGGCCCCATCTGGGACGCCGTCCTGGTGTTCGTGACCGCCCTCGGCGGCGCGCTCCTGGGCCGTTCGACCCAGCGGTGGTGGGTTTCCACGGGGATCGTGGTGCTGGCGATCGCCGCCAACACGCTCGGCGCGTGGGCGATCTACCGCTATGGCGCGACGATGGTGCCCATGGCCGCGCCGGCCATCAGCTTCGCGTTCGGCTTCTTCATCCTGAGCCGCCTCGCCGCGGCCGAGTTGCAGAACCAGCGCGCGTTCTATTCCTCGACCCTCGAGCGCTACCTCGCGCCCCAGGTGATCGACCGAATGGTCGACGGCGCCGAGCAGGTGAAGATCGGGGCCGAAGAGCGCGAGATCACGGTGATGATCTCCGACCTGGAGAACTTCTCCAACCTGGTGGCCACCCTCGACCTCGAGACCTTCGAGGGCGTGATCAACGAGTACTTCGACGGGGTGATCGACATCCTCTGGAAGCACGAGGCGATGATCGACAAGATGACCGGCGATGGCATCATCGCGATCTTCGGCGCGCCCGTGCCCTCGACCGACCACGCCGACCGCGCCCTCGCCTGCGCCCGCGAGATCGACGCCTTCGGCCTCGACATCCGCGAGCGGATGATCGCCCGGGGCATCAAGTTCGGCTACACGCGCATGGGGCTGTCGTCGGGTATCGGCCTGGTCGGCAACTTCGGCGGCGAGCGCCGGTTCAACTACACGGCCTATGGCGAGGTGGTGGTGATCGCCGCTCGCCTGGAAGCGGCCAACAAGACCTTCGGCACCCGCATCCTGTTCTCGGGCGACACGCTTAAACTCGCCAAGCAGGAGATCCCCGTCGAGCCGGTCGGCGAGATCGACCTCAAGGGCGTGCCAGTGCCGATCCCGGCCTACACCACCCGCACGGAAGAGCCGGCCGCGACGGCCTGATCCCCCCGCCTCGCGGCTGGTCCAGCGTCCGGATTACCTGCCGGCGTGTGGCGCCGCCCCTACCTCCCAGCCGATGAAGCGGCCCTGGTCGAGGAGTTCGCGGTGTCGCCACGCAACGCCTGCCGGCCTCCAATTTCGCACCCCGGGGCGAGAACAACCGCGCCCGCGCGACCGGCCTCCGGGAGGGATTGATCCTTGCCTCCGCAGGCGTTGGCCCGATCGGCGGAGCGGTCGCCCTGGACCACCCGGCGCCGCAGACGCCTCCCCATCATAGGTGGTCGTGATGGCGTGCAAACACACGCGAGCGAGCAGGTTCCTCCCGGCCGGCTGACGGAAGCCGACCGTGGCGCGCCCTAGCGCCCTGCCTGGGCCTGGTTCACCGGCACGCCCAGCCAGGCGCTCATATCGACCTCGTCCATCACCCGGTACGGGCGGCCCCACTGGTCAGTGAAGAACCGTTCCATCTCGGGCCGCGTAAAGGGCCGCGAGCCCAGGCGGCCGAAGATGGCCATCTGGTAGCCGCTCTCGTCCACGGCACGGTCGCGGTCCAGCCCCTTGGACAGGGCGTAGGCCGGACCGGGCGTCCGGGCCCAGGCGATCAGCTCGGGCTTCGGCGCGGGCGAGAAGCCGTAGAAGTTCGGCTGGGTCGACGGGCTGGTGATCTGCAGCACCTTCATCCCATTCCGGCCGTCGGCGACGTAGGCGAAGGCCGAGGCGTTCGTCGAGGCGACGATCACGTCCTCGGCGTCGTTCAGCAAGCCGCCGGCGTCGAAGGTCATGTACGGCTTCGGCCGCTCAGGGTTGGTGACGTTGACGATCACCAGGCCCTGCGACTTGGCCGCCACGTAGGCGTAGGTCCGCGCCACATAGAGCTTCCGGGCGTTGGCGATCGGCACCGTCGCCTCGGGAATGAGCCTCGGCTGGTCGAGCTTGGTGACATCCAGCACTTCCAGACCGCGCGCGGTCGTGACCCACAGGTAGCGGAACTGCAGGGCCGAGCCGCGCGGATCCGGCAGGGCGACGGTCGTCACCAGGCGCGGCTTCAGCGGATTGTCGAGGTCCACCACCACCAGGCCGGCGTCGGCCGCGATGTAGGCGTAATGACCGCCAAGAGTGACGTGCCGCGCACCCTTCAGCACCCCGCCCTCATTCCAGGTCACCGCGCGCTTCAGCTTGTTGTTGCGCGGCTCGCCGTCGGCCAGCGTGTTGATGTTGACGAGGATCAGCCCCTCCTCCGCGTCGGTGACGACGGCGTAGGAGTAGATCGGGTGGAACTTCTGCTCCTGGTTGATGTCCAGGAGGCTGGCTTCCTCGCCGGTCACGGGGTGCTTCAGCTTGATCTGCTGCATGCGCTCGTTGCGCAGCGGCGAGACGGGCTGGGTGGTGGCGAGAGCCATGCAGGTGGCGTTCTTCGTCGAGACGCCCGTGTCATGGCCCAGCGGCGAGAACGGGGCGGTGATCACCCGCTGCGAGACCGCCTTGTTGGCGACGCTGGCGGCGTCATAGACGCGGAAACCGCCCTTGCCCTCGGCGACGTACAGGTACTCGCCGCGCAGCTGCAGGCAGCGCGCCTCGCCGCCGGTCTTGTGCACGAAGTTCGAGAATTCCTCGCTCCCGTCTTCCTCACCACCCGACAAGCCCTTGCCCTTGGCGAACGGCTTGCCGCGCACCCAGTTCTTCAGCTCACGCTGGTTCTGCTCGACGTGCAGCTTGTAGAAGTCGGGATAGGCGTAGCGGTGCAGGTACGAGCCGATCACCGCCTGAGGTTCGCTCCACTCCGAGACCCGCGTCGCCTGGATGCCGCCGCCGGCGCCGACCCAGGCGTTCTGGCCCACGAAGTTCACGTAGTTGGTCCCCAGCAGGAGGAGCTGGGCCATGATGGCGTTGTTGTCGTTCGCGGCTGAGACGTGGCAGTCGCTGCAGGTCTTGGTCTCGGTCGTGCGCACCGTGTGCGGGAAGTGCGGCGCGAAAGCCTGGCTGGAGAAGCCCGAAGCGGCCATCGGCGGCTGCTGCACGTAGATCCGCTCGCGGTTCACGTTGGTCGACGACAGCACGAGGGCCGAGGACGAGCGAACCGGGGCGATGGTGGCCCCCTTCGTCGTCTGGTGCTTGCCCAGCTGATACATCTCATCGCGCGCCACCTGCGGGTTGTAGGTGGCGTAGTTGCGGGTCTCCTCACCCTCGTACTTGTGGGCCTTGGTCTTCCAGTTGGCCTCGATGGGCAGGTGGCAGCCACCGCACGCCGTGGTCCAAGAGGTGTGGCAGGCGAAGCACTCCATCTCCTCGTCCTTGTGCGCCCGGTCGGCGGGCGCCACGCCCGGACCCCAGGCGAACGGACGGCCGTTCTCGCTGATCTTGGACATCAGCTTGGCGCGAGCGGACTTGGCGTTGAAGTCGGGGCTGGTGCGGTCGACCGTGTCCTTGGTCAGCTTGATCCGCCATTCGAGCTTGGGATCAAGCAGCGACCGCTGGATCAGCACGCGGCGGCCGTCCTGCTCCGTCCATTCGAATCGGCGCTGGCCGTCGGGGTTCCGCAGCAGCGACAGGTCATTGCCCATCGGATCTGCAGCCGGGCCGGAGGTACGCAGCGTCGGGTACGCCGAGGCGGTGCCGTGGCAGTCCTTGCAGCGAATCTCGACCGCGTTGGCCACCTCACCATAGATGAGGCCCGAACCGTGGCTGTCCTGACTGAAGTGGCAGTCGGCGCACTGCATCCCCTTCTCGGCGTGGATGTCCATCATGTGGACAGCCTTGCCGGGGGCGTTCTGACCCGCGGGCGTGAACTCGGGCGCGCCGGCCCTGTGGAATTTCTCCGGGTCGTCGTTGGCGATGACCTTGCCGTCCTTGTCGAGCAACTCGCCTTCGCGGTTGCGCTTGAAGATGGCGCGGAAGTTCCAGCCGTGGCCGTGGTAGTCGGCGAACTGGGTGTCCTTCAGCTTCGGGTTCAGGCTGAAGACGTTGCGCAGGAAGTCGAGGTCCGCCCACAGGCCGCGCGGTGAGGCGCCCTCGGGGTTGCGGTCCAGAACCTTCCGGATCTCCTCGCTGGTCGGATACTTCTGCTTCTCCGGCCACATGAACGGGGCGTCGGCCTCGTAGTCCCACATCGTGTAGCCGAGGTAGGTGTTCACGAACATGTTGGGCTGGTGCATGTGGCAGTTCATGCACTGGGCCGTCGGGATCGCGCGCGAGAAGGCGTGCTTGATCGGGTGGCCGCTCTCTTCCTTGCTGATCGTCGGGTCGACCGTCGCGGTCTGTCCGTCGCGGCCGAACGGCGCGTAGGTCAGGCTGGCGTGCGGCTGGCGGTTGTTGGCGTAGACCACGTGGCACGCCGCGCAGCCCGACGAGCGGTAGTCGCCCGGCTGGTCATTGGTGCCCATGAACCAGGTGAAGGGGTCGTTCAGGCGGGTCTTGTGGATGTTCAGGACCGGGATCGCCACGCGCAGACCGGTGCCTGGGCCGCGGTTCGACTGGCGGATATCGGGCCGGCCCGGCTCCTCCAGACGCTGGAGTTGCCCGTTGGCGTTCGGAAGGCCGACCTCGGCGAACTGGGTGTTGATGTTGCGGCCACCCCGCTCGAACACGCGGAAGATGTCGCCCGGAGGCACCACCTGCCACGTCGGCAGAGGATAGAGGGTCGGCAGGGCGCCGCGCTTGGCCTGTTCGGGCGTCACCGTGCCGGGGGGATTCCCCGGCGACAGCAGCCGCGCCGGCTCGCCATGCGGCGTGTAGGCCTCGCCCAGGAGGTAATTCTTGAACGGCAGGATGCCGTTGTTGTACGCGCCGCCGCCCCACAGCATGACGCCGGTGGCCATCATCGACCGCTCGGCGCGTTCGATGAGTTCCATGTGGCACGCGCCGCAGGCCTGCCGCGCCACGCGGTAGTCCGACGGGTTCACGAAGCGGATGAACTCGGGGCTTTCCTTGTTCAGCAGCGTGTAGCTGGCCTTGGGGTTGGCCGAGCTGGGGTAGCGCCAGCTCTTGGGATACTTCGGCAGCACGTGCGCCTTGTCGCGCGCCTCGGCGTACTGCGGGGCCTGGCGGGTCACGCCCGCCGGCAGCCGCACCGCGGCGTCGCCGCCGTGGCAGTCGGCGCAGCCCAGCTTCACCGCCTGGGACACGTGCATGCTCTTGGCGTCGGTGTCGGTGTGGCAGGTCAGGCAACCGGCGCTGGACTTATCGACGTCGGCGTCCGACAGGCCCAGGCGCGCCGGCGCCGTGGGCGCATAGACGCGCTTCACCGGCTTCTCGGCCTCACTGGCGGACAGGCTGAGCGGCGCGAGCACGGTCACCGCCGCCAGCGCGCCCAGTCTCAGCCATTTTCCCCCAAACTTCAGCATCTTGGCCCTAGAAGGTAAGAACCGCGTTCAGCAGTACGGAATAGTACCGCTTGTTGCGCGGGCTGTTGGTGAACAGGTCTTTGAACCCCTTGCCGGGGTCGAACGCGGCCGCCGAGGCGCGCAGCACGATGTTCTGGGTCATCCTCGGACGCCAGATCGTCGAAACCGACGCGTCCCAGCCCAGCGACTTCGGAATCGAGCCTTCCTGGCGAAGCGCCTGGATGATCGAGGTGTCGGCGAAGGCCAGGTGGTTGACGTTGGTGGTGACGCGCAGCTCGGGCGTCACGTCAAAATCCGCGCCGCCGCCCAGCAGAACAGTGCCCGGATTGTTGAAGTTGGACTGCCCTTCCTCCTTCGAGGATCGGAGGCTGTTCAGGATTCCGTTCCGCCCGTTGACGCCGATCACGCGGCCGCCCCCAGCAAACGGAATTGTCTGTCGAATCCAATAGCTAGTGTCAGAACCTGCGAACTGCGGGTTCTCGAAGATGGCGTCGAAACCCTTCTCGCGGTTGTCGTAGGGGTTCTTGTCGGCCGAGGCGTACAGGCCCTGGAGGCGGATGCGGGTCCAGTCGAAATCGATCGACGGCTCGGCGGCCAGGAACCAGCTGCGGATCTTGGCCTTGCGTCCGGTGAACGTGTTGTTGCGGTCCTCGCCGAACGCATAGAACGCCGACGCCGTCAGGTTCACCCGACCAATCCGGCCGTCGGTGCTGTATCCCAGGTAGGTGACGTCGTAGTCCCGCCCGCGCAGGTCGCCCAGCAAGGCCGGTCGCTGCGGGAAGCCGTTCTTGTCGACGTAGATCTCATCGCCTTCCCGGTTGCGGTTGTGCGCCACCATGAGCTGGGTGGTGATCCCCGGAAACGGCAGGTCCTGGCGGTACACCGAGCCGATGAAGACGTAGTCCTTCCGCAGGTCCTGGCCGATGTCGTTCAGGCCCGAGTTGGTGTCCTTCTCGATCCGCCAGAAGGCCGCGAGGTTGTACTGCAGCCGATTGTTGTCGCGATTGCCGAAGAAGCGGACGCCGAGCTGATTGTCCTGGAAGAGGAAGCCCCGGAACTCGCTGGAGAACGGCTGGATGCCCACCCGCACGCTGTCGAAGTCGTAGCGTTCGGACACATTGCGCAGGTGGTAGTCGACGAAGGCTTCCTGCACCCCGATGAAGGAGTCGCTGCGGTTGGTCTTGCGGCTGGGCTCCACGTACAGAACGCGCCGCTCAGGCACATCGACATAGTTGTGCTGGTAGGCCAGGGCGACGCGGAACTCGAGCTCCGGCGGCTTGTAGGCCGTCGAGCCCTTCACCAGCGACGCCGCGGCGATCACGGTCTGGGCGAAGACCAGGCTCGTGTCCTTGCCGAAGATGTCGAGACTGCCGGGGCGTGACGTCGTCTGCACGCTCACCGGGATCGGGAAGCTGCGCGGTTCGATCACCGTGTCCGAGATCGCCGTGGCCGCGATGAACCAGTCGTGGGTGCCCTTGAGCGGGATGTCGCCCTTCAGGAGGTTCTGGTTGTAGGGGTCGAACCACCGCGGCTTGGTGACGCCCAGCGCGCCGGCGAGGCGCCAGCGGTCCGGAACCGGAATGGATTGCGCCGGGTCGAACGCCTCGGGCGGAGGGGCGCGCACGGCGCCGGGGTTCTCCTGAACGACAGGCGGCGGGACCGGAGCCTCAACATGTCCCGGGCGCTTGCGGCCTTCGAGCGGCCGTTCGTCTGCGGGCGGCGGCGCACCTTCGGGCTGCGGCGGCGCTTCGGGCTGCGCCTGGACGGCGGGGGGCGCAGCCGGCGCAGCGGCATGGTCCTGCGCGGCCAGGGCCGGTCCCCCGAAGGCGGCCGCCGCGGCGAAGGCGAGGAAGGGAGCCGAGCGCACGCCTACTTCCCCTGACAGACGTTCTGGTCGCTGGTGTCGAGGAACGGCGCGAACGGACAGCCCACGTAGCGCAGCCGCACCGCCGGGGCCGGCCCGACAAGGAGCTGATCCGCCCGCATGGCCGTCGCCGCATTCGAGAGGCTCTGCACCCGATTGCCGCCTTTGTAGAGGCCGAGGAACGAGATCATGTCGTCCTGGTCGATCCCGTCGCCAGATACGCCGACCCCCCCGACCAGCCGGCCGCCGCGGTAGATCGGGACGCCGCCGGGGAAGATCTGCATGCCGTTCTGCAGGCGGTTCTGGCCCGGGGCCACCTCGGGCAGGGCCGTGCAGCGCTGCGGCGTATCGGTGGCGCTGGCGCCGGTCACGTAGGCCAGGTGCTGGCCGAGGTTGCTGAACACCAGGGCCGACTGCAGGCCCGTGGAGAACGGGCTCCACTGCCCGATCGGCCGCGAGAACGGGCCGTTCGGACGGGTCACCTCCCCGTCGGGGAAATAGGGCCGCGCCAGGTTGCCGATCGTGCGGGCCGCAATCGCCGTCTTGCCGGTCAGGGCAGCGGGATCGCCGAAGAAGTCGCGGGTCTTCTGAACGAAGCCGCGGACATCCGCGCTGGGGTCGGCCGACAGTTCGGCGGCGGCGAACGTTCCCGAGAAGAAGCTGGCCGAGCGGGCCTTCTGGGCCGAGACGTCGATGCCGAACACGGGTGCGTCGGGCGAACGGACGATACCCAGGATCTGGCCGCGGCTGTCGACCACCGTGATCGAAACCTGCGCGCGGCTGTCCAGCGGACGGCGGATCTGGGCCCGCGCCCGGCTCATGATCGTGAAGGCTTCCTCCAGGATCGCCCGCACCTCCGCTTCGGTCAGCGGGGTGAGGCCGTCGCCGCCGTCCGTGCCGGCGCGGATCGGGAAGCGGTTCTGGCCCGAGCCGTTGCTCAGGACCATGGCGCTGGCGTTCGAGAACTCGGCCGTGGTCGCCAGGCGCAGGCCCGAGGCCTCCGTGCCGTAGACCTGACCGGCCAGGGCGCCGCCGCCGGCGTAGTAGCCGGTGACGGGCGTGAAGCTGCCCGTACCCGCCGGCAGGCTGGCGAAGGCCGGCGCGTTCGCCGGCGACACCCGCAGGGAGGCCGTCGTCGCGTCGCTGAAGCGCAGGGTCGTGCCATCGACGGTGACCCGTTCGGCCCGGATCTCGGTGGGCGCGTCGAAGCCGCTCTGCGCGGCGAAGGCGATGGCCTCGTCGGCGTCGTCGTCCACATCGAGGATGTTGGCGTCCAGCCCGTAGACGCCGTCCGCGATCACCCCCACTCCCCCGACGAGCACGCCGTTCTTGTAGAGCGGGAAGCCGCCGGGGTCGGCCGACAGGCCCAGCGGCGAGCGCCGCGGCCCGGTGACCGCGCCCCCGACACGGGTCGTCACGTCCGAGCAGGGCAGCGACGAGAACTGCACGCCGAACAGCGGACCGCTCTCCAGGCCCACGGTGGAGGGCGCCGGTGGGAAATGCTCCTGCACGATCTGGCTGGCCGTGCGGCTCGAGAAGGCGTTGCCGCCCGAGGACAGGTAGGCGCCGGTGATGGCCTTGGCGATGGCCGCCCCCGCCGCCGGGACCTCAAGGTTCTGGACGTCGAAATTCTGGCCCGAGCGGCTGGGCGGCACGCGCGCAGTCGTGCGGGCGCCGGCCATGGAATAGACGGCCAGCACGTTGCCGACCCGGTCCGTCACCGCGATCACGGCCGGCAGGTTGCGGGCTCGCGCCTCCGCAATGGCCTGGGCCAGCACTTTCTGCACGTCGGCCGCGCTCAGAGACTCCGCGGCGGGCAGCGAGTAGGTCGGCGCGGCCGGGCCAGGCGTGGGGGGCGGCGGTGTCGCCGTACCGCCGCCTCCCCCGCCACCGCCGCCTCCGCAGGCGGCGAGCGACAGGGCGGCTCCGAACAGGGCCAGACGCGACGCGAACTTCATCTCAGGGACCTTGCGGCCTGGGCCACCCGCGTCAGTGACGCACGGAAAGCCTCGGGACGGTAGCTGTTGGGCTCGCGCACCTGGGCATAGGCGGCGTTGAGGCTGGGCCGGATGTTCCGGTCCACCGCGCCGCGGTCGGCGCCCCGGGCCACGAGGTGGTTCACGAGGGTTTCGGCCGCCATCACCGCCTGCGCGCTGCCGGCGTAGTCCGTGTAGCGGCGGGTGATCTCGCCGGCGAGCACCGCGTCGAGGATGGCGTGCGTCTGGCCGGGCGTGACCTCGGAGCGGCCCGCGAAAGCGGTCGCCAGCTGGTCCGCTGTGGCGGCCAGACGCGCCGCGGCCTGCCGCGACTCAGGACCGCTGCGGGCCGTCGCCTCATGGAAGGCTTTGGCGTCGGCGTCGAACCGGGCGGCCAGCCCCGGCGCAAGAACGCGCGCCGCGGCCGAGGCCATGATCATGTTCTCGTCGTTGAACGGCGGCTGGCCCGACGCGCGGAAGCGTCCGGGATTGGCCTCCCACTTCGGCCGGGCGCTGGGCTCGTCCGAAATCTCCCGGTGGCAGGCGTGGCAGTCGAAGAAGTAGAGCTCCGGGAACGCGCCCATGTTGCGCGCGCCGCTGGCATAGAGGCCGGCCGCCCGCTTGACCGCCATGGCCTGGCCGACAGCCCAGGTCTTGGCGCCGTCGGCGTAGACCTTGCGGGCGACATAGTCGCGATCCACGTCCCAATGCTTCTGAAGGCTGGAGAACAGGTCCAGCTCGAATGACACCCGCGGGTGGCCCGCCGCCATGATGTCGTGCGTCACGAACTGGTTCGGCCGCGACGAGCCGTAGTGGCAGTCGAGGCAGACGTCGGCGCGGACCTTCGGGTCCTCCAGCCGCTTCAGGCCCCGTTCCAGGTTCGCCTGGTGCGCAGCCACGGCCTGGCTTGTTCCGGCCGGAAGGTCACGGCGGCCACCGGCGACGGTGCGGTGGCTGTCGAGCCAGCCGCTGGAGCCGCCATGGCAGGACTCGCAGCCCACGCCGTCGCTGATCTGGTGCTTGCCGGCGCTCGCCGCGACGGTGTCGGAGTGGCACTCCACGCATTCCTTGGCGCTCGACGCGTCGCCGATGCCCAGCTTGCGGGCGATGGCCTGCGACCGGGCGCTGCGCAGCACCGTCCAGGCGCGGCTGTGTGCGCCGGAGACGCCCGGGTCCTGCCAGGTGATGAGTTCGTTTTGGCGGATGTTCACGCCCGAATCGACTTGCCGGCTGTGGCAGGTCGAGCCGGCGCAGGACGCCACGCCCAGGTGCACGCCGGCGGGCGGCGCCTTCTCGGGGGCCGCGCTGGCGGCCCTGCCGCCTGCAAGGACGATTGCGCCGACGGCGGTCGCCGCGGCGATGCAAAGCGCGCCGACGACTCGCGACGCTCGTGCTCCCCCCATGGTCCCTCCCCGGCGCACTCGACCGCACTCTTAGCGGCGCCAGAGCCGCTTCGGTAGTCCGAATAAGGCGGACCTGCGCCAATTCCGCCCTGAGACGCTCGCTCTGTGATCGCCGTTCGCCTAGCGGGAGTCTCTACTTAACAACAGGTTCCCATAAGCGTAATACGACCAAGCTTGGGTTTGGGGGGAGTAGAATGATTGGGCGTCCGAAAGGCGCGCAACGCGCAGGCCTATGGTCGCGCGTCGCCATGCTTGCCTTTGCCACTACGGCGCTCACGCCACCCCAGATTTCCTGGGCGCAGCCGGCCCCTTCGACCGGCACGACGGCCGCCGAGCTCGATCCGAACACGCGCGTCTCCCGCCCGCCGCCGCGGCGGGCCGCCGGCGCCTTTGCGCCTGAGCCGCCCGGCCCCTGCCCGCTCGAGACGTCCGACGTTCAGGTCACGCTGAGTTCGGTGACATTCAAAGGCGCGACTGCGGTCGGTGACGACGCCCTGCGCGCCGCCTACGCCGACTTTATCGGCAAGCCCCAGCCAGTGTCCGTGATCTGCGCGATCCGGGACCGCGCGGCCCGCATCGTGTTCGATTCCGGCGTCCTGGCGCGGGTCGAAATCCCCGAGCAGCGCATTGCCGGCGGCGCGCTGGTGCTGGAGGTGATCGAGGCCCACGTGGTCAACGTCCGTGTCCGCGGCGACGTGGGAGAAAGCCAGGCGATAGTCGAGCGCTACGCTGAAAAGCTGCGCGGGATGAAGCCCTTCGACATGGCGCGGGCCCAGCGCTACCTGCTGCTGGCGTCGGACGTGCCGGGCGTTCAGGTCCGCGCGGCGGTGCGGCCATCCACCAGCGCCGAGCGCGGCGCCGTCGACATCGACCTGACCGTCGTCCGCAAGGATCCCGAGGTCTTCGCCAACATCCAGAATACCGGCTCGAAGCAGGTCGGCCGCTGGGGCGGCCTCGTGCGGGGCGAGATCGCCGGCTACACGCAGTTTGGCGAGAGCACCGCCCTCACCGCCTTCCACACGCTGGACTCGAACGAGCAGTGGCTGGTCCAGCTCGCCGAGACCGCGCGTTTCGGGGGCGAAGGTCTGGTGGGCCGCGGGTCCCTGACCTACGGCGAGAGCCGGCCTGGCGACTTCCTGAAGCCGCTAGACCTGAAGAGCCGGTCGCTGGTGGCCAACCTCGAGGCTGCCTATCCCTACATCCGCTCGCGCAACCAGAATCTGACGCTGGCGGGCGGGCTGGACGTCATCGACCAGAAGACCCGCGCCGGCGGCGCCGGGGTGCTCAGCCACGACCAGCTCCGCGTGCTCTATGCGCGCGCCGACGGCGACTACCGCACCGAGATCGCGGCGCGGCCGGTCCTGTTCAACGGCTCGGTCGGGGTCCGGAGGGGCCTGTCGATCCTGGGGGGCAGCGACAAGGGCGATGTGGACCTGACGCGGGCGCTGGGCAACCCGGACGCCTGGGTCCTGCGGGCGCAGGGCGGCGCGGACATGGCCATAACCGATCGGCTGACGGGCATGATCCGCGGCCAGGCGCAGTATTCCGACAGCTCGCTCATGCCGTACGAGCAGATCTCCCTCGGCGGCCTGACGGTGGGCCGAGGCTACGACCCCGCCGCCCTGCTCGGCGACAAGGGCATCTCGGGGGCGGCGGAGGTTCGCTATGGCCCGATCCAGCTGCATCCCAAGGTGGTCGCCGCCCCGTATGGATTCTTCGATGCCGGCTACGTCGCCAGCAACAACGCTCTCGCCTCGGGCGTGCAGAAGGACCGCACGCTGAAGTCCGTCGGCGCGGGCGTCGTCTTCCGCCTGTTCAACCGCGCCAATCTCGAAGTGACCTACGCCCATCCGATCGACGCCACCCGGACAGGTGGCCGGCGTCCTGGCGACCGTGTGCTGATCCAGCTCACGGCCAGCCTGCTGTGACGCGGAAGGAATCGTCTGCCATGCCGCCGCTTGACCAATCCGAGAGCTGCCCGGGGCGCCGCCTGCGCCTCTTCGCGCGCACCGCCCTGTGCGGGGCCCTCTGTGGCCTCAACTGGCTGACGCCCGCGCCGGCGCTCGCCTTGCCGACGGGGGGGATCGCCGACGTCAGCGCCGGCGGCGGCACGCCCGTCATCAGCACCGTCGACTCGCGGATGAACGTGACGTTGAACGCGCCGCGCACCGTGCTCAGCTGGACCACCTTCGACGTCAAGCCGGACGAGACCGTCGCCTTCAATTTCAGCGCCCGGAACTGGATCGTCCTCAACCGGATCACGGGTCTCAACCCGTCGAAGATCGAGGGGATCGTCGAGGGGCGCGTCGGCGGCGCATACGGCGGCAACGTCTGGTTCACGTCCCAGAACAGCATCATCTTCGGCAAGGGCGCGCAGATCGACGCGGGCAGCCTGCTGGTGGCCATCGGGACGCCCGACACTGCGAGCTTCCTCAACCCCGCCAACAACCTGTTCTCGTTCAGCGGCGGCGACGCGGTGGCGAACTCGCGGGTCTTCGTGCTGTCCAACGCCCAGGTGACCGCCCACGGCGGCATGGTCGCGATGATGGCGCCCACCATCTCGACCCGGGCCAACGCTCTGGTCAGCGCGACCGACGGCAGTGTCCTCTACGGCTCGGCCAAGAACTTCCAGATCCGCATGGCCCCCGGCACGGGCGGCGACTTCGACCTGGTCGACTTCATCGTCCCCAGCGCCAGCGACGGCGCCGACGGCGCGGTCGCTATCGATCTCGGCGGCGACACCCGGGCGAATGCGGTGTTCCTGGCGGCCGTCTCCAAGTCGGCGATCGGCAGCGCGGTGATCAACCTCGAAGGCTTGGTCACGGCCCAGGCCGCCAAGGCCGATGGCGGCGACATCATCCTGTCCGGAGGCGGTGGGATCGCCAATCGGACCGCAGCGCCCACAATCGAGGGCGCGGCCGCGACGGACATCTACCTGAACAAGGGCTCGGCCTCCCGGGACCTGCAGATACAGAACGTCGGCCGAATCTTCGGCCGCCCGTGGCTACGCCCGCCGGAGGAGACCAAGGACCCGACGACGCTGGCCGAGGACGAGGATCCCTGCGGCCTGCTGGGTCAGTGCGCCACGGACAATGGAAACGGCAACGGGAATGGAAATGGAAACGGGAACGGAAACGGGAACGGCTTCCTGAACGGCGGCGGGCTCTCGTCGCAGCTCGAATCCGTCGTCCTTGACCGCGCCCTCGTCTCGGCGCTGTTCGATCCGACCGCCATCTCGTCGATCAGCGCCGGCCGGGACGCGAAGATCCAGGCCACCGCCAGCATCGAACTCGGCCGGATCGTCGCCAGCCGAGACGTCTCGGTCCAGGGAACCCAGATCGAGGCCAACAGCCTGATCGCCAACGGCGCGCTGACCGCCCGCTCGACCGAGGGCGATATCCTGCTGGCCGGCGTCGGGGTGATGCGCGAGGGATCGATCACCGGAAAGACGGATGTCAGGATCGACGCGATCTCGGCGCCCACCAAACTCACCGTCACCTCCGGTCGCGACATCACGGTGGGCGACGGGACTTCGTCGGTCGCCGGCGTCATAAGTCTTTCGGCCCCGCAGAACGTCACGCTGGAACTCGCCTCGGCCAAGATCGACACGGTCAACGCCGGCGTCAGCGCAAACCTCCGCGGCGGCGCGCTCGACATCGGTACGGTCAACGCTCCGCGCCTGTTCGCCCAGGCCGCCAGCGTCAAGATCGGCAAGGCCGTCACCTCAGGCGACCTCTACGTGGTCGCCACCAGCGGCGATGCGATCGTTGGTGAGGCCACCGCCGGCGACGACATCTTCGTCCTCGCCACTCACGGCGTCGCCTCGCTCGGCGCCGGCGTCCTGACCGGCGGTGCGTCCGACACGGTGCAAATCGAGTTCGTCGGCAATCCCGACGCCGCCGGTAACGGCCGCGTGGTCAGGGTCGAATCCACCGACTTCGACGCCAAGCTGGGGCTCGGTACGGGCGGCGTGACGGGCGCGACAGCCGTCACCGTCCGCGCCGGCCAGGACGCTGTCGTCGACGTGCTGCGCGAAACGCCTGGCACGTTCTCCGTGATCGCCTCGCGCGACGCGACGTTGAAGGCCCCGACAGTGCGCCTTGAGAACGTCACCGCGGGCCGCGACCTCACCGTCGGCAGCACGACCGGCGATTTCACGCTGACGAGCGCCCTCACCGCCACGCGAAACGTCACGGTCACCGCCGCCGGCGCGCTAAAGGTGGCGGACGTGACCGCCAACGCCGGCTCGGTGTCGCTGATCGGCGCCACAGTCACCGCCGGCGCCGTCTCGGCGAGCGAGGACCTGACCCTCCGGGCGCTATCCGGTGGGGTGACGACCACCAGCTATCGCACGGGGCGAGACCTCATCATCCAGGGTTCGACGCTGTCCCTAGGCTCGACGATCACGCCGGTTGTGCGCGATCTATCAATTACTTCACCCGGAAACTTCACATCCAACACCCCACTCAGCGCGGGGCGGAACCTGACTCTGGACGTCGCCGGGACCGCCAGTATCGGCCAAGCCTCCGCGGGCGGCGGACTCAGGATCGTCGCCGGCGACCTCAATCTGTCCGGGACCGTGACCGCCGCCAACGCGCAGATCGAATCCCGTGGCGGGATGCGGGTTGGCGGATCGGCCGGTGGGTCGGGCTTCGTGCTCGACAACGGGGAATTCGGCCAGCTCCGCATCGCGGGCCAGCTCAAATTCTACGCGGGCTCGACCACCGGCGGGGCGCGCGGCGACCTGATCCTGCAGGACCTGACCGTCAATCCGGCCAACACGCCTAACGTCGCCTTCCTGGTGGGGTCGTCCAACACCGCCTCGGTCCAGGGCCTCGTCGCCCCGACGGCCAGCGGCGGCGTGCTGAGGATCGGCGACGCCAGCGACCTTGGCTGGCGGCCCAACGCGATCCTGGTGACCGGCGGGCTCGGGGCCGCCACCTTCACCGGCGCGACCTACACCGGCATCCGCAGCTTCGACGAAGTGCGCCTCGCGGCCCGCCAGGACATCCTGATGGGTTCGCAGCGCTTCATTGGCCTGGTGCAGAGCGCCGCGATCTCGGACATCGACATCGCGGCCGGCAAGCCGGTCGGCGTTTTGCCCACGGGCGACGAGATCAACAAGGTCTTCGTCTCGGCGGGCAAGCTGGAGGTTTCGGCCGACAGCAAGGTCGTCCAGCAGAACACCTCGGCCCTCGGCGGCGGCCAGGCCGTCGGCGTCTTCTTCACCGGCCAGTCCAATCCCGCATTGATCATCGACCCGCCGAGGCTGGTCGAGCTGTGGGGCGCGTTCTCGGGCCAGGGCGGCCAAGTTGTCACCGGCACAACGGCCGGCACGTCGGTCACCTTCACGGTGGTGGACACGGCGGGTCAGCCGGTGAACCGGCCGGACGGAGCGAACTACCGCTTCAACAGCTGCGACGTGGGCACGACCAACTGCGCGCCGGTCAGCGCCGCGCCGCAAGAAGGCGTCACCGGTCAGATGAACGCGGGCCTGCTGGTCGCGCGCGACACCCTATCGAACTCGTCCGGCGGCCCGGGCGGCTCGGAACTGTCCGATGAGGAGGCCGCTGCGCAGGTTTCGTCCGAGAGCCTGACCAGCCCGCCGGTTCTGCTGGGCGTGGCCTCCCCCGACCCCGACGAGATCGTCACCGACCCGGTCGTCACCGGGGCCGGCAGCGAAGAGATCTGGCGCCAGCGTAGGCAGAAGCAATGATGGCCAAGCGTATCATCCTCGCGGCAGGCAGCCTGCTCGTCCTCGCCGCGTCGCCCTACGGGGCCACCGCCCAGACCCGCGCCGACTTGATCCCCCTCGGCCAGAGCGCCGCGTCGGGCGCCGTCTGCCAGGCCGTCCGCGACTACGACGACCCCGTCGTCCAGGGCGCCGGCCGGCGCGCCTGGAACATCCGCTGCCGCGGGTGGGAGGGCAGCCTCGGGCGCCTCTACGTCTTCGAGAAGGGAGGAGACGCCGGGGCGTGGGAAACCGCCCTCTCCGGCCGCGCGCAGTGCGCCGACACCAAGACCCAGTCGGTCGGCGCCCTCTCCGGCGTCAGCCGTCGCGCCTGCCGCAGCGCCCGCGGCGCCGCGCCCTACCTCGCCTATTCCGCGCGCAAGGGCGCGGGCGTGTACACGGCCGAGGGACCGGCCCAGATCGCCGACGTGCTAGAGACCGGCCTCAAGGTTGTGGCCGGGACGATCAAGCCGCCGGCGGCCTCCGACGTGCAGACCTCCGCCGCCAGCGCCGAGATCGCGGCCGACTTCGGCGGCGCCGCCGGTGGCCTCGCCCGTTCCCAGGCCGCCGCCGCCACCGACCCCGCCCGCCTCCGAGCCCGCGCCTACGTCCAGAACAACGAATGGCGCTTCGAGCAGGCCGAGACCGACTTCCAGGCCCTGGTCGCCGACGCCGAAGCCCGCCGGGCGCCGCCCGCCGAGATGGCCGAGGCGATGCTCAACCTCGCCCTCAACGTCTCGAACAACGGCCGTTTCGTCGAGGCCGACCGTCTCTTCCGCGACGCCGACATCCAGGTCGCCGCAGCGAACGACGCGCTGCTCTCGGCCCAGGCCAGGACCTATCGCGCCCTCCACCTGCGCAACGCGGGCCGCTTCGCGGAGGCCGTGCAGGCCGGCCAGGCCGCGCTCCGCGCCAGCGAACAGGTCCGCGCCCAGCGCGGCCTGGCCGCCACCGGCGGCGTCGGCGTAGTGAAGACCGACGCCGGCGACCTCGCAATCACCAGCGACCTCTCCGCCGCCCTCAACCGGCGATCCGCCGGCCGCGATGTGATGGGCGGCAGCCGCGTGTCGGTCGCCGACCGCCTCACGATCCAGGATGCACAGGCGCTCGAGGTGGTCGGCTCATCCCTGGCCGCCCAGAACGATGTCGCCGGCGCGCGCGAGGCGCTGAACCGCGCCGCGCGCCTGCTGACGACGGCCGAGGCCAGCGGCGCCCTGAACGTCTGGCTCCGCGCCCGCATCGAGGCCGACCTCGCCGAGCTCGACCTCGACGCCGGACAGGCCGGCGCGGCGGTGGCGAAGTACGCCAACGCCGTCCGGATCATTCGTCTGCGCCACGCCGGAACGGCTACCGAGGGCGGGCTGATGCTCGACCTCGCCCGCGCGCAGATCGCCGCCGGCCAGGAGGACGCCGCCCTCGCCACCTACGCTCGCGCCTTCGAGCTGTTCCAGCAGCAGCGCGGCGCGCTGGGCGCGTCGGCCGACGACGCGGCGCCCTATTTCGACCTGCTGATCAAGCGCATCGGGACCGACCCCGCGCGGGCCGACGACTACCGCGCGCGCTTCTTCAACGCCGCCGCCAGCGTGGTCTCCAACGCCACCGCCCAGACCGTCTCCAAGCTTGCGGCCCGCGTGGCCTCGGGCGACAGCGCGGTCACCGGCCTGGTCCGGGCGCTCGACGACACCCGCCGCGAGCTGCGCGCCGCCGAGGCCCAGGCGGCAAACCTGCAGGCCGCCAACGCCTATGTCGGCCAGGAGCGCGACGAGCTGGAAGCCCGGTTGAAGGCCCTGCAGACCCAGGCTGACGGACTGGAATCGCAGCTGCTCTCCGCCAATCCGCGCTACGCGCAGCTGGTCTCGTCGCAGGCCTCCCTCGCCAACCTCCAGAAGACCCTCGGCAAGGACGAGGTCTATGTGAAGGTGCTGCTGCTCAGCGGCCGCGGCTACGGGATGCTGGTCTCGCAGACGGCGGCCAAGCCCTATGTGATCGACATCGATCGCGGCGCGGCGAATGCGGCCGTCGTGGCCCTGCGCCGGCCATTCCAGGCCGAGGACAGCCTGCCGCCGTTCGACGTCGCCCGCTCGTATCAGCTGTTCCAGAAACTGTTCGGCCCGGTGGCCGGCGACGTGCTGGCCGCCCGCCGGCTGGTTTACGAACCCGACGGCGCGCTGATCTCCCTGCCCGTCGCCACGCTGGTCACCGCCGATCCGTCGGCGCTGCTTGCCAAGGCGGGCGACGGCATGGATCCGGACTATCGCCAGGTGGCGTGGCTCGGGTCGAAGGTCGACTCCTCTCTCGTACTCTCGGCCGCCAGCTTCATGCAGTCGCGCGCCTTTGCGCCGTCCCGCGCCGCCCGTCCGTTCCTGGCCTTCGCCGATCCGACCACGCCGGCCAAGTCCGACCCGCGGGCCTATTCGGGAATGATGCGCCGTTCGGTCAGCCTGCGCTCGAACCGGGACATCTCGAACGTCTGCGAGAACACCCGCCTGGCGCTGATGCAGATGCCGGCGCTGCCGGACACTGCCGACGAGGTGCGCCAGGTGGCGGCCAGCATGGGCTCGTCCGATCCCGGCCAGATCGTCACGGGCGCCGCGTTCACCGACGAGTCGGTCAAGGATCGAAAGGACCTGTCCGACTACCAGGTGCTCTACTTCGCCACCCATGGGCTGCTGCCGCAGCCGTCGGCCTGCCTGCCCGAGCCAGCGCTGATGACCTCGGTCGGGGCCGAGGGCTCGGACGGCCTGCTGGACGCCAGCGAGATTCTCGACCTGAAGCTCGACGCCGACCTTGTCGTGCTGTCGGCCTGCGATACCGGGGGCTCGGGCGGCGACGCCACGACCACGGGCATGCAGGGGGGCGGCGAAGCCCTCGGCGGCCTGACCCGCGCGGTCATCTATGCGGGTGGCCGCTCCCTGATCGTCTCGCACTGGTCGGTGGACTCTGTGGCCACTGTGCGGCTGATGACCGGGATGTTCTCGTCCGGCGCGCCCAACAAGGCCGAAGCCATGGGCCAGGCGCAGCGGGCGTTGATCCAGACGGAGCAGTTCTCGCATCCCTATTTCTGGGCGCCGTTCACGATCGTCGGCGACGGGTCGAAGCCGCTGCCGTCGGCCTCGGCGCGCACGGCGGCGAACTGAGGGCGGCGTCCCGTCGCGGACGCCGCCACGCGCCATGGCCAACGTCGCGATCCAGCTGAACACCGAGCCGTATGACGCCTCGATCCCACGGCCGATGGGACGCAATTCCGCGGGCGAAGGCTTCCTCCGCGGGTTCCTGAAGCACGCCGACGTCGAACGCTTCCATTTCTGGAACGCCTACGACCAGGACCCGGCCGAGTTGGAGGCGCTTCTCGACCGCCTCGGCCCCGTGGATCGCCCGATCAACTGGCTGGGCAAGGGCGACCGCCACCGCCTGGCCGAGGCCGGGGCGCTCTACATCCCCACCCCCGAAATGAAGGGCGAGGCCTGGGCCCGGCGCGCCTTCGGGGCCCATGGCTGGTCCCTCACCGGCGTCACCCACACGATCGCCGAGACCTACATCATGGACGAGATCGCGGCGCTGCTGCTGGCGCCCGTGGAGCCATGGGATGCGCTGGTCTGCACCTCCGAGCCCGGCCGGCGCGCGGTAGAGGCGTTGCTCGAAGGGGTCGCCGGCTACCTTCACGAGCGCCTCGGCGCGGCTCGCATCCCGCCCGCCCAGCTCGTCACCATTCCCCTCGGCGTCCACGCCGAAGATTTCCGCCAGGACCCCGCGGCCCGCCAGCGCTGGCGAGCGCGCCTCGACATCCCCGACGACGCTCCTGTCGCGCTCCACCTCGGCCGCTTCAGCGTCACGACCAAGATGCACCCCGGCCCCATGGGGCTCGCGTTGCAGGAGGCCGCCCGGAGGCTCGGAAAACCGGTCTACTGGGTCATGTTCGGCGGGGCCCGCAAGGTCGAGGAGGAGGAAGCCTTCCTAGCCGCCGCCACGGCGTTCTGCCCCGACGTGCGGATCCGGCAGGCGCCCGACACCCTCGCCACCACCCGCGACGAGATCGTCTCGGCGGCGGACGTCTTCCTTTCGCTGTCCGACAACGTGCAGGAGACCTTCGGCCTGACCCCATTGGAAGCGATGGCCGCAGGCCTTCCCTGTGTCGTCAGCGACTGGGACGGCTATCGCGACACCGTGCGCCACGGCGTCGACGGCTTCCGCATCCGCACGCTCACGCCGCGTCCCGGACTGGGCGCCGACCTCGCCTACGCGTACGCCCAGCGAGTGATGGGCTACGAGGCCTATGCAGGGGGCGCCGCGCTGCTCACCGCCGTCGACGTCGGCGACGCAGGCGAGGCGCTCGCCACACTCTTCGCCGATCCCGACCTGCGCCGGCGCATGGGCGCTGCCGGCCGGGCCCGCGCCCATGATGTGTTCGACTGGCGCGTGGTCATCCCGCAGTACCAGGCGCTGTGGGCCGAGCTCGCCAGGCGGCGGGCTGCCGCCCCCGAGCAGCCCCCGCGGGAGAATCCCTACCGCCCCGACCCCTTCCGGATGTTCGCCGCCTATCCGACGGCCGCCTTGGCCCCCGACGACGAGGTCTTGCTCGACCGTCCCCTGGCCGAGGGCGAGGCGACCGAACTGCTCGGCCGCGCATCCGTTCGCCAGCCGGCGGCTCGCCTGCCCTCGTCGGACGAGGTCGAGGCGCTCGTGGCCTACCTGGCTGCCGGTCCGCGCACGGTCGGCGCGCTCCTTGAAGAGGTTCCCGCGGAGCGCCGCGCCTTTCTCGAAAGGGGACTCCTCTGGCTCGCCAAGTTCGGAATCCTGCGTCTGCGCGTCAAAACGCCGCGTACATGAAGCTGTACGCAGCGGGTTCAGATACCGTTCACGGCGCCGATGTGGTACTCGGACGACCTGCGCACCATCGAAACCTGACCGCCTCATGGGGGTGAACCAAATATGCGTAAGCTACTGATCGGCGTTGCTCTGTCCCTCGCGTTCGGCGGCGTCGCCGCCGCCAGCGACTACATCGTCGTGAGCTCGAGCGATCCGGCCATCAAGAAGGGCCAGGCCTATGACGCCGGCGCCCGCGTGGCGCTCGGCGCCGGTAAGACCCTGACGCTCATGCGCGCCACCGGCGAGGTGGTCACCGTCCGCGGCGCCGCCGCCGGGGCGACCATTCCGGGCGGCAAGCTCGCGGCGGCCGACGCGGCTCGCTTCGAGACTCTCCGCGCCCTGGTCGAACCGCCGCCGCAAGGCCGCACCTTCGGGGCCCGTCGCGGCGGCATCTGCCCGGCGATCGAGACCTTGACCACCCTGGACGACATCGTCCGTGTGGCTGAGACCAGCGGCTGCAATACCGTGGCCCGCCAGGCGCTCGACGCCTACCTCGCCAAGTCGGGCGCCGCGCCGCAGTCGAACTGATCGACCGCCGACCAGCTCCTGATCGACCAGCGCCGCCCCTCGGGGCGGCGTTCTTCGTTCATGGCTTCGAAACCACGTTCGTTAGGCATACGACCAGACCCTCTGTGGCATCAGGTCGCACATGGAGTGGTGTCGCGCCCTCGCCGCGGGTCTCCGGACCCTCTCGGCTAAGCGCCTGAAGGCGGTGGGATCCGCGCTCGCCTGCGTGGCGGCCGGCCTGCTGACGCCGCTCACCGAAGCCAACGCGAACGAGCTGGCCAGCGAACCGGCGCCTAACGTCCGGCTCCATGCCCCGCTCGACAAGACCCTCGCCCTGCGCGCCAGAGGCGACGTCGGCAAGGTGGTCGTCAGCCAACCCGAGGTAATCGAAGTAGGGTCTGCCGGCCATGACGCGCTCTATGTGATTGGCCGCCAGCCAGGCGCCGCCAACATTCTTGTCTACGACCGGCAGGGCCGCCTCTCCCAGACCGTCGACGTCGAGGTCGGCCCGGACGCAGGGGAATTGCAAGAGAGCCTGACCCAGGCGCTCCCCGACGAACGGATCACCGTGACCCCAGTCGCCGGCGGGGTGATGCTCGACGGCGAAGTCTCCAGCCCCGGCGTGGCAGCCATCGCCGAGGACCTGGCCGGTCGGGCCGCGCCGGACGCCGTCCTGTCCCGCCTGACAGTCCGGGGCGCGCAGGTGAGGCTGCAAGTCCGCATCCTCGAGATCAGCCGGCGCGGCCTCCGCGACCTCGGCGGAGAGCTGCAGCTCGACCGAACCGGCCAGGCGTCGCTGGCGCTGGGTAGCGGGCCGCTGGGCGCCGAGCCGCCGGCGGGTGTGGCCACGCTACGCCTGACACCGGGCGACTATCAGCTCAATGCCCGCCTCCGCGCGCTCGAGACCCGTGGGCAACTGGAGATCATGGCCGAGCCCACACTCGTCGCCCGGTCGGGCGAGCCGGCGAGCTTCCACGCGGGCGGCGAGATCCCCTACCCGGTTCCCGACGCCAACGGGGGGCTCACGCTGGAGTTCAAGCCCTACGGCGCCGCCCTGCGCTTCACCCCGACCATCCAGTCCAACGGCCTGGTGCGCCTCGAACTGGACGCCCAGCTCAGCAGCGTCGACCCGGCGGTGAGCCTGCGAGTGGCGAACGTGAACGTCCCGGCCCTGCTCGTGCGTCGGGCCGCCACCACCGCCGACCTCGGCGACGGCGAGAGCTATCTGATCGCCGGGCTGTTCGAGGACTACGGCCGGCGGGCG
The DNA here is from genome assembly GCA_046725615.1 of Pseudomonadota bacterium. Lineage (GTDB taxonomy): Bacteria > Pseudomonadota > Alphaproteobacteria > Caulobacterales > Caulobacteraceae > Phenylobacterium. Next base: position 45,890 of record JBKOYY010000028.1, read on the forward strand.
ACCCGCGGGCCGCCATGGCTCGGCCAGATACCTGTGGTCGGGTCGTTGCTGCGGGCGCTCCAGGTGGCGGACGACCGTCGCGAGCTGGCCATCGTCGTGACGCCCGAAGTCGTGGACTCGGTGCGCGCGCCCACGCAGCGGATCGCCACGGCGACGGAGACGCCGCCTTCGCCCGCGGACGCGACGCCGCCGGCTGCCGCCCCCCCGCGCCGCGAGGCGCCCTTCCGCGCGCTCGCGAGCACCGCCCGCCGACTCATCGCGCCGCCCGTCGCGGCTGCTCGACGACTGGCCGCGCACATGCTCTCAGTGGCCAGCCGGCTCGCCTGATACGCAACGACTCGTGGCAACCTGTCGGCCACCCTGCAGGAGGCCCTCGGAATGCGCGGCGCGTTCGGACTCATCGCTCTTCTGGTCGTCCTGCCGGCTGCGGCACATGCCGCGCCTGTAATCGAGAACGGCGCCGCCCCGGCGCGAGCCGTCCGGGATCCGGGCCCCTGCGCCCTCGACGCCGCTGCGGAGGGCAGCATCCTGCGCTGCCGGCTGCGTTGGGACGATGCGGCCCGCCCGCTTACCCTGCAGATCGAGACCCAGGCCCCCCGCTGTCGCACCGCCGCTGTCCACGTCGCCATGGCTGCGGCGCGTCCGCTGCCAGCCAACGTCCACGGGCCGGTGATCGAGAACGCCACCCGCCCCGAGCGCTGCGCGGGCTAGACCCCGCCCCTTGTCAGCCGACGGGAAACGGCGCCTGATGCGCCCATGCCCCGGATTAACCTTAACACCCTCTGGACCTGGTCTCTGCTGGCGCTGCTGGTGCTGGCCATGATGAGCTTCCAGGACCCGCTCAGGATCGCCGTGGTGGCTGTCCTGCTTTCCGTGCACGGCCCGATGTGGCGCTGGATTCACGGGCTTGAGCATCGGATCGCCAAGCCTCAGCTTGTTGCTACAAGGCGCTGATTACCCGAAATTTCTTGTGTTTTCGAACGCCCATCTTCGGCAGGAAGTCTGGCGTGCGCTGCGCCTTACTCCACGCGAAAATGGTAGGCCGGCTGGGGGTCGAACCCAGGACCATTCGATTAAAAGTCGAATGCTCTACCACTGAGCTACCGGCCCTCGTCGCAGCAGCCGTCCGTTAAGAGGGCTCTGGGCGAAGCGGCGCGGAAACTAGAGGGCTCCGCGGCAAAGGGAAAGCCCGCATCTTCAGGCTCGGCCTTAACAGCGCCACAGGTCGGCGCCATGTTCGCCGCATGCGCTGGATTGCTCTCCGTCTGGTTGTCTCCTTCGCCCTGGCCACGGCTCTGGGCGCCGACGCCGTCGCCCAGGGCCGGCCCGCCGCGCGAACCACAGCCCCCACCCGGCCCGCGCCCCCGCCACCGCCCGATCCGGCCAACCAGGTCAAGACGTCCGAACAGTTGAAGCGTGAGAGCGTCCAGGGCGCGGTCACCGCCCCGTTGCGCGATCTGAACGTCGTACGCGCCAAGATCCCGGAGGTGCTGCTGGAGGCTCTCTCGGATCCCTACAAGCGTCCGCCGGCCAAATGGCGCTGCAGCCAGCTCATCGCCCTGGTCCGGCCACTGGACGAGGCGCTCGGCCCCGACATCGACCGCATTCCGCCCGGCGACGAGAACCTCATGGATCGGGGCAAGCAGACGGCGCTGGGCGCAGCGGCCGACCTCGCCTCGGACGCGATCCCGTTTCGGGGCTGGGTGCGCAAGCTGACCGGCGCGGAGGCGCACGACAAGCTTGTGCAGTCGGCGATCATCGCGGGCAACGTCCGCCGCGCCTATCTCAAGGGACTGGGCGAATCCCGGGGGTGCATGCCGCCGGCGACGCCGTCGCATGAGCGGGCCGCACTGGCGCCGGCGAAGCCGACCGCCGCGCCTGGAGCGACCGGCGGGCGCTTCTCCCCGAAGTACCCGACCCGCTAGAGCCCCTCGCGCCGCTGCCGGGCTGCGAACTCGGCGCGGAAGGCCGACATCCGCCCCTCGGCGATCGCCGCGCGCATCTCGGCCATCAGCGCCTGGAAGAAGGCGAGGTTGTGCCAAGAGAGCAGCACCTGCCCGAGGATCTCGTTCGCCTTCACCAGATGGTGCAGATAGGCCTTGGAATAGTCGCGGCTGGCCGAGACTTCGCTGGTCGCGTCCAGCGGACTGTCGTCCTCGGCGAAGCGGGCGTTCTTCAGGTTGATCGGCCCGTCCCACGTCCAGGCCTGACCGTGGCGGCCCGAGCGGGTCGGCAGCACGCAGTCGAACATGTCGACGCCGCGGAACACCGCCTCGACGATGTCGATCGGCTTGCCCACCCCCATCAGATAGCGTGGCCGGTCGACCGGCAGCATGGCGGGCGCGAAGTCCAGCACCTCGACCATGGCCTCGTGGCCCTCGCCTACCGCCAGGCCGCCGATGGCATAGCCGTCGAAGCCCGTCTCGACCATCCGCTCGGCCGATTCGCGCCGCAGGTGCTCCCAGGTGCCCCCCTGCTGGATGCCGAACAGCGCCTGCGCGTCACGCGCGCCGAAATAGGCCTTCGACCGCTCTCCCCAGCGTGCCGAGCGGCGCATGGCGTCGGCCGCTCTCGCCTCGTCCGCCGGCAGCGCGACCAGTTCGTCCAGCTGCATGACGATGTCAGACCCTAAGAGGTCGGCCTGGATCTCCATCGACCGCTCGGGCGACAGCACGTGCCGGCTGCCATCCAGATGGCTCTGGAAGGTGACCGCCTCCTCCGTGACCTTGGAGATCTTGGACAGCGACATGACCTGGAAGCCGCCGCTGTCCGTCAGGATCGGCTTCTCCCAGCGCATGAACCGGTGCAGCCCGCCCAGGCGGCGCACCCGCTCGGCCGTCGGCCGAAGCATCAGGTGATAGGTGTTGCCGAGGATGATGTCCGCCCCGGTGGCGGCGACCTGCTCCACCGTCAGCGCCTTCACCGTGCCGGCGGTGCCCACGGGCATGAAGGCGGGCGTGCGGATCTCGCCCCGCGGGGTCGACAGCACTCCGGTGCGCGCCCGGCCATCGGTCGCGGCCACCGCGAACGGGAATGCCGCCATCAGGCCGCCCTCCAGAGCAGGCTCGCGTCGCCGTAGGAATAGAAGCGGTAGCCCTCGGCGATGGCGTGGGCGTAGGCCGCCTTCATCGTCTCGAAGCCCGCGAATGCGGACACCAGCATGAACAGCGTCGACTTCGGCAGGTGGAAGTTGGTCATCAGCCCGTCCACGGCGCGGAAACGGTACCCCGGCGTGATGAAGATGGCCGTCTCCGCGGCGAACGGGCGGATGGTCCCGTCCTCGTCCGCGGCGCTCTCCAGGAGACGCAGCGAGGTGGTGCCGACGCAGACGATCCGTCCGCCCGCCGCCCGCGCCGCGTTGAGGCGCTCCGCGGTCTCAGCGTCCACCTCGCCCCATTCGGCGTGCATCCGGTGCTCGGCGATGTCGTCGGTCTTCACGGGCAGGAAGGTGCCGGCCCCCACGTGCAGGGTCACCCGCTCGAAGCCCACGCCCATGGCCTGGAGCCGCGCCAGCAGCTCGGGCGTGAAATGCAGGCCCGCCGTGGGCGCGGCGACCGACCCGTCCTCAGCCGCATAGACGGTCTGATAGTCGGCGCGGTCCTGCGCATCCTCGCCCCGCTTGGCCGCGATGTAGGGCGGCAGGGGCATCATCCCCCGCTCGGCGATGGCGGCCATGAGATCGGGGCCCGAGAGGTCGAACGCCAGGGTGACCTCGCCGCCCTCGCCCTTCTCCCTCACCGTGGCGTCCAGCGTTCCGAGCAGGCACGCCCGGTCCGACGACTCGCCGAAGCTAATCCGATCGCCGGGCGAGAGTTTCTTCCCCGGCCGCATGAAGGCGGTCCACACGTGGCCCTCCCGCTGCTGGTGCAGGGTGGCCTCGACGGCGATCCGGCTCTCGCCGCGAATACGCACGCCCTTCAGGCGGGCGGGAATGACCCGCGTGTCGTTGACCACCAGCACGTCCCCCGCCCGCAGCAGTCCGGGCAGGTCGCGCACGTGCAGGTCATCGAGCGGCGCCCCCGGCTGGACCAGCAGCAGGCGCGCCGAATCCCTCGGGCTGGCGGGCCGGAGCGCGATCCGCTCGTCGGGCAGGTGGAAATCGAAGTCGGCAAGCTTCATGAAGGGCGAGGTGAAGCGCATGTGGGCGCGTCCACGTCAAGGTCGGGGGTTCGGTGGCGGCGCGCCAGGGGATTGTTCGCAGCACGCTGGGCGGGGGCGCGGTGCTGGGCGCGGCGACGGCCGCGCTCGGCGCGGGACTGTCTCTTGGCGGCGGCGCGAGCCACACGCTCGACGTCTGGTCCCACTTCGCGCCGCTCTACGGCCTGGCGGCGATCGGGGTGCTGGCGCTCTCGATCCTGGCCCGCCTGCCGTTCCGGCGCACGAGCCTCGTATTCGGCGGAGCGGCGCTGTGTGCGAGCGCCGTGCTGGTGATCCCCGAGTTCGTTCGCACCACCGGTCCCGCGGCCGCGGCCGACGCGCCCGGCCGGATCAAGGTCATCCAGATCAACGCCCGCCGGGCCAATGCCGACATCGCTCGAATCGCCGACTGGGTGATCGCCCAACAGCCGGACGTCGTGACGATCACCGAGGCCCGCCATGACTTGCGGGACCTGATCCTGCGCCGCACGGGATGGCGCACCGCCGGGGCGCACGGTGACCTGATCATCTTCACGCCTGAGCAGTATGCGCTCATGAACCGGCCGCGGGTCGACGCAGACCTCGCCTTCGTAAACGCCACCTATCGGCGGCCCGAAGGACCGATGGAGGTCGCCACCACCCACGTGGGCTGGCCGACCTGGCCCGAGACGCCGGCCCAGCTACGGGGTCTGGAACGCGTCGTTCGAGCCTTGCCCCGCGAGCGACTGATCCTCACCGGCGACTTCAACGCCACGCCTTGGTCGGCCCAGCTTCGACGCCTGGATCAAGGCCTGGGCCTCACCCGGCGCGACCGGGCGATCCCGACCTGGCCGGCCCGGGTCATGGGGCGGGACTGGCCCCTGCCCGTCCTCCCGATCGACCACGTGTACGCAGGCCCCGGCTGGGCCACGGTCAAGGTGGAGCGCGGTCCGAACGTAGGCTCGGACCACTACCCCCTGATCGTCACGCTCGCGCCGGTCCAGCCGCGCTGAATGACGCCTCAGGCGTCTGCGGCGACCTTCATGGAGACGATCTTGCCGGGGCTGCGCGGCGGCTCGCCCTTCGGCAGTGCGTCGACATGCTCCATGCCCTCGGTCACCTCACCCCAGACGGTGTATTGGCCGTCGAGGAAGCGGGCGTCGTCGAAGCAGATGAAGAACTGGCTGTTCGCCGAGTTCGGGTTGGCCGTGCGGGCCATGGAGCAGACGCCCCGCACGTGCGGCTCACGGCTGAACTCGGCCGGCAGGTTCGGCTTGGACGACCCGCTCATACCGGTGCCGGTGGGGTCGCCGCCCTGGGCCATGAAGCCCGGGATCACACGGTGGAACACCACGCCGTCGTAGAAGCCCTCGCGCGCCAGCGACTTGATCTGTTCCACGTGCTTCGGCGCAAGGTCGGGCCGCAGCTTGATCGTCACGGGGCCGCTTTCCAGCTCCATGATCAGGGTGTTTTCGGCGTCCATCACTTTACCTCGACTGGAATGTTGACATCACAGGCCGTGAAATTGGCGCCCGTGGCCGCGCGGGCCCGGGCGATCTCGGCCTTGAACCAGGGACCGGCCGGGTCGATGACCCGGATCTTCGGCCGTTCCTTCTCAGGCATATCGCTGAGCAGGCGTACGCGTTCCATACGGTCCTGCGGATCGGCGACCGGTTCACCGACCTTGATCGCCGCCACCACCGACTGACCGAAGATCACCCGCCCCCAGGCGGTGTAGCGGCGCTCCAGCTTCGGATAATTGGCGCGCATCAGGAAGAACTGGCTGTTCGCCGAGTCCTCGGCCTCGCCCCGCGCCGCGCCGGCCACGCCGGGGCAGTAGAGCGCATAGCCGGAGACCTTCCCGTCCCGGGTCATCGGGGCAAGCATGAACGACTGCGTCGTGACGGGCAGCGACTTCACGAAGCCCACTTCGGCGACGCTCTGGTCGACCGCCAGGACGAACGGCGTCTGCGGCCCCCGCCGGAACTGGAACTCGGCCGGGACGTCGGGCTTGCTGGACGAGCCGGTCCCGCGGTTGTCGGGGTCGCCCGTCTGAGCCATGAAGTCGTCGATCACCCGAAAGAACGTCTGGCCGTCGTAGAAGTGTTCGCGCGCCAGTTCGCGGTAGCGCGTCGTCGCCAGCGGAGCCACCTCGGGGATCATCTCCACGATGATCCGGCCCTTGTTGGTGTCGATCACCAGCACGTCGTCGGGATTGGGCGTGCGCCAGTCCGCGTTGGTCGGCGCGCCAGGCTGGGGCGCGGCGGCGGGCGCTGGCGCGGCCACGGGCTTCTTCTGGGCGAAGGCGGGGGTCGCCGCCACGGCGGCAGCGATCAGGGCGGTCGCAAGCTTCATGGACGCCCTCGTAGCGGCCGAATGCGGCGCAGGCTAGGCCCGGCCGACCTTGGCCATAAGGCGGTCCTTCACGGACGGGCTGACGAACTTGGTCACGTCGCCGCCCAGGACCGCGATCTCCTTCACCAGCTTGGAGGCGATCGCCTGGTGCCGGGGATCGGCCATGAAGAAGACCGTCTCGATCTCGCGATCGAGCTGTTGGTTCATGGCGGTCATCTGGAACTCGAATTCGAAGTCCGCCACAGCGCGCAGGCCGCGCACGATCACCTGCGCGCCCATTTCCCGGGCGAAGTGCATGGTCAGGCCCTCGAACGGCTGCACCACGATCTCGGCCTGGTTGCGGAGAGGCGCCACGGCTTCCTCGACGATCGCCACGCGCTCGTCGAGGTCGAACAGCGGCCCCTTGCCGGCGTTGATGGCGACCCCGATCACAAGGCGATCCACCAGCTTGGCCGCACGGCCCATGATGTCCGTGTGCCCGTTATGAATGGGATCGAACGTGCCCGGATAGAGGCCGACGCGGGTCATGCGCTAAGGGTCCCCAACACCACCTGTCGCCCTTTCGCCGCCGAAGCGTCATCTGGCAAGGGCAAACTTCGACCATGGCAGCCACGAAGCGCTTGGCGATTACCCAGGGTGAGGTGATACCGGCCTGCGATGACCGACGACACCGCGCGCTTCTCCGAGGCCTTCAGGCTGCAACGGGCCGGCCGGACGAGAGAGGCCCTGGCGCTCTATCAGGACGTCGCCGCGCGCGTCCTGACGGTCAATCTCGCCTGCAACATCGCCCTCTGCCATGCCGACCTGGAAGAGCCGGACGAAGCCCTGGCCTGGCTGAAGCGGGCGCGCGAGGCGCGGCCGACGGACCTGGCCGTGCTGGGCGCCAGCCTGCGGGTCGGCGCGGCGCTGTTGGCCGCGGGCCGCTATGCGGAGGGTTGGCCGCTGATGGAGGCCCGCACCGTCGTCCGCCCAGACGCCGCGCCGCCCATCGAGGTGAGCTTTCCCGAGTGGCGCGGCGAGCCCCTCGAAGGCCGCTCCATCCTGGTCGGCGTGGAGCAGGGATTCGGCGACCAGATCATGCTCGCCCGCTTCGCCGCGGACCTGGCCGACCGCGGCGCGCGCGTGACCCTGGCCACGCGCCGGCCGCTGACAGCGCTGCTCGCACAGGCTCCGGGTGTCGCCCAGGTGGTCGCCGTGGACAAGGACGAGCGCGCCGCGATCGGGCGCCACGACTACTGGATCCGCTGCTTCTCCCTGCCCTACCGGCTCGGCGTGACGCTGGAGACGTTGTCGGGCGCGCCCTATCTCCAGGCTCCGCCCGACCGGCGCGAGCGATGGCGCGGCCGCGGCGGCGGCGTGGGCGTCATGTGGCGAACCAGTCCGACCGGCTTCAACGCCGCGGCGAAGTCCCTGCCGGACGAACAGGCCCAGCGCCTGCTGGACCTGGGCGCTGTCAGCCTCCAGCCGGAGGACACGGGTGTCGCCGATTTCGCGGACACCGCCGCGATCATCGAACAACTGGACCTCGTGGTCAGCGTCGACACCTCGGTGGCGCATCTGGCCGGCGCCCTCGGTCGGCCCTGCTGGACGTTGCTGCCCATTCGCGGCCAGGACTGGCGTTGGCTTCGCGGACGGACCGACAGCCCGTGGTACGCCTCGATGCGACTGTTCCGCCAGGCACGTCCCGACGACTGGGCCTCGGTGCTCGACCAGGTGGAGGCCGCGCTCTAGCGGTCGGCCACCCCGTCCGGCGCCCCCTTACGCCTGGCCGTCGGTCCCGGCCGACGCTTCGTCGCCTTCGCTGTCGTCCTCGCCCTGGTCGGCCAGCCGCTCCACGGAGACCACGTGCTCGTCCGCGCTGGTGCGGAAAATGATCACGCCCGAGGTGTTGCGGCCGACCATGCGCACCTGGCTCACCGGCGTGCGGATCAGCTGCCCCTGGTCGGTGACCAGCAGGATCTGGTCGCTTTCGTCCACCGGGAACGAGGCCGCCAGCCTGCCGCCGCGCTTGGTGAGGTCCTGCGCCAGCAGGCCCTGCCCGCCACGGCCCGTGCGGCGGAACTCGTAGGCGGAGGTCCGCTTGCCGTACCCTTCGGTCGAGACGGTGAGGATCACCTCCTCGGCGGCGCCCAGCTGGGCGATCCGCTCGGGCGACAGGGCCGCGTCGCCGACGGCTTCCTCCTCGTCCTCGGCGACGGCCGCGTCCTCGACGTCCTCGCCCTCGCCGACGGCCGCCCGACGCATGGCGTTGGCGTGCTTCACATAGGCTGCCCGCTCGTCCGCGGTGGCCTCGACCGAGCGCAGGATCGCCATCGAGATGACGCTGTCGCCCTCGGCGAGCCGGATGCCGCGCACCCCGGTCGAATCACGGCCGGCGAACACCCGCACCTCCTCGGTGGCGAATCGGATGCAGCGGCCGAGCGCGGTGGTCAGCAGGATGTCGTTCTGCTCGGCGTTGCACACGCCGACGCCGATGATCGCGTCTCCCTCGTCCAGCTTCATGGCGATCTTGCCGTTGCGCTTGATGCCGATGAAGTCCGAGAGCTTGTTCCGGCGCACGTTCCCCGAGCGCGTCGCGAACATCACGTCGTACTGGTCCCACGTCGCCTCGTCCTCGGGCAGCGGCAGGATGGACGTGATGCTCTCGCCCGGCTCGATCGGCAGCAGGTTCACCCAGGCCTTGCCCCGCGACGTCGGCGTGCCGACCGGCAGGCGCCAGACCTTGAGCTGGAAGGCCTTGCCGCCGGACGAGAAGAACAGCATCGGCGTGTGGGTGTTGGCCGAGAACACCCGCGTAACGGCATCCTCTTCCTTGGTCGCCATGCCCGAGCGGCCCTTCCCGCCCCGGTGCTGGGTCCGGTAGATCGCCAGCGGCGTGCGCTTCACATAGCCGCCGTGGGTCACGGTGATGACCATGTCCTCGCGGGCGATGAGGTCCTCGTCCTCGACGTCGGCGTCGCCGTCCACGATCTCGGTGCGGCGGGGCACGGCGAACTGGGCCTTCACCTCCTCCAGCTCCTGGCGGACGATGCCCATGACCCGCTCGCGGCTGGCCAGGATCTCCAGGTGGCCGCGGATGGTGTCGGCCAGCTCGCGAGCCTCGCCGAAGATCTCGTCGCGGCCGAGGCCGGTCAGGCGCGACAGCGTCAGCGCCAGGATGGCGCGAGCCTGTTCGTCTGTGAGCCGGATCTCCTTGCCGTCGACCACGATCGTGCGAGGGTCGGCGATCAGCTCGACCAGCGGCAGCATGTCGCCCGCTGGCCAGTCGCGGGCCACGAGGCGCTCACGCGCCTCGGTAGGATCCTTGGACGAGCGGATGATGTGGATGAACTCGTCGATGTTGGCCACGGCGATGGCCAGGCCCACCAAGACGTGCCCGCGGTCGCGGGCCTTGGAGAGCTCGAACTTCACCCGCCGGACGACGACCTCTTCGCGGAAATCCACGAAGGCGGTGATCATCTCCTTCAGGCCCATCTGCTCGGGCCGACCGCGGTTCAGGGCCAGCATGTTGACCCCGAACGAGGTCTGCAGCGGCGTGAAGCGGTAGAGCTGGTTCAGCAGCACGTCGGCCGAGGCGTCGCGCTTCATCTCGATGACGATGCGCATGCCCTGGCGGTCGGACTCGTCGCGCAGGTCGGCGACGCCCTCGACGCGCTTCTCGCGCACCAGTTCGGCGATGCGCTCGACCAGCGCAGCCTTGTTCACCTGGTACGGGATGGCGGTGATGATGATGGCTTCGCGATCCTTGCGGATCTCCTCGACCGTCGCGAGGCCGCGCATGACCACCGAGCCGCGGCCGGTCATCAGCGCCGTGCGCGGTCCGGTGCGGCCCACGATCTGGCCGCCGGTCGGGAAGTCCGGCCCCGGAACGATGTCCAGCAGATCGTCGAGGCCGATGTCCGGATTGTCCACGTAGGCCAGGCAGGCGTCGACCACCTCGCCCAGGTTATGGGGCGGGATATTGGTGGCCATGCCCACCGCGATACCGCCCGCGCCGTTCACCAGCAGGTTCGGAATCCGCGACGGCAGGACAACCGGCTCCTGCTCGGTGCCGTCGTAGTTGTCCTTGAAGTCGACCGTGTCCTTATCGAGGTCCGCCAGGATCGCCATGGCGGCGCGGGTCATGCGGCTTTCCGTGTAGCGCATGGCCGCGGGCGGATCATTGTCGACCGAACCGAAGTTCCCCTGGCCGTCGATCAGCAGCAGGTTCATCGAGAACGGCTGCGCCAGGCGCACCAAGGTATCGTAGATCGCGACGTCGCCGTGCGGGTGGTACTTACCCATCACGTCGCCGACCACGCGGGCCGACTTCACATAGCTGCGGTCAGGGGTGTGCCCCTGCTCGCCCATCGAGAACAGGATCCGCCGGTGGACCGGCTTCAGGCCATCGCGCACATCGGGCAGCGCGCGGCTCACGATCACGCTCATGGCGTAGTCGAGATACGAGCGCTTCAGCTCGTCCTCGATCGCGATAGGGGCGATGCCCCCGGGCCCTTGTTCGGGAGGGGTCGTGGTGTTGTCTTCGGTCAAGGGAGAGAAACGCCGTCAGAATCGGACTTGTCCGGTAGGCCCTATCGTTAGCACCCCCCGCCGCTGCGCGCCACTTCGCGCGTGTACGTACGCACGCACGCGCGCGCAGGGTGCCAATACTGCGCGCCGTCCGCGGGCCGGCCCCGTGACGTTTCCCGCGCCAACCACTAGGTTCCCGCCATGGCGTACCTTTCCGGTCAGCCGGTGGCGTGGTTCATCGCGCCGTCGGCTTCCAGCCCCGAATTCGCTTTCGACAGCGCCGCTGGCCGCTACGTCCTGCTGCTGTTCGCCCCCGAGGACCCGCAGGCCCGCGCCGAGGCGATCAGGACCCTGGCCGCCCACCAGCGCCTGTTCGACGACGCCCGTCTCACCGCCATCGTCGTGCTGCGCGACCGCCAGTGGGTCCAGGGCGCGCGCGACGTGCGCGGCCTGCGGTGGGTCTACGACCTCAGCGGCGCCATCACCGAGCGTTTCGGCCCCGAACCACACTGGCTGCTGCTCGATCCCACGCTCCGGGCGATCACCAGTTCGCCCATCGAAGCAGGCGCGGCGCTGCTCTCGCGACTGCCGACCCTGCCCCCGCCCCACCTGCACGCGGGCGCGGCGGTCCACGCGCCGGTTCTCATCGTCCCCCGGGTGTTCGAGCCCGAGCTCTGCGCCGAACTGGTCCACCGCCACGAGGCCCACGGCGGAGACTTCACCGGCGTGATGCGCGACCAGGGCGACCGCACGGTCGCGGTCATGGACGAGCTCAAGAAGCGCCGCGACATCTGGATCGAGGACGAGACGTTGCGAGACGCTATCGCCGAACGGCTGCGCCGCCGCCTGTTCCCCCTCATCAAACGCGGGCAGGGCTTCACCGCGACTCGGATCGAGCGCTACCTGGTCAGCTGCTACGACGCGGCGGACGAGGGTGTCTTCCACCCTCATCGCGACAACACCACCCAGGGCACCGCTCACCGGCGTTACGCCTGCTCGATCAACCTCAACGACGACTTCGAGGGCGGCGACCTTCGCTTTGCCGAATTCGGCCTGACCACCTATCGCCCGCCGCTGGGGGGAGCCGTCGTCTTCTCGTGCGCCCTGCTGCACGAAGCCACCCGCGTGACGCGCGGGCGTCGCTACGCTTTCCTGCCATTCCTCTACGACGAGGAGGGCGCGGCAGTCCGCGCGGCTTATGAAGCCCGGGTCTCGGCCCGGCCCGGCCCCGAAGGGGCGTCCGCATGACTGGCCGCTGGGCCCTGCCCGCCTTCACCGTCGGCGAGATCGCGCCGGACTTTTCGGCCGTGACCTGGGTCAATCCCAAGTATCATTTCAATACGGCCGCCGGCCGCTTCCTCCTGATCGCATTCCTGCCCCCCGCAGGACCGCAACGCGACGCGGCGCTCGCCGCCTTCGAGTCCGTGCGCCCGCTATTCGACGACACCCGCCTCGCCGCGTTCTTCGTCGCGCCCGAGGCGCTTGGCCCTCAATCACCCGAGGATCGGCTTCCCGGCCAGAGGTGGTTCTTCGACCACGACGGCGAGGTTCGTCGGCTCTACCACCTGTCCCCCGGCGAAGGGGCCTGGTTCCTGCTTGACCCCGCCATGCGGCAGATCGACAGCGCCCCGCTCGACCGGCCCGAGCCGCTCTTCGAGCAGATCCGCGCGCTGCCCCCGCTGAATGACTACGCTGGCCGGCCACTGGTGGCGCCCGTGCTGTTGGTTCCACGTGTCTTCGACCGCGACCTCTGCCGCCGCCTGGTCGACTACTACGACGCCCGGGGCGGCGCCCTGTCCGGCGTGATGCGGGACATCGACGGCAAGACGGTCGGGCTCCTCGACCGCATGAAGAGCCGCCGCGACGTCTACATCGCCGAAGAGGATCCGCTCCGCGAAGAGACCCGGCGCGCCCTGGTGCGGAACCTGGCGCCGATGATCCGCCGCGCCTTCCAGTTCAATCCGACACGCCTGGAGCGCTATCTCGTCGCCCGCTACGACGCGGACGAGGGCGGCTACTTCATGGCCCACCGCGACGACGAGACGGTCGGCACGGCGCATCGCCGGTTCGCCTGCTCGATCAACCTCACCGACGATTTCGAGGGCGGCGACCTGCGCTTCCCCGAGTTCGGTCGCCACACCTACCGCCCGCCCGTCGGCGGCGCGTTGGTGTTCTGCTGCAATCTCCAGCACGAGGCGACGCCGGTGGTTCGCGGCAGGCGCTACGCTTTCCTGCCGTTCCTCTACGACGAGGCGGGGCGCGAGATCCGGGAGCGCAATCGCCACGCCATCGACAACAGCCGCGCAACCGCGGAAACCGCGGACTGACCCCTGCCCGCGCCACCATGCCGCCGAATTCCTGCGCGAGGTCCGCTCCGATGAACCGCCTGTTCCCTGCCGCTCTCGCCCTCGCCGCCGCCGTCGCCGCGCCCGCCGCCCCGGCGATGGCCGCGCCGCCGATCCAGCCCGGCTACTGGGAATCCACCAACCGCCTGCTCTCGCCCATCAAGCAGAGCAAGACCGAGCGGCGCTGCATCACGCCGGCGGACGTGGACAAGTTCATGGCCGGCCCGTCCAACCGCCACTACGCCTGCACCTACCCGACCAAGGTCATCTCCGGCGGCCAGATCCGCCTCAAGGGAACCTGCGTCAGCAAGAAGGGCCGCAAGGTCGCGGTGAAAGGCGCGGGCGCCTATACGCCGACCAGCTTCAACCTGACGGCCGAGATCGCCACCGAGTTCCTTGGCCTCGACATCGCCGGCAAAGCCAGCACCGAGGCCCGCCGCATCGCCGATGTCTGCCCGCCGCCGGAACCCAAGGCCGACGCCGGGAGCTGACGCACCCGCCTTGACTTGCGCCGCGCCAACGGCCTCCCTCCCCTGCGTGACTCAGCCCCGCATCACCTACGCCAGCTACCTGGGCCTGGAACGACTGCTCAGCGCCCAGCACCCCACGACCGATCGCCACGACGAGCTGCTGTTCATCGTCATCCACCAGACGAAGGAACTGTGGCTGAAGGAGATCATCCACGAGGTGCGCCTGGCCAAGCGGCTCGTCCGCTCGGGCGAGGTCGAGCCCGCCTACAAGGCCCTGGCCCGCGTCTCCCGCATCCAGACGATCATGACCCTGTCTTGGGACGTCCTCGCCACCATGACGCCGGCGGACTACCTCAGCTTCCGCGACGGACTGGGCAGCAGCTCGGGCTTCCAGTCCTGGCAGTTCCGCACGCTCGAATACCTGCTCGGTCTCAAGGACCCGGCCTTTCTCGCCTTCCAGGAGGAAGGCGACGAAGCCATGGATGTGCTGAAAGCCGCGCTCGAGGCGCCCAGCCTCTACGACGACGCCCTCCACCGCATGGCCGCCCATGGCCTGTCGATCCCCGCCGAGGTGCTGACCCGGGACGTGACCCAGCCCTACGTTCCCTCTGCGGCGGTCGAGGACGCCTGGCTTGCCGTCTATCGGGACACCGGCCGCTACTGGGAACTCTACCAGCTCGCGGAGAAGCTGGTGGACCTGGACGACGCCCTGCTCACCTGGCGCCACAAGCATGTGCTGACGGTCGAGCGGATCATCGGCGGCAAGCGGGGCACCGGCGGCACGGAAGGCCGCAGCTACCTCCAACGGACCCTCGAACGTCGCTGCTTCCCCGAGCTGTGGTCCCTTCGGACGCGGCTCTGAACCTCAGCTCGCCGCGATGCGGCGCAGCCCGGCGCGATCAAGGACCTCGACCACTCCGTAGCGTCGCCGCACCAGTCCCTGGCGCTCGAAGGCGCCGAGGTAGCCGTTCACGGTCTTGCGGCTGAGCCCGACCATTTCCGCCAGGGCCTCCTGACTGAGCCGCAGCGGCCTGCCCTCGGCGCCGCTCAACAGGTCGAGCCGCCCCGCCAGCCGCTGGCGGGGCGCCAGGGCCGTCATCTCCGCAGCCAGCTGCAGCAGTCCGCGAAGTTGGAGATAGAGCAGCGCCGCGACCGCTTCCCACACCCCGGGGGTTTCGGCCGCGATCCGGCTCAAGGCGCGGTCCGAGACGCGCAACAGCGTGCAGGCGTCCTGGCAGATCACGGTCACCAGCCGTGGCCCGCCGCCAAACCGTGTCGTCTGCCCGATCGCCGCGCCGGGTCCCGCCTGGCCGATCAGCACCTCCCGGCCACCCGGCGCTTTGCAGAGGAGATGCGCCACGCCGTCCAGCACGACGACGATGCCGGCCTCATCGTCGCCCTCGGCATGGGCCCACTGACCGGGGGCGAGTCGCACGATGCTGCCGTGCGCCAACAGAGCCTCGGCGACGTCCTTCCGGTCGGCGCCGAGCCACGCTGCACGTTCCAGATGGCGCCAGGCCAGCGCTCGGTCCGCAGTGTCCATGCGCGATCGTAACGCACGTTACAGTCCGTCGTCAGGTCCTTCGCCAGCATCGGGAAAGGAGGAGCCGTCCACATGACCGCAACGACGATGGATATCCGCCCGCTCACCGGCTGCGGCGCGCTGATCGAGGGCCTCGACGCCCGAAAGGCTCACGACCACGAGATCGACGCCCTGCGCGACGCGCTCTTCCGGCACGGCGTCGTCTTCCTGCACGGCCAGACGCTGACCCCCGAGGACCAGATCGCCTTCGCTCGCCGGATCGCCCCGATCGTCGTGAACCGCTACTTCCCCAAGACCGAGAAGCACCCGGAGATCGCCAAGGTCGAGAAGTCCGAGGCCCAGGTCACAAACATAGGCGGCGGATGGCATACGGATCATAGTTATGACCTGGCGCCCGCCATGGGCTCGGTCCTGCTAGCCATCGAGACGCCGCCCAGCGGCGGCGACACCCTCTTCGCCGACATGTACGCCGCTTATGACGCCCTGCCGGCCACGCTGAAGGGGCGCCTGTCGGGGATGAAGGCCCGCCACGCCTCAGCCCACGTCTTCGGTGAAGGCGGCGGCTACGCGCGCACCGACCGCCCCGAGCTCTCAGGCCATGCCGACACGCCAGAGGCGGTTCATCCGGTCATCATCACCCACCCGGGCAGCGGCCGGAAGGCGCTGTACGTCAATCCGGCCTTCACTGCGGGTATCGTCGACCTGCCTGTCGACGAGGGCCGCGCCCTGCTTCAGGAGCTCTACGCCCACGCCGTCCAGCCGCAGTTCGTCCACCGCTTCCAGTGGCGGCCAGGCTCAATGGCGGTCTGGGACAACCGCTGCACCTGGCACAACGCCATGAACGACTACCAGGGTCACCGCCGGCTGATGCACCGCATCACCCTCGACGGCGTCCCCCTCGCGGCCTGAAGCTAGACTCTAGAGCGTCCGACGGTCAAGTTGGGTCATAGCCGGCGTGGCGGAGGTAGTTTGCGCATTCGGCGGGTGTAAAGGCGTCGAGGACGTGGCCGATCCTGTCCCAGAGGTTGTCGCGGGTGCGCTCGGCGGCCTTGCGCAGGA
>JBKOYY010000180.1:0-7654 GCA_046725615.1 Pseudomonadota bacterium
GGCCATCGGACGCCTGCTGGCCGACCCGCAGGCGGCCTACCTCCACGCGCACTACGCCGGCGCCGGCTGCTATGCGGCGCGGATCGACCGGGCCTGAGCGCGCGGTTCGGGGGCTTCGAGCACTGACCGGGCTGACGTTCCGGTGAGCGTGGAAACCAAAGCGATGTGAAAGGGTTCTGGCCGGCGGTCACACGCTGGAGACAGATCCCTTGCCCCGCCCGCTCACGCTCCTGATCGCCACGATCGCCGTCGGACAGGCGTCCGCCGCCGCCGCCCAGACGTGGCCGGCCAGCACCACGGCCGCCGCTCCCCGCATGGTCGTCGCCAAGGCCGCCGACCGCCCGGTGGCGCGCGCCACGAGCCTCAGGATCTCCGACCTGCGCCGGGCGGCGGGACCCCGGGCGTTGAAGCTCACGCCCACGCTTGACGCCGACGAGACCCCCGATGTCGAGCTGCGGGCCCGCTCGGAGTGGTATGACGACCAGGGCTTGCGGGTGACACCCACCCGCGTAGCCTTCAAGCGCCGCTTCTGATCGGAGCCCGATGCTCGTCCGTCTCGTCCTGGCGCTGAGCGCCATCGCCGGCGCCGCGATGGCCCACCCGCTCACCTGCACGTCCACGCGCGCGGACTCCGAGCGGATGGCCCGCCTGGACCTCGCCTGGAAGGCGGCGCGCGCCGACGCCATCGGCGCCGGGCACGGCGATGCCCTGCGCCGGCTCGGCCGCGTCGCAGATCCGCGGATCGACCTGAACCGCCCCCAACCGACGCCGGGCAAGTACCTGTGCCGCACCATCAAGCTCGGCGCGGCGCAGGAGGGCATGCTGCCGTACATCGCCTATGGCTGGTTCCGCTGCCAGGTGACCCTGTCGCCCGGCGGCGACCTCGAGCTGCGCAAGATCACCGGCTCGCAGCGGCCCGTGGGATTGATCTGCCCGACAGGCGAGCGCCGGACCGCTCGGTTCGTCGGCGTGCTGGAACTGGGCGGCGAGACCCGCACGCCCCGGTACGGCGCCGATGCCGAGCGCGACCTGGTCGGCCTGGTCCAGCGGGTCGGCGACGAGAGCTGGCGCGTGGCCTTTCCGTGGCCGGCCTATGAATCCAAGCTCGACATCCTGGAGCTGAAGCGCGTCAGGCGCTGGTAGCCGGCCGCCCTACTGCCAACGTGGTGTCAGCAGCCCTCGCCCGCGCGAGTCGGCGGGGCCTTTGTTCACGACTCGTTCCCGTGTTATGAGAGTCGCGCGTTTCCTACATTAGGCGGTCTCGCCCGGGACCTTTCCCCGGCGATCTCGCGTTCCAGGACAACATGGCCGACCAGCACAATCTCATCCGCGTGCGCGGGGCGCGCGAGCACAATCTCAAGGACGTCAACGTCGACATCCCGCGGGGCGAGCTCGTCGTGCTGACCGGGCTCTCGGGCTCGGGCAAGAGCTCGCTGGCGTTCGACACCATCTACGCCGAGGGCCAGCGCCGTTACGTGGAGAGCTTGTCGGCCTATGCGCGCCAGTTCCTGGAGCTGATGAGCAAGCCGGACGTGGACCTGATCGAGGGCCTGTCGCCGGCGATCTCCATCGAGCAGAAGACCACCAGCCGCAACCCGCGCTCGACGGTCGGCACGGTCACCGAGATCCACGACTACATGCGCCTGCTCTGGGCGCGCGTCGGCGTGCCCTATTCGCCGGCCACGGGCCTGCCGATCGAGAGCCAGACCGTCAGCCAGATGGTCGACAAGCTGAATGCCCTGCCGGATGGGACGAGGCTCAATCTCCTGGCTCCGGTCGTCCGCGGGCGGAAAGGCGAGTACCGCAAGGAGTTCGCCGAGTGGCAGAAGGCCGGCTTCCAGCGGGTGAAGGTCAACGGCGAGCTGATGCTCATCGAGGACGCTCCGGCCCTCGATAAGAAGTTCAAGCACGACATCGACATCGTCGTGGACCGCATCGTCACCAAGCCGGGCCTGGAGGCGCGCTACGCCGACAGCCTGGAGACCGCCCTGCGGCTGGCGGACGGCATCGCGGTCGCCGAATGGGCCGACCTGGCCGAGGGCGAGACCGAACCGAGGCGGCTGGTCTTCTCCGAGAAGTTCGCCTGCCCGGTCTCGGGCTTCACGATCAGCGAGATCGAACCGCGCCTGTTCTCGTTCAACAACCCCTACGGCGCCTGCCCGGTCTGCGACGGCCTCGGCGCCAAGCTGGCGTTCGACCCCGACATGGTCGTGCCGGACAAGGACAAGACCCTGCACAAGGGCGCGATCGCGCCGTGGGCCAAGGGCCCCTCGCCGCTCTACACCCAGACGCTCCAGGCCCTGTCGCGGCACTACGGTTTCTCGATGGACGAGCCGTGGTGGAAGCTGCCCGAGCCGGCGAAGAACGTGGTGCTGTACGGCTCCGGCTCCGAGAAGATCCGCTTCATCTACGATGACAACGCCCGCAAGTACGAGGTCAACAAGACCTTCGAGGGCGTGCTGCCGAACCTGGAGCGCCGCTGGCGCGAGACCGACTCCTCGTGGGTGCGCGAGGAGCTGGGCCGCTACCAGTCCGAGACGCCGTGCCTGGCCTGCGAGGGCTACCGCCTGAAGCCCGAGTCGCTGGCCGTGAAGATCGCCGGCCGCCACATCGGCGACGTCTCCCGTCTTTCGATCCGCCACGCCCAGGAGTGGTTCGAGAGCCTGGACGGCCAGCTGACCGACAAGCAGATGGAGATCGCCCGGCGGATCCTGAAGGAGATCAACGACCGGCTGCGGTTCCTGGTCAACGTGGGCCTCGACTACCTGAACATGTCGCGCAGTTCGGGCACCCTGTCAGGGGGCGAGAGCCAGCGCATCCGACTGGCCAGCCAGATCGGCTCGGGGCTGACGGGCGTGCTCTACGTGCTGGACGAACCCTCGATCGGCCTGCACCAGCGTGACAACACCCGGCTGCTCACCTCGCTGAAGGGCCTGCGCGACCTCGGCAACTCGGTCCTCGTGGTCGAGCATGACGAGGAGGCGATCCTCACCGCCGACCACGTTATCGACATGGGTCCGGCCGCGGGGGTCCATGGCGGCGAGATCATCGCCCAGGGCACGCCCGACGACATCATGGCCAATCCCAACAGCGTCACCGGCCAGTACCTTTCGGGCGCTCGCGAGATCGCCGTGCCCGAGGACCGCCGGCCGATCTCGAAGAAGAAGGTCATCCGCGTCGTCGGCGCGACCGGCAACAACCTGAAGGCCGTCACCGCCGAGATCCCGGTCGGGACGTTCACCTGCATCACCGGCGTCTCCGGCGGCGGCAAGTCCACCTTCACCATCGAGACGCTCTACAAGGCCGCGGCCCGCCGGCTGCACAACGCCTCGGACGCCCCCGCCCCGCACGAGCGGATCGAGGGGCTGGAGCACTTCGACAAGGTCATCGACATCGACCAGTCGCCCATCGGCCGCACGCCGCGGTCGAACCCGGCCACCTATACCGGCGCATTCCAACCCATCCGCGACTGGTTCGCCGGCCTGCCCGAGGCCAAGTCGCGCGGCTACGGCCCCGGCCGCTTCAGCTTCAACGTCAAGGGCGGCCGCTGCGAGGCCTGCCAGGGCGACGGCCTGATAAAGATCGAGATGCACTTCCTGCCGGACGTGTACGTCACCTGCGACGTCTGCCACGGCCGCCGCTACAACCGCGAGACGCTGGAGGTGATGTTCAAGGGCAAGAATATCGCCGACGTGCTCGACATGACGGTCGAGGAGGCCGCCGACTTCTTCAAGGCGGTGCCGCCGATCCGCGAGAAGATGGAGACGCTCAAGCGCGTCGGTCTCGGCTACGTGAAGGTCGGCCAGCAGGCCACAACCCTCTCCGGCGGCGAGGCCCAGCGGGTGAAGCTGTCGAAGGAGCTGTCGCGCCGGGCCACGGGCAAGACGCTCTACATCCTCGACGAGCCGACGACCGGCCTGCACTTCGAGGACGTGAAGAAGCTGCTCGAGGTGCTCCACGAGCTCGCCGACCAGGGCAACACCGTCGTGGTGATCGAACACAATCTCGACGTCGTGAAGACCGCCGACTGGCTGGTGGACTTCGGACCCGAAGGCGGCGATGGCGGCGGCGAGATCGTCGCCCAGGGCAGCCCCGAGGCCGTCGCGGCCAACCCCCGCAGCTGGACCGGCCGCTACCTGCACGAACTCCTGGAACGCCACCGCGAACGCAAGGGCGCCCGCAAGAAGGCGCTGGTGGGGGCCTGACAATAGTCCCTCCCCTTTATGGGGAGGGTGGTCCGCGCAGAGCGCGGACCGGGGCCTTGACGGAGAGGGCTCGGACAGACCCACACTCCCTATCCGGCCGGCTGCGCCGGCCACCCTCCCCTGAGAGGAGGGATGATCTCCACACGACCGAGGAAAGCCCCACCATGATCCTGTACGGCGCCCCGATGCCCGCTCCCAACCCGCGGCGGGTCCGCATCTTCCTTGCGGAAAAGGGCATCGACCTGCCCGAGACCCCGGTCGACATGCGCAAGCGCGAGCACAAGAGCCCCGAGCACCGGGCGCGCAACTCGCTGGGCCAGGTCCCGACACTGGAGCTGGATGACGGGACCTGCATCTCGGAGACGGTCTCGATCTGCCGTTACTTCGAGGAGACCCAGCCCGATCCGCCGCTGTTCGGAACGTCGGCTGTCGAGAAGGCGCTGGTCGACATGTGGATTCGCCGGATCGAATTCACGGTGATGTCGCCGGTCGGCAATTTCTGGCGGCACGCGCACCCGTTCACCGCCGCGCTGCTGACCCAGTTCAAGGACTTCGGCGAGAGCAACCGCGAGACCTACGCCGGCGCCCAGCGCTGGCTGGACCGCGAGCTGGCCGAGCGTCCGTTCTTGGCGGGCGAAGCCTACACCATGGCTGACATCTGCCTGCTCTCGACGGTGGACTTCGCGACCTGGATCGGCCTGCCGCTGGCCGACGAACACGCCAGCCTCAAGGCTTGGCACGCACGCGTCAGCACCCGGCCGAGCGCGGCGGCCTGAGGATCAGGCTGCGGGTCAGGCCTGAGGTTCAGGCCTGGCCGCGAGCTTCTGGTAGGCGATCGCGCCAGGCGCGGCGACCACGGCGTAGTAGATCGCCGTGAACAGCCCGCCGACCGCCATGTACGCGATCATGAACGGGTTGAGGTAGGTCCGCAGCGTGGTCTCGTCGGGCTGGAAGATGCGCATCAGCTCGGCGACCGTGCCGCCCATGGCCAGGGTGATGATCATCGACACCGCCATGAAGAGCATCATGAACAGGATCGCGACCACGAACACGCAGCAGATGGCGAGCAGGTAGGCGCCCACCAGCCGCCAGAACTGGCCGTGGGTCAGGCGCCAGGAGTCGAGGATCGCGAGGCGGCCCTGGTCGAAGGTCATGACCGGCGCCAGCGACATCCGCACGGCCACATAGACCAGCAGGCCGAGGGCGAAGAGCTCCGCCGCGGCGAACGCGAACTGCAGCGCGCCCGCGCCCAGGAACGACGCCAGGGTGGCGATAATGGCGACCACGATCTGGATCGCCGCCACCAGCATCAGGGCCAGGATCAGGTAGATCAGCGTCAAGGTCATCAGTCGCAGCTCGTCGCGCCCGAAGCGCAGATAGCTGAACCGGTCGTCCTGCGGCCGCAGGATCACGCGATAGACCGCCGCGCCCATGATGCACTGCACCACCAGGCCGAACAGCAGCATGGGCGACAGGATCGTCAGCGCCTGCAGCAGCTTGCCCGCGTCAGGAGCCGCGTTGGGATCGGTGTTGAGGAACTCGAGCGCCGCCCGCGCCTCGGCGGGCATGTTCACGGTGATAAGGGCGCTGGCCACGCTGACGGCGAAGCAGAATGCCGTCCATGCCATCAGCGCCTTCGGCCGTTCGCGGGTGATCCGAAACCCTTCGAGCGCGGCGTCAGTCGCCGAGAAGCTAGTCATCCCATCCCCCGACCCGACGCATGAATCGGGCCATATCCTTCACTCCCAAAGTGCGTGGGAGCCCCGCGACGCGCAAGGCCCCGCTCGCGATACAGGCGCACAGTTGCTAGTAGGCAACGCATGTCCCTACGTCCTGTTCACGTCATCGGCGGCGGCCTCGCCGGTTCGGAAGCCACCTGGCAGCTCGCGCAGGCGGGCGTGCCGGTCATCCTGCACGAGATGCGGCCCGTCCGCGGCACCGACGCTCACCAGACCGACCAGCTCGCCGAGCTGGTCTGTTCCAACTCGTTCCGCGCCGACGACTGGACCGGCAACGCCGTCGGCCTGCTGCACGCCGAGATGCGCGCGCTGGACTCCATCATCATGTCGGCCGGCGATGCGCACCAGGTGCCCGCGGGCGGCGCGCTCGCGGTGGACCGCGACGGATTCTCCGAAGCGGTCACCCGCCGCCTGGAGGCCCATCCGCTCGTCACCATCGCGCGCGGCGAGGTCGCGGGCCTGCCGCCGGCCGAGTGGGACAGCGTCATCGTCGCCACGGGCCCCCTCACCTCGCCGGCCCTGTCCCAGGCGATCCTGGACCTGACGGGCGAAGGCCAACTCTCGTTCTTCGACGCCATCGCGCCGATCGTGAACATCGAGTCGGTGGACATGAGCGTGGCCTGGCGGCAGTCGCGCTACGACAAGGTCGGCCCCGGCGGCGACGCGGCCGCCTACATCAACTGCCCCATGACCCAGGCGCAGTACGAGGCCTTCATCGACGCCCTGCTCGCGGGACCCAAGGCCGAGTTCAAGGAGTGGGAGAACGTCCCCTACTTCGATGGCTGCCTCCCGATCGAGGTGATGGCCGAACGGGGCCGCGAGACCCTGCGCCACGGCCCGATGAAGCCGGTGGGCCTGACCAACGCCCACAAGCCGGACGAGAAGCCGTGGGCCGTCGTCCAGCTGCGCCAGGACAACGCGTTGGGCACCTTGTGGAACATGGTCGGCTTTCAGACCAAGCTGAAGCATGGGGCCCAGACCGAGATCTTCCGCATGATCCCGGGCCTGGAAAAGGCGGTGTTCGCGCGCCTCGGCGGCCTGCACCGAAACACCTTCATCAACAGCCCGCGCCTGCTCGACCGCTCACTCCGGCTGAAGGTCGAGCCGCGCCTGCGTTTCGCCGGCCAGGTGACGGGGGTCGAAGGCTATGTGGAGAGCGCCGCCGTGGGCCTGCTGGCCGGGCGCTTCGCCGCCGCCGAGCGGCTCGGCCGTCCCATCGAGGCGCCGCCGGCCACCACCGCCCTGGGCGGCCTCGTCGGTCATATCACCGGCGGGCACCTGGAGCATGCGCCCGAAGAGGGGCGAGCCGGCTCGTTCCAGCCCATGAACATCAACTACGGCCTGCTGCCGCCCCTGGCGCCGCCGAAGCGCGACGCCGAGGGCCGCCGCCTCGGCGCCAAGGAGAAGACCCGGCTGAAGAAGCGGGCCGTGGGCGAACGCGCCCTGGCCGACCTCAAGGCCTGGATGGACACCTCGTTCGCGATGGAGCCGGCCGAGTAGCGGTCAGATGCGGCCGCGGGTCACGGCCCAGAGCAGCCGCAACCGGTCGCGCAGCGGCGACCGCTTTCCGCCGACCAGCGCCGCATGCGCCACGGCGGGGAAGGCCTCCGCGGCGAGTTTGGCCACCGCCGTCTTCGCGCCGGTCAGCGCCCGGGCCGAGACGGCGGCGATGCGCCGGTCGCCCTCGGCGCGCCGCGCCAGCGCCCAGGC
>JBKOYY010000177.1:0-27578 GCA_046725615.1 Pseudomonadota bacterium
CGATCGGACTCTCCACGCCCTACCAGACCGGCACCGGCTACCTGATCACGCCGGTGGTCGGCTTCGTGCGGCCCGGCTTCAGCCTGTCGCCCAACCCGCACGAGGTGGCCGACATCTTCGAGACGCCGTTCAGCTACCTCATGGACCTCGCCAACTACGAGGAGCACGAGCGGGAGCTGCCGACGGGCGAGAAGCGGCGCTTCTACGCCACCACCCACGAGGAGCGGTACATCTGGGGCGCCACCGCCGGCATCCTGCGCGCGCTCTACGAGCGGCTCTATGGCGCGGCGCTCGGCTGAGGTAGTCCAGCGGCCATGACCGACAGCCTGGGCCAGCGCCCCTGGATGACCGCCCCCGAGACCGTCGCGGTGTTCGACGCCCTGGAAGCCGAGGGCGGCCCCGACTGTGCCCGCTTCGTCGGCGGCTGCGTCCGCAACACCCTGGTGGGCCGGCCGGTGGACGATCTCGACATCGCCACCACCCTGACGCCCGACCGCGTGACCAAGGCGCTGAAGGCCGCCGGTATCCGCGCCGTGCCCACCGGCATCGACCACGGCACGGTCACCGCCATCTCGCGCCACAAGCCGCACGAGATCACCACCCTGCGCCGCGATGTCTCCACCGACGGCCGCCGCGCCACCGTGGCCTTCACCACCGACTGGGCCGAGGACGCCCAGCGCCGCGACTTCACCCTGAACTCGCTCTACGCCCGCCGCGACGGCTCGATCTTCGATCCCACCGGCCACGGCGTGGCCGACGCCAAGGCGGGCCGCATCGTCTTCGTCGGCGATCCCGAGCAGCGGCTGCTGGAGGACCACCTCCGCAACCTGCGCTTCTTCCGCTTCTTCGCCTGGTTCGGCCGTGGCGCGCCGGATGCGGCCGCCGTCGCCGCCTGTGCGAAGCTGAAGGACCACATCGACGCCCTGGCCGCCGAGCGCATCCACAAGGAACTGCTGAAGCTGCTGGCCGCCGATGACCCGCGCGCCGCCGTCCGCCTGATGGCCGAGACGGGCGTGCTGGAGGTCATCCTCAAGACGCCCGCCAACCTGGCGCGCTTCGACAGCCTCGTGGAGATCGAGACCGAACAGCTCTTCGACTGCGATCCCGTCCTGCGCCTCGCCGCCCTGCTGCCCGACGACCAGGTCGGCGCCGGCAAGCTGGCCGCCCGCATCCGCCTCTCCAACGACGAGCGCGACCGCATCACCGCCGCCCTCGCGCCGACGCCCCGGCTCAAGAGCTGGATGAGCCCGCGCGAGATCCGCCGCGAGGTCTATCGCGGCGGCCAGGCGGTGTTCCGCGACCGCGCCAAGCTCGCCTGGGCCGCCAGCGACCGCTCCGCGGCCACCATGCAGTGGCGCGGCATGATCGCCCTGGCCGACGGCTGGAGCCCGCCGACGTTCATGATCACCGGCGAGGACGTGATGAAGGCCGGCGTGCCCAAGGGGCCGCTGGTGGGCGCCGTGCTGCGCGAGGTCGAGGACTGGTGGATCGACCACGACTTCCTCGATGACAAGCTCTCGGCGGTCGAGAAGCTCAAGGCCGTCGCCCAGGGGATGGCCTATTGAAGGTCGGCATCCTCAGGACCGGCCGGCCGCCGCGCCCGGCGATCGAGCAGTTCGGGACCTATCCCGAGATGTTCATGACCCTGCTCGGCCGCGACGCCTACGACTGGCGGGTCTTCGCCGCCGACGAGGGCGAATATCCGGCCGCGCCCGAGGACTGCGACGCCTACATCGTCACCGGATCGTCCTCGGGGGTCTATGACCCGGACCCGTGGATCGGCCAGCTCCTCGACTTCCTGCGCGCGGCCAAGGGGAGGGCGAAGCTGGTCGGGGTCTGCTTCGGCCATCAGGCCATGGCCCAGGCGTTCGGCGGCCAGGTGATCAAGTCGCCCAAGGGCTGGGGCATCGGCGCGCACGAGTACGGCGTCCTCTCCCATGAGCCCTGGATCGACGCCGCCACGCCCATCCGCCTGCCGGCCTCGCACCAGGACCAGGTGGTGGAGAAGCCGCCGGGCGCCGAGGTGCTGGTCGCCAGCGCCTTCACCCCCTTCGCCGGGCTCGTCTATCGCGACCAGCCGGCGATCTCGATCCAGCCGCATCCCGAGTTCGAGCCGGCCTACGCCAGGGCCCTCATCGAGGCCCGCCGGGGCAAGGTCTACGCCGACGACCAGGCCGACCGCGCCCTCGCCACCTTCGACGGTCCCGACGACCGCGCCCGCGTCGGCGGCTGGATCCGGGATTTCCTGGCCGGCTGACGCCTACCGGCGACGCGAACCGGACTCGCTCAAAAGATGAGTCCGGATTGACCCCATGTGTCCGGAGATTGTATTGGCATAAATAGTGTCAATACGTCGCCGCATTCGGTCGGCGGCTCCGGAGTGGGGGTTCGGGATGCGGACTGCGAGCTTGGCGGCCCTGGCCGCGGCGGGCGCCATGCTGGCGGCGGCGCCGGCCGAGGCGGCGATCATGATGGCCACCTTCTACGGCTCGACGCCGTACGGCGGCTACGACTACGCCGGCGTCTTCGGCGCGCCCGGCCAGAGCCTGGCCTACAAGTCGGCCACGGTGAGCTTCACCTACGACAGCGAGCGCGGAGAGGGCTTCACGACGCCGACCGACGACTTCCGGGTTGGCGGGGCGATGTGGGGCGGCGTCGGTCCGATCCTGTCGGCCAAGGTGACCATCGACGGCGTCGACCTGGACCTGGACCTGTCCCACTACAGCTACGCCGACTCCTACGGCGGCGAATGGACCTGGCTCTTCGGGCGCACGCCGACGGCCGGCAACAACGACAGCTCCCTGTCGGCGCTGGTCTATCACGACGCGCCGGCCGACCTGTCCGCGCCGTTCTTCGTCTACGCCTACGGCTCCGGCGCGCTGCATCTCTACAAGCCCGACGCCTGGGGCGAGATGCTGGCCGAGACCGAGTTCGAGTTCGGCGGGCTGGAGGTCACCTACGTCGGCCCGTCCCCGGGGGCCGCCGCCGTGCCCGAGCCGGCGACCTGGGCGCTGATCATCGCCGGCTTCGGCCTCGCGGGCGGGGCGCTCCGCCGGCGGCGGCCCCTCTATCCGATGGCCATGTAGACGACCTGGGCCGTGCTGGCGCCCTCCAGCCGACGGAAGCCATAGCGGTCGTAGAAGGCCAGGGCGCGGGCGTTGCGCGGGCTGCAGCCAAGGTGGGCCCGCCCGTCGACGAGGCCCAGCCAGCGCTCCATGAGCGCGCGGCCCAGCCCCTGGCCCTGGGCGCGGGGCAAGAGGTCGATGTGCAGGTGCGCCGGCGCCGCCGCGACGGCCGCGTCCGGCGCGATCGGCGGGTGATGGATCATGAAGGCGGCCCACTGGTCCGGCGTCCGGCGCCGCGCCGGAAAGTCCGCCGTGTCGGCGTACCGCGTCCGCAGCGCCGGCCACCAAGCGGCCTCGCAGGCGGCCTCGAAGGCCCGCGTGTCGGCGGTTCCCAGGATGTAGCCGCAGACCCCGGCCGCGTCCTCGGCCACGAGCGCCCGCTCGGGCTCCAGGCGGGCGTAGGGCGCCGCGTAGATCTCGCCCAGGATCCGCGGGTCGGCGTAGAGCCCCGTGGCGTCGCCGCCGGCGTCTCCGGTCCTCAGGCAGATGTCGTAGAGCGCCGGCAGGTCGTCGGGGCGGACCGGCCGGACCTGCGCCATCTCAGGCCGCCCGCTGCAGCGCGCGCAGCGGCGAGAAGTCGATCAGCGTCGCGCCCGCCGCCGCGATCCGGGCGGGCAGGGCGGGGTCGGTCAGTGTGCGGTGGTCGGCGACCCGGCCATCGGGCTGCTGGAGGTCGTAGGCGCGCAACTCGGGCCCGTCCTCCACAGGGTGGAAGTAGACCTCGGTGACGCCCGGCCTCAGCCCCGCCAGCAGGTCGTCGAAGGTCCGGCCCAGTTTGGCGTTCTCCAGCGAGACGCTGGTCAGGTGATCGGGGAACAGGACTCCCCGCTCGGCGGCGATCGCCCGCCCCGGAAAGCCGATCTGCGCCTCGGCCCTGGCCCCGGCCATCCGCAGCGGGAGGCGGTATTCCGCGGCCAGATCCAGGTAGACCTCGAAGAAGCGCGGCTCGAGCTGCATCACCCCCATGTGCGTGTCGAGGTGGGTGACGTCGACGCCCCAGGCATAGGCCTGCTCGACCTGCGCGCGGCATTCGGCGCGTACGTCCGCGAGGTCGGCCCGCTCCCAGACCTCCCGCGTCGTCGCCGGCATGTGGCCCGTGGCGTCGTGAAGCGACGGGGCGCCGGTCAGCGCCCGCCAGCGGTAGGTGGGGTACTCGCAGGTCAGGGTCAGGTGCACGCCGATCCCGCCGGCCTTGCCCCTCGCTGCGCCGTCCAGCGCCCAGGGGCAGGGGACCATCAGGGTCGAGCTGGTCGCCGTGCCCGCCGCCAGGCAGTCGGCCGTGGCCCGGTTCGCCGAGGCGCTCGAGCCCAGGTCGTCGCAGTTGACGATCAGCAGCTTCGCATCGGGCCCGTAGCCCAGGCGCTCGGCGAGGCTGGCCATGCCTAGGGCCACGCCACCATCGGCGGCATCGACGACAGGATCGTCTCGATATTGCCGCCGGCCTTCAGGCCGAACATGGTCCCGCGGTCGTAGAGCAGGTTGAACTCCACATAGCGGCCCCGCCGCACCATCTGCTCCCGCCGCTCGGCCTCGCCCCAGGGCTTCATCATCTGGCCGCGGACGATCTTCGGATAGACGTCCAGGAAGGCCTCGCCCACCGCGCGGGTGAAGGCGAAGTCCTTCTCGAAGTCGCCGCTGTTGTGCCGGTCGTAGAAGATGCCGCCGATGCCGCGCATCTCCTGGCGGTGCGGCAGGTAGAAGTACTCGTCGCACCAGGCCTTGTACTTCGGGTGCCACTCCGGATCGTAAGGGTCGCACGCCGCCTTCATGGCCGCGTGGAACAGCTTCGTGTCGTCCGCGTCCTGGCTGCGCTGTACGTCCAGCATCGGCGTCAGGTCGGCCCCGCCGCCGAACCAGCTCTCGGCCGTCGAGAGGAAGCGGGTGTTCATGTGCACCGTCGGCACCCACGGGTTCAGCGGGTGGATGATCAGGCTGATGCTGGCGGAGACGTAGGACGGGTCCTTGTCCGCGCCCGGCATCTGCGCCGCCATCTCCGGCGAGAACTTCGCCGTCGCCGCCGAGGTGTGGATGCCGGCCTTCTCGATCAGCCGTCCGCGCAGGAAGCCGCCCGTGCCGCCGCCGACGCCGGTCTCGCGCGTCCACGGCTTGTATTCGGCGCGCCCCGGCTCGCCGGGGTAGAGCTCGGGCGGCGCCTCGTCCTCGAGTTGCTCCAGGGCGGCGAAGATCCGTCGCTGCAGCGACTCGAACCATTCCTGCGCGCGGCCGCGCCGCTCCATGATCTCGGGGGTCAGGCTGGACATGGGCCCACCTGCTAGCCCGTCGGGGCAGGGCTTGGGAAGCCGTTCGTCTGCCGGAGCGCCTCGCCGAGCGCGAGGGCGGCGGCGGTCACCACGTTCAGCGACCGGGCGCCAGCCGCAAGCGGAATCAGCAGCCGCGCGTCCGCCACCTCATGGACCTCGTCCGGCACGCCGGCGCTCTCCCGCCCGAACAGCAGGACGTCGGAGGGCCGGAACTCGAAGCCGTGGAAGGGCTCAGCGCCTCGCGTCGTGAACAGGACCAGCCGTCCGGTCCCAGCGGTTTCCTCTCGGAAGGCGCTCCAGCTGGCGTGCCTCCGGACCTCGCCGATGGCGGAATAATCCATCGCCGCGCGGCGGATCGCGGCCTCGCTCAAGGGGAACCCGCAGGGCTCTATGACGTCCAGCGCCACCCCCAGGCAGGCGGCGAGGCGTATGGCCGCGCCCAGGTTTTGCGGAATGTCCGGTTGAAAAAGGGCCAAACGCATTCTAAGGCCTCTCGCCATCGGGAGTGGCCGGGGCATAGGCGCACGAATCACGGGGGCGCGGACACGACGTTCGCATAGGTCCCAGTGTAGAGTGTCCGTTCGCCGACCGTCTTCCGAAACGGCCTTTCACCAGAACCTGGCGCAGGCCTCAAAAGCTTTACGGCCCCTTGGCGCGTCGAGGGGCCCTATCGAAGGGTAGCTTCAAGGTGGCCGACACCGTCGTGGGCGCAACTCCCGACCCGCACGCTCCGGGTGATGACCCGAGCCGTCGCGATTTCATTCATATCGCCGCTGGCGCGGCCGCCGTCGGGGCCGTCGCGGCGCTGGCCTGGCCGCTGGTCGACCAGATGAACCCTGCCGGCGACACGCTGGCCATGGCGTCCATCGAGTTCGACCTGACCAAGGTCGGCGACGGCCAGCAGGTGGTCCTGAAGTGGCGCGGCAAGCCGCTATTCGTGCGCAAGCGCACGCCGGAAGAGATCGCCGCCGCAGTGAAGGACGACAACGCCGCGCTGCGTGATCCGGCGACCGACGAATCCCGCCACAAGCCGGGCAAGCCCGAGTGGCTGGTCCTGGTCGGCACCTGCACGCACCTGGGCTGCGTGCCCACGTTCCACGGCGGTGACTACGGCGGCTGGTTCTGCCCGTGCCACGGCTCGCACTACGACACCTCCGGCCGGATCCGTAAGGGCCCGGCGCCAAAGAACCTGGCCGTGCCGGACTGGGAGTTCCTGTCCGACACCAAGATCAAGGTGGGCTAAGCACCGATGAGCGGACATTCCACCTACGAGCCGAAGACCGGCATCGAGCGCTGGCTCGACACCCGTCTTCCCATCATCCGGTTCATGAAGGACACGGCGATCGACTTCCCGACGCCGAAGAACCTGAACTACTGGTGGACCTTCGGCGGCATCCTGGCGCTGATGCTGGGCATCCAGCTGGTGACCGGCATCGTGCTCGCGATGCACTACGTGCCGCACGTCGACCACGCCTTCGCCTCGGTCGAGCGCATCATGCGCGACGTCAACTACGGTTGGCTGATCCGCTACATGCACGCCAACGGCGCCTCGATGTTCTTCCTGGCGGTCTACATCCACATGATCCGCAACCTCTACTACGGCTCCTACAAGGCGCCGCGTGAGGTGCTCTGGATCATCGGCTGCCTCATCTACCTCGCCATGATGGCCACGGCCTTCATCGGCTACGTGCTGCCCTGGGGCCAGATGAGCTTCCACGGCGCCGTCGTGATCACCAACCTGTTCGGCGCCCTGCCGATCATCGGCGAGCCGATCACCACCTGGCTGTGGGGCGGCTTCGCGGTCGACAACCCGACGCTGAACCGCTTCTTCTCGCTGCACTACCTGCTGCCCTTCGTGATCGCGGGTCTCGTGATCCTGCACATCTGGGCGCTGCACGTGCCGGGGAACAACAACCCGACCGGCGTGAACGTGAAGTCTGAAAACGACACCGTTCCCTTCCACCCGTACTACACGGTGAAGGACGGCTTCGCGATCGCGGTCTTCCTGCTGCTGTACGCCAGCTTCGTATTCTACAACCCGAACGTCCTGGGCCACGCCGACAACTATATCCCGGCCAACCCGCTGGTGACGCCGGCGCACATCGTGCCCGAATGGTACTTCCTGCCGTTCTACGCGATCCTGCGGGCGGTTCCGGACAAGCTCGGCGGCGTGCTGCTGATGTTCGGCGCCATCGCCACCCTGTTCGTCCTGCCCTGGCTGGATACGTCCAAGGTGCGCTCGATGCGCTACCGCCCGACCGCGCGGCTGTACTTCTTCATCTTCGTCCTGGCCGCCCTGGTGCTCGGCTTCTGCGGCGCCAAGCTGCCCGACGATCCGGTGATCTTCCAGCCCAGCGGCCTGCGCCTGCTCGATGCGGACATCAACAGCTTCGTCTGGCTGAGCCGCGTCGCCACGCTCTACTTCTTCGCCTACTTCTGGGTCATCCTGCCCGTCCTCGGCATCACTGAGACGCCGCTGCCCGTGCCGGAATCGATCTCGGAACCTGTCCTGTCGCATCCCGCCTCGACGCCCGCGGGCGCCGCGGCGTCGCCTGAAAAGAGGGGCTGAGCCTTAAGATGCTGCGCAAAGGTATCGCGCTCGCGGCGCTGGGGCTGGCCCTGATCGCCGCCCCGGCCCAGGCTTCCGGCGGCCATGCCGTGCTGAAGCACCTGTCGTGGTCCTTCGACGGACCGTTCGGCAAATACGACACCGCCCAGCTCCAGCGGGGCTACAAGATCTATCGGGAGGTCTGCGCGGCCTGCCACTCGATGGAGCTGCTGTCGTTCCGGAACCTCGGTGAGAAGGGCGGGCCGTTCTACGACCCGGAATACCCCAACCCGAACGACAACCCGTATGTGAAGGCGCTGGCCAAGGACATTCAGGTCCCGGACATCGACTCCGAGACCGGTGACGCCATCCAGCGTCCCGCCGTCCCGGCCGACCGGTTCCCGAAGCCCTTCCCGAACTCAGCTGCGGCCGCGGCCGGCAACGGCGGCGCCATTCCGCCGGACCTGTCGGTGATCGCCAAGGGCCGCTCGGGCGGTCCAGACTACATCTACTCGCTGCTGACGGGCTACAAGGCCCCGCCGCCGGGCCTGACGGTCAACCCCGGCCAGAACTACAACGTCTCCATGCCGGGCGACGTGTCGGGTCAGTGGCACGGCGACCACCACAAGGTGCCGCCGGGCGGCTTCCTGGCCATGCCGCCGCCGCTCGCGGACGACAAGGTGACGTTCGACGACGGCACCAAGTCGACGGTCGACCAGCAGGCCAAGGACGTCTCCGCGTTCCTGATGTGGGCCGCCGAACCCAAGATGATGGAGCGCAAGGCCTTCGGCTTCGGCGCGATGATCTACCTCGCGCTGTTCACGGCCATCCTCTACTTCAGCTACCGCCGGATCTGGCGGAACGTCGCCCACTAAGGGCTACCGACACTGACAAGATCAAAGGGCTCCGGAGCGATCCGGAGCCCTTCTGCTATCCGGCTACCGCACCGGCGCCACCACCAG
The DNA here is from genome assembly GCA_046725615.1 of Pseudomonadota bacterium. Lineage (GTDB taxonomy): Bacteria > Pseudomonadota > Alphaproteobacteria > Caulobacterales > Caulobacteraceae > Phenylobacterium. Next base: position 8,897 of record JBKOYY010000177.1, read on the forward strand.
CCGCCCAGCCGGAAAGTCGAAGCGCAGCCGGAAATGGGCCAGCACGGGCCCGCCCAGTACGCCGACGGCCTCGCCCTGCGGGGGCATCAGGCCGGCGGCCACGTCGCGGCCCACCGCGCCGGCGAACCACACCTGCGGGAGGCGCGCGAACCACACTCCGTCGGGATAGAGCTCGGCCGGGTCGGCCAGCCCCGGCGCGCTCGCCAGGTCGTCCGCGAGCCGCACCGGCGCGTTGGCGCCTGTGGCCATCACGAAGCGGCCCTGGATCTCGTGCGCCCCGTCAGAGACAGCCGCGTCGGCCGTCGGGCGTCCCAGGTCCCAGCCGAGGTCCAGCGCTCGTCCCTGAAACGGCGGTGCCGCTCCCACCTCGGAGATGCGGACGCGGCAGGGCGCGTAGCTGACGTCGACCACGTGGCCCTTCAGCGCATCGGCGCCGATCACCCCGGCCAGCGGCGTGGCGAGGTTCCAGCCCCGGACGTCCAGGTCGGCGACGCCCACCGCCAGCCCTGCGACCGTCGCGCCGGCCACCCGCACGTCACCGACCAGCGCGTCGCCTTCGACGCCCGCCGCCTGGGCCTTGGTCTCGTGCAGCAGCGTGCGCGGCGCCCCCGTGTCCAGCACGAAGTCCCCGGCGATTCCGGCGACGATGGCGGGCAGAACGGGGACACCGCCCTCGAACCGGCATGCGACCTCGCCCGCGCCCGCCGGTCCGGCGGCCAGGAGGCCGATCGCCAATGCGGGAAGACTCACGCGCGCCACGCCCGACCATAGCGCGAGAAGGCCTCGCGCCGCCTTACGCTCGCCATCCGGCGCGCTACATAGGGCTCATGGCCCACACGCCCGCCTGGCGGAACTTCAAGCGCACCGAGGACCTCACGGTCGCCACTGCGGTGCTGATCTATGCGGGAGCGGTGCTTCACGCCTTCGACCGGCTGCCGGGCGGCCCGGGCCTGATCGCCGAGCGGACGCTGGTGTGGCCGGGAATCTTCCTCAGCCTGTCGCTCTCCGCACCCTTGGCGGTCGGCGTCCTTCGCCGAACCCTGGCCCGCTACGTGTGGATGAGCTTCCAGGCCGGGTTCGGCCAGTCGGCGCGCTCCATCCTGTCGGGCGTGGCCCTGCTCGCGGGCGCAGCGGCGTTCATGTACTGGCAGATCGCCAGCGCGGCGAACGGGGGCCGCTACCCTGCCGGGGTGTTCTCGGGCTACGCCGCCGGCATCGGCATCCTCGCCGCGCAGGCGGCGCTGGTGCGCGTGCTGGAGCGCCACCCCGACGTCCGCAAGCAGATCGAGGTCTAGCCTTCCTCGCCGCCCCGTCCGCCGCCATGGCGGGCAAAGTGGGCCAGGGTGCGCAGGCGCGCCAGCCGTGCGCTGTCTTCATGATAGTCGCGCCGACGGTCCGACACGAACCCATGGCCGGCGTCGTAGAGATAGATCGGCGTATCGGGGTGTTTCTCACGCACCTCCTCGACCTTCTCCATCGGGATCGAGGCGTCGGTCTTGCCGTAGTGCAGGATGGTCGGCGCCTTCGGCGTCTCGTCCACCAGCTCGCTGATCCGGCGGCCGTAGAAGCCCGCGGCGGCGGCGAGGCCCTCGCACCGGCAGGCGGCCAGCCAGGTCGCCGCGCCGCCCCAGCAATAGCCTGTCACGAAGACCGGCGGCTTCAGCGCGTCGATCGCCGCCTGCGCGTCTCCCGCCACCTGGTCCCACGGAGTCGCGGTCGAATACTGGACGCCCTTCTGGATCGAGGCCTCGGAGTAGTCGGCCTCGAAGCCGCGCTCCAGCCGGTCGTAGAATGACGGCGCAATGACCTCGTAGCCGTCGGCGGCGAAGCCGTCGCACAGCTCGCGGATGTGGTCGGTGACCCCGAAGATCTCCTGGATCAGCAGCAGGCCGCCGCGCCGGGCGTCGTCCGGGCGCACGTGATAGGCGTCGAGCTCGAACCCGTCGAAGCGGCTCTTCAGGCGGATCGTCTCACCCATGCCCGGTCGCGCTCCCGTCCTCAGGCCTTGTCGAACAGCTCGAGCGTGCGGTGGCGCGCCAGGTCGGCGGCCTCGGCGTTGTAGCGCTCGGGGCTCTCGTTGTTGAAGCCGTGGCCGGCGCCCTCGTAGATGTGCACGGGCACGTGGGGGTGATGCTGGCGGATGGCCGCCTCCACCTCGTCGGCGTCGATGCCGGGGTCGGTGCGGCCCAGGTGGACCAGGGTGGGACAGGCCGGCGTCTCGGCCGCGAACGACTTCACGAGGCTGCCGTAATAGCTGGAGGCTGCGGAGATGCCCGGCAGGCGCGTGGCGCTGAGCCAGGTCAGCGAGCCGCCGTAGCAGTAGCCCACCACGCAGACCTTCTCGCCCCGCTGCTTGAGGAAGTCCCGGCAGGCGGCGATGTCGCCCAGCGCCTGCTCCAGCGGCGTGGCGCGCGCTTTCTCGAGGCCGGCCTTGATCCCGGCGTCGTCGTGCTCGGCATGGAAGTCGCGCTGCAGGCGGTCGAACAGCGCCGGGGCCAGGGCCTCGTAGCCCATCTTCGCCCATCGCTCGACGTCGGCCCGGACGTGGCGGTCGATGCCGAAGATCTCCTGGATCACGATCACCCCGCCCTTGCGGGGCGTGAAGGCCGGCTCGTGGTAGGCGGAGAACTCGAAACCGTCGGCTCCCGCCAGGGTGATCGTCTCCGCCATCGCCAGCCTCCCGTATCGTGTGTCAGACGTTGAACCTGAAGTTCATCACATCACCGTCGCGGACGACATACTCCTTGCCTTCGGAGCGCAGCTTCCCGGCGTCGCGCGCGCCTGCTTCGCCGCCCAGGGTCACATAGTCCTCGTAGGCGATCGTCTCGGCGCGGATGAAGCCCTTCTCGAAATCGGTGTGGATCACGCCGGCCGCCTGTGGGGCGGTGTCGCCCTTGTGGATCGTCCAGGCGCGCGCCTCCTTGGGGCCCACCGTGAAGTAGGTCTGCAGGCCCAGCAGGTGGTAGGCCTCGCGGATCAGCTTGTTGAGGCCTGGCTCGGTCAGCCCCAGGGTCTCCAGGAACTCCGTACGTTCCTCGGGCTCCAGCAGGGCGATCTCGCTCTCGATCTTGGCCGAGATGACGACGCTGTCGGCGCCGTCGCGGGCGGCGCGCTCCTGCACCTGCTTGGACAGGGCGTTGCCGTCGGCCGCCGAGCCCTCGTCCACGTTGGCCACGTACAGCGCCGGCTTCGAGGTCAGCAGCTGCAGCATCCGCCAGGCCTTGTCGTCCTCGGCCGACACCTTAGCCACCCGGGCCGGGCGGCCCTCGTTCAGCTCGGCCAGGGCCAGCTTCACCAGGCGCAGGGTGGTGGTCGCTTCCTTGTCGCCCACCTTTGCCCGCTTCTCCAGGTTCACGACCCGCTTCTCCAGGCTCTCCATGTCGGCCAGCATCAGCTCGGTCTCGATGGTGTCGAGGTCGGCCAGCGGGTCGATCCGGCCTTCCACGTGGGTGATGTCGTCGTCGATGAAGCAGCGGGCGACGAAGGCGATGGCGTCGCAGTCGCGGATATTGGCCAGGAACTGGTTGCCCAGGCCCTCGCCCTTGGACGCGCCCCGCACCAGGCCCGCCACGTCTACGAAGTTGATCCGCGCCGGGATGATCTCCTTGGACGGTATGATCGTGGCCAGCTTCTCCAGCCGCGGCTCGGGCACGGCCACGTCGCCGACGTTCGGCTCGATGGTGCAGAACGGATAGTTCGCGGCCTGGGCGGCGGCGGTCTGCGTCAGGGCGTTGAACAGGGTCGACTTGCCGACGTTCGGCAGGCCGACGATGGCGACTTTGAGAGCCATGGGTGCGGTGTGGTTCCTAGGATGAAGGCGCCGCACCTAGCACGCGCGCGCGCCCACGCGAAGGGCGCAAGGCCGCCGTCAGGCCTCGGCGAGGGCCTTGGCGGCCAGGTCGCGCCAGTGCTTGCCTTCGCGACGGAAGTGCGCGGCCAGCTTGACGAGGCGCTTGTCCATGTCGGCGACCATGGCGCGGGCGCGGTCCTTGTCACCGTTGCGCGCCAGGAACGCCGCGTAGCGTCCCATGCCCTCGAAGCCTGGGAGCCGTGCGGCGGCGTCGCTCAGGGCCGCGTCGGCTTCCTCCCTGCGGCCGACCGCCTCGTAGGCTCTGCCCAGAGCCAGGACCACGCTGGGCGTGTGTCCCTCGGAACTGTCGGCACGAAGGCGCTCCAGAACCGTCAGCGCCTCTGCGCCCCGGTTCAGCTCCAGCAGTGCATTGGCGCGACCCAGCAGGAGCGCCGGGTCTTCGGCGTGGATGCCCTGCGCGGCCTCGGCGTAGAGCCGCTCGGCCTCGTCGTGTCGTCCAAGCGTCGCGGCGGCCTGCGCCAGCCTCGACTGATTGCGGACCGTGGGGGTCTCCTCGCAGGCCGCCTTGGCGTCGCGGTACTCCCGCGTGGGGTCCAGGGCGGCGCGGGTGGCGGCGCCCAGTCGTTGGGCCCCCGGTCCCCGCATGAGTTCCGGAATGACGATGGCGATCAGGTAGATCGCCCCGCCCAGCGGCTGGAAGATCAGGATGATCCAGAGCCAGAACAGCTCCCGGCCGGTCCGCACCACGTGCACGGCGAGCGCGATGGAGACAATCAGCGACAGGCCGATCAGGGGCAGCGATCCGCCCAGCAGGCCGAGGGAGCTCATTCTCCCCCCCGCGCCAGCTTCCGCGGATCGGCCTTCTCGGCGGGGGCGAGGCGCATGACCTCGGCCTGGTATTTCTCGTCCTCACCCAGGGCCAGCAGGGGCAGGGCGTCGGCGCAGGCCTGGAGCAGGGGTTCGACCCACTTCATCTCGACCTTGTGGAAGTCGGACAGGACGTGGCCCTGCACCAGCGCCTTGTCGCCGGGGTGGCCGGTGCCCAGCCGCGCGCGGCGGAAGTCCGGGCCGACCTGGGCGGCGACCGAGCGGATGCCGTTGTTGCCGGCCGCCCCGCCGCCGGTCTTCATCCGGAAGCGCCCGGGGGCCAGGTCGATCTCGTCGTAGAAGACCACCAGGTCCGCCGGCTTCAGCTTGAAGAACTTCAGCGCCTCGCCGACCGCCCGGCCGCTCTCGTTGTAGTAGGTCTGCGGCTTCAGGATCAGGGCGCGCACCGGGCCCTGCGGCGTGTCGATGGAGCCCTCGGACGCCTGGCTCTGGAAACGCGAACGCGCCGGTGAGAACCCCCACCGGCGCGCAATCTCGTCAACGGCCATGAAGCCGATGTTGTGACGGTTCTTCGCGTAGGTCGGGCCCGGGTTACCGAGCCCCGCGATGAGCAGCATCTTCGTCCCTCAACTGAGGGGCGAGGAGGTCAGCCCTCGCCGCCGGCCTCGCCTTCGCCCTCGGCGTCGGCCGACTCGGTCTTGGAGCCGGCGATCGAGGCGACGACCAGGTCGCCGTCCACGGCGGCGGTCACGCCTGCGGGCAGCTTCAGTTCGGAAACGCGGATGGCGGCGCCGATCTCGAGGCCCTTCAGGTCGATCACGATCTCTTCCGGGATGTGGTCGGCCGAGCAGGAGACGTTCAGGGTGTGCAGCACGACCGCCAGGTTGCCGCCGCGCTTCAGGCCCGGGCACTCTTCCTGGTTGGCGAAGTGCACCGGCACTTCGATCTTGATCTGCTGGTGCTCGTCGACCCGGTACAGGTCGAAGTGCCACGGCTCGTCCGTCACCGGGTGCATGTCGACGGCCTTGGCGATGACCGGCTGGGTCTCTTCGCCGTACTTCAGGGTCACCAGGTGGCCCAGAAGCTTGCCCGTGTAGAGCGCCTTGCGGAACTCGTTGGACTTCACGGCGATGGCCACCGGGTCCTTCGCGCCGCCGTACAGGATGCCGGGCACCTTGCCGTCGCGGCGAGTGGCGCGCGCGCCACCCGTTCCGGTCTGTTCGCGCACTTCAACGTTCAAAACGATCTCGGCCATGGCCTTGCCTCAAAACGAAGCCGCCGCGCGACTCGCGCGCGGCGACAAATTCCGTGACCTGTCGGTCGAAAGGGTGCGCGTAGATACACAAAAGCTCTGGCCCGCGCAACGGGGCCTGACGCGCCTGTTTCAGCTCTTGCGCCGGCCCTTGCGAACCGGGGGCTTCTTGGCGGGCATGCCCTTGTTGATCGACTCCTGGCTCGGGATGAACCGCGGCTCGTACGGTTCCGGCAGGCCGGCGGCTTTGATCATACAGCGGCCGGTGTCCATCATCGCGTGCTGGCCGAGGCAGAAGACATCCTCGTAGTGCGGCCGCGCCACGGCCAGGCACTGGTAGAGGTTCAGCTTCGACATGTTCATGCACATGCCGATGTTCTGCTCCTGCATCAGGCCCAGCACCTGCTCGACGTTGGCGTCGCCGGCCTCGCCGAGGGCCGCGAGCGCGGCGATGGCCAGGCTGCGGACCACGGTCGGGGTGTAGGGCGGGCCGGCGGTTGCGGCGGTCACCGCCAGCGGCGTTGCGCCGATCGAGGCTTGCTGCAGCCGGGCCGTCTCGGCCACGTCGCCGGCGATCGGCGTCGCCGACAGGGTCTTGGCTTCCTGCAGCCGGGCGACGCGGTCGGCGACCTCGCCCTTGGACCAGGGCTGGCGCTGAATGTCGTAGGCCGACTGCTTGACGCTCTTGCCGCCATCGTAGAGTCGCTGGCCCTCGCCGCCGATGGCGCCGATCACCAGCCCCGCGGCCCCGGCCGAGCCCGGCAGGCCGGCGGCGTAGGCCGGGTCGCGCAGGATCTCGTTGGCCACCTGCCGGCGGGAGGCGGGGTCCTTGGCGTACACGCGCACGCCGTCGACGAAGGCCCTGTCCTGCAGCGCGGCCACCGCGCCGTAGGCCATGGCCCCGCGCAGCAGCTGGTTCGGCTCGTAGGCCGCGCCCACCTTCAGCGAGCGCGCCACGCCCTCGCCGTCGGCGAAGTCGGTCGTGATGCCCGTCGAGCGCACCATGTAGTAGCGGTAGGCGCTGGCCAGCTCGATCAGCTTTGGCGACAGAGCCACGCTGGGCGGCGCGGGGGGCGGCGGTGGCGGCGGCGGCGGCTCGGCGCACGCGGCCACCAGGCCTGCGGCGAGGATGGCCGAGAAGGTCAGTCTGACCGGGAAACGGAACGGCATCAGGCGACTCCCCCTCTTGCGAGTGGTGATTCTACTCAATTCGCCCCCGAATTGACCCCTGGCTTACCTGCCGTCGCACCGCCACGGCAAGCGCGGGCGGGCCTTATCCCTCAGTCGAAGAGTTTCGACACACTCTCTTCGTTGGCGATGCGGCGGATCGCCTCGCCGACCAGCGGCGCGCAGGTCACCCGGCGAATCTTGCTCTCGCCCGAAACCTGCTCCGACGCCTCGATGGAGTCGGTGATCACCAGTTCCTTGAGCACCGAGTTCTTCACCCGCTCGGTGGCCGCGCCCGACAACACGCCGTGGGTCACGTAGGCCGAGACCTCGACCGCGCCGGCGTCGATCAGCGACTTGGCCGCCGAGCAGAGGGTGCCCGCGGAGTCGGCGATATCATCGAACATGATGAGCCGGCGGCCGACGACGTCACCGATGATGTTGGCCACCTCGGACTTGCCGGGGCCCGTCCGACGCTTGTCGACGATCGCCAGATCGGCGTTCAGGCGGCTCGCCACCGCCAGCGCCCGCACCACCCCGCCCACGTCGGGCGAGACGATCATCAGCTCGGACGGCTTCTCGTAGTTTTCCTTGATGTCCTGCGCCATCAGCGGCGCGGCCAGCAGGTTGTCGGTCGGGATGTCGAAGAAGCCCTGGATCTGGCCGGAGTGCAGATCCATCGTCAGCACCCGGTCGGCGCCGGCGCGGGTGATCAGGTTGGCCACCAGCTTGGCCGAGATCGGCGTGCGGCCGCCGGTCTTCCGGTCCTGCCGGGCATAGCCGAAGTAGGGCATCACCGCCGTGATCCGCCGGGCCGACGCGCGCTTCAGCGCATCGATGCAGATCAGCAGTTCCATCAGGTGGTCGTTGGCGGGGTAGCTGGTCGACTGCAGGACGAAGACGTCCTCGCCGCGCACGTTCTCGTCGATGGTGACCCAGACCTCGTTGTCGGCGAAGCGCTTCACCTGCGCCTTGGTCAACGGCAGATCCAGGTGGTTCGCAACGGCCTGAGCCAGCGTATGATTCGAGTTGCCGGCGAGCAGCTTCATCGGACCCCCTTGGACGAATGCGCGGGCTTGTAGCAGCGCCGCGGCCTGAGTCCATCCCTGACGAGTCCGTCCCCGACGCTAGGTCAGAGCGATCGCCGACAGCAGCCGCCCGTAGTCCGGCTCGCCTTGCTTGAACGCCCGGCGGTTGGAGAAGAACAGCTCGGGCTCGGCGCAGGTGTCGCGCCCGATCCACGCGCAGGCGCCGATCCCCGCGGCCTGAAGGCGGTGCAGTACGAAGGCGGGCAGGTCGAATTGGCGCTTGTCCGGCCCCACGCCTGCGCCGAAGAAGCGGCCATAAGCTGGGTCCGCGTCGGTGAAGCGGTCCATGAACTCCAGCCCCACCTCGTAGGACGCGGGGCCGATGCACGGCCCGACCGCTGCGACGATTCGCCCGCGCCGGGCGCCGAGCTCCTCCATGCGCGCGATGGCGTCCTCCGCGACGCCGGTCAGGGCGCCCTTCCAGCCGGCGTGGGCGGCGGCCACCACCCGGGCTTCCGCGTCGGCCAGCAGGATCGGGGCGCAGTCGGCCGAGAGCGCCCCGCAGACGATCCCCGGCGTGGCCGTCACCACCGCGTCGCCCTCGGGCGGTGCGCCAGACCACGGCCGGTCGGTGACGTGCGCCGTCGCCGAATGCACCTGATAGGCGGTCACGAGGTCCCCGCCCAGGTGGGCGGCGGCGCGGCGCCGGTTCTCCGCCACGGCGTCCGGGTCGTCCCTGGAGCCCACGCCGACATTGAGGCTGGCGTAGATCCCCTGCGAGACCCCGCCCTGCCGGGTGAAGAACGCGTGCCGCACGCCGGGCAGGTCCAGGAGCGGTGCGGTCAGCACGGGCAGGTCGGTCATCGTTCGTCCTCCGCGAAGGCTGGCGGGGCCCAGCCGGGCGAGCTGAGGCAGCAGACCTTGAAGAGTTCGCCCATCTCGTCCGCGCCGACCAGCCGCTGCAGCTGGCGGCCAATGCTGGAGGCCCGGTCGGGCCGGGCGCGCACCAGCGCTTCGGCCCGGGCCCCGACGCCCATCCGCGCGAGGAACGTCGCCTGCGTCAGGATCGCCGCGTTGGCGCCGCCCTGCTGCGCTGCCGCCATCACCCGCGGAAAGTCGGCCCAGACGGTCAGGTCGGCCTCGCCCGGGCAGGTGAGGGGATCGACCTTCTCGTGCCGCCGCAGCGCCTGCAGCGTGTCGCCGAAGCCGGGCGCATCGCGGCCGTAGTCGATCAGCAGCGCGGCCCCGGTGTCGCGCGCCACCCGCTCGCCCAGCGCAAGCCCCAGCGCCGCCTGCGCGCCCGAGACCTCCACCACCGCGCCATCCCGCGCATCGGGGACCGGGGCCGGCGCCGGCACACGACCGAAGGCGAGTCGACCGTCGGGAGACAGGCCCACCACCTGCTCGGTCCAGCCCGCGGCCGTCTTCACGAACTGTCGCGCGGGCAGGCAGTCCAAGAGTTCGTTTGCCACCAGCAGCAGCGGGCGCCCGCCAGGGACGTCGTCCAGCGACCGGGCCCACCGCACCGCCTCGCCCAGGCGGTCCCGCTGCAGCGCCATCAGCGGTTCCGACGTTTCCACCAGCCAGACCTCGGCCGCCTCCAGGAATCCGGGCTGCACGCGGGCCGCGCGCAGCAGGTCGCTCATCAGTGTCCCGTCGCCGGGGCCCATCTCCACCAGGGCGAACCGCTGCGGCGCGCCCAGGGCCTGCCAGGCGCTGGCCATCCAAAGGCCGATCAGCTCGCCGAACATCTGGCTGATCAGCGGCGCGGTGATGAAGTCGCCGCCCGCGCCCAGGGCCGGCCGTGTCGCGTAGTAGCCGTCCCGCGGGTCGTGCAGGCAGGCGGTCATGAACTGGGCCACGGTCATCGGGCCCGACTGCCGGATCTCGGCCGCCAGCCGTTCGGCCAGGCTCATGCCGTCGCGGGCGCCGCCGCCCGCTCGGACGCGGGCAGTTCGGGCGGCAGCGGCTCGCGCATCCCCCGCCAGATCAGGAAGGCGCCGCCCAGCAGCATCGGGATCGACAGGATCATCCCCATGGTCAGGCCGAAGGGCAGGTGCTCCAGGCCCGCGTCCGGCTGGCGCACGGTCTCGATGGCGATGCGGAAGACGCCGTAGAACAGGATGAAGAGGCCGGTGATGACGCCGCGGCGGTTGCCCAGCTTCGCGACGTGGGTCGCCCAGCGCAGGATCAGGAACAGCACCAGGCCCTCGAAAAGCGCCTCATAGAGCTGGCTGGGATGGCGCGGCACAGACCCGGCCGGGCAGGAGCCGTAGGTCTTGACGATCTGCTCGTTGCAGAAGCGCACCGCCCAGGGCACGCCGGGCGCCTCCCGGCCCCAGAGCTCGCCGTTGATGAAGTTGGCGCAGCGGCCGAGGAAGTGGCCGATCGGATAGGCCGGGGCCACCACGTCGGCGATCCGCAGCAGGTCCAGCTTGTTGCGCCACGCGAAGAGGACCATGGCGACCGACACGCCGATCACCCCGCCGTGGAAGCTCATGCCGCCTTCCCAGGTGCGGAAGATGCTGAGCGGGTCGGCCAGCGTCTCGGAGAAGGGCGTGTAGAACAGCACGTGGCCCAGCCGGCCGCCGCCGATCACCCCGATGGCGATCCACAGGATCAGGTCGTCCATCTGCGCCGGCGTGAAGGGCGCCGGGCGGCGCGTCCACAGCCGCTCGTTCTTCAGCAGGCCCGTGGCATATCGCCACCCCAGGAGGATGCCCGCGACGTAGGCCAGCGCATACCAGCGTATGGCGAGCGGCCCCAGGTGCACGAGGACGGGGTCGATATTGGGGAAGGGCACTGGCGCTCTGCTCCGGCGTTGGAGCTGTGGACTTAGACGAGAAGCCCTTCGCTTTCATCCCCTGAAGGGCCATATAGAGCCTGAACGGGACGGTTGACCGGCCCTTAAGAAGACGAAAATGCAGACGCAGAACCCCATCCTCGACGAGATCGCCCGGCTGACCACCGCCGCCATGGGCCTGGCCCAGGCCGCGGGCGACGAGGCCAAGGCCGCGATGCGCAGTCAGGCCGACCGCATGGCCGCCGAACTCGACCTCGTCCGCCGCGAAGACTACGACGCCCTCAAGGCCGAAGTCGCGGCTCTGAGAGCCGAAATCGAGACGTTGAAGGCCGCGAAGAAGCCCTCGCGGCCGGCGAAACAAGCGTGACCGTAACGCATGCCACGCGAAACCGGCTCGCGCGTCACAAGAACTCGCTGACACCTCTGTCAGGAAACAAGTTAGCTTCGACAATGCGGACGATTCGGGGGCGGCGTTCCGTCCACCGTCCGTGTCGAAAGGGGTCGTGATGGACACCTCCCAGGCGGACGACAGCGTCGTCCTGACCAACGATCCGCTCGACGTGGTGGAGCATGTGCTCACCGCCGAGAACCTGCCTTTCGACCGCACCGAGGACGGCGACCTCGCCTTCACCCTGGCCGGCGACTGGAAGGACTACGAACTCTGGTTCGCCTGGCGGCCAGAGGGCGACACCCTGCAGCTCTGCCTGTCGATGGACCTTGCGGTCCCCCGCGCCCGCCGCCAGGTGGCGCAGGAACTGATCGCCACCATCAATCCCCGGGTCTGGCTCGGCCACTTCGAGCTGTGGGACGAGGGCGAGATCATCTTCCGGCACGGCATGGCGCTGATGACCGGCGAACAGCCCAGCCTCGCCCAGGCCGCGGCGATGATTGACGTGGCGGTGGAGGCGGCCGACCGCTTCTTCCCGGCGTTCGACTTCCTGCTTCGCGGCGCCAAGACCCCGCAGGAGGCCATCGCCGCCTGCATGTTCGAGACCGTCGGCGAGGCCTGATACCGGGTTTCGCCTCGGCGGCTGAGGCGACCTCCCTCGGGGAAGGGCGCAGAAGCGCTCCTGCGGCTTGAAGAATTCGTCGGCTTGCCGGCGAACCTCGCCTTGGGGCACGAGGCGCGCCCATGCGTTCGACCCTCGTCACCCTGTTGCGCGGCCCCGTCCCGATCCGCTCGGGCGAGGCGGCGCGCGCGGCGTTCGGCGCGCTGGTTGGCGTCATCGCCTCGGGCCTCGTGGCGCGCGCCCTGGTCGACGGCGCGGTCTCTGACATTCCGCTGCTGGTCGCTCCCATCGGGGCCTCGGCGGTGCTGGCCTTCGCCGTGCCGGCCAGTCCCCTGGCTCAGCCCCGGGCCGTGATCGGCGGCAATGTGCTCTCCGCCCTGGTCGGGGTGACCTGCGCCCTGGCCATTCCTCATCCCGCCGCGGCCGCCGCCGTGGCGGTGGCCGGCGCGATCCTCGTGATGGCGCTGCTGGGTTGCCTGCACCCGCCAGGCGGGGCGGTGGCGCTGGGCGCGACCCTGGGCGCGGGCGCGGTCTCGCCGGTGGGCTACGCCTATGTCCTGGCGCCGGTGGGGATCTGCTCGGTGCTGCTGGTCCTGGCCGCCATGCTCTACGGACACCTCACCGGCCATGCCTATCCGCACCGGGTCGCCCAGGCCCGTTCGCCGCACCGCACGGCCGACCCGCCGCCGGGTGAGCGCCTCGGCTACACGCCCGCCGACCTCGACCGGGCGCTGGCGCACTATGGGGAATTGCTCGACGTCAGCCGCGAGGACCTCGACGCCCTGTTCCGCCAGGTGGAGCTCCAGGCGCACCGGCGCCTGCACTCCCAGATCCTTTGCCGCGATATCATGTCCCGAGACGTGATCGCGGTGGACCTTGATCAGACCGCCGAAAGCGCCCTGGCCTACCTGCGCCAGCACGAGCTGCGCGCCGCGCCGGCCATCGACGCCGACCGGCGGGTGGTGGGGATGGTGCGGCGGGCCGAGCTGGTCGCCGGCCGCGGCCGCCGGGTCGAGGCGGTGCTGGATCCCTTCGTCCACAAGGTCCGGCCCGGCACGCCGATCGAGGCCCTGCTGCCCCTGCTGTCCAGCGGGGCGACGCACGAGGCCCTCGTGGTCGACGAGGCCCGCCGCCTCGTCGGTGTCATCACCCAGACGGACCTGCTCGCCGTGCTCTACCGCGCCCACGTGGTGGAGGCGGTGGTGTCCGCGAACGCAGCCTGACCGCCGGAATCCACAATATGGGCAGGGCGTTCGGGGGCGCCGGCGAGACCTCCGGCCGCGAGTAACTCCCCTTTAACCGTGACCGCGCGTCAACGACGGCGCACGCAAACGGGAAGACGGGCATGGCGGAGGGACTGGCGGCGCTGAGATTGCTGATCGTCGACGACAATCCGCAGATGCGGACGATTGTCGGCACGGTGCTCAAGGCGGCCGGCGTCCGCGACCTGCACTACGCCCCGAACGGCCGCGTCGCCTGGCACAGCCTCGCCGAGATCCAGCCCGACATCTGCTTCGTCGACTACGAGATGCCAGTGATGAACGGCCTGGACTTCCTGTCCATCGTCCGCGGCCTCAGCTCGCCGCTGCGCTTCATGCCCGTCGTCATGCTCACCGGCCATTCCGACGAGCTGCGCCTCACCGCCGCGCGCGACCGGGGCGTGAACGAGTTCCTGGCCAAGCCGGTCAGCGCCCGCGCCATCCTGCTGCGGCTCCAGGCCGTCATCGTCCGGCCGCGCCCGTTCGTGAAATCCGAGACCTATTTCGGGCCCGACCGCCGTCGCCGCGTGGTGGAGGGCTACACAGGTCCCTTCCGCCGCGCCGAGGAGCGGGTCAGAGACCGGCGGGAAGTCTTCGAGCTCTGAGGCGGTCCTGCGGACCGCACCTGCCGTGCGATCGCCGCGCCCGAGAACGTGCGGCATGCCGCCGCACTGCAGTGCGTTCAAAGCCCGGAATTCCTTCGGAAAACATCTCCCAGATTGAGGCCGTGGAGATCGCGCAACTTACGCGCGCGCTCGCATAACAGCGTGTTAGGTCATGAGAAAGGTTAGCGGCCGCATACCGCGTTCCATGACCCCGACGGTCCGAGACTCCCTGTTGGCGGGCGCCCTCTGCGGCGCCATCGGCGTGTTCAGCGCCGCCGTCCTGCTGGGCGCGTCACGGAGCCCTGATCCCACCGAGGCGGCGGGGGTCTTCCCGCCGTGGTGGAGCCGGCAGGCCGTGCTGTCCGCCGCCGGTCGGGCGGGCGTCATCCGCGACCTCGGCGCGGTTCCGTTCATCGTCGTCATTCACGATCCGGCTGGCCAGGCGCAGGCGCGCCTGCGTGCCGCCGGCGCCCTCTTCTCGGTCGGGCCCGCAGGCTCGTTCGCGTGCGGAAGCTAAAGGACTCACCCGTGTTCCAGACCATCGCCGAACAGCGCAGCTTCGCAAACCGTATCGTCATCGGCGGCCTCTGGCTGCTGGTTCCCGTCATCGCCGTGGCGGCCATGCTGGTGCACGGCAACTGGCTGCCGCTCACGCTTGCGGCCATGGGGATCGCCGGGGGATCGACCGCAGCGTGGCGCCTGCTCAGCGAGGGGCCGGTGGTCCGCATCACCGTCGGGGTCGCCCAGATGGCGCAGATCTCCCTGCTGGTGGGCGGCTTCTCGGGCCATCCGTGGCAGATCGACATGCACATGGCCTATTTCGCCGGCCTCGCGGTACTGATCGTCTATTGCGACTGGCGTGTGATCGCCGCGGCCACGGCGCTGGTGGCGGTCCACCACCTTCTGCTTTCGTTCGTCCTGCCGGCGGCCGTCTTCCCCGGCGGGGGCGACATCGCCCGCGTGCTGGTCCACGCCGTGATCCTGCTGGTGGAGGCGGGCGTGCTGATCTGGGTCGGCCACAACCTCTACGCCATGTTCGATCGGTCGGGCGTCATGCTGAAGGAGGCGTCCGACGCCCGCGATCGCGCCGAAACCGCCATGGCCGACGCCGAGACCGCCCGCGCCGGCGAGGCCAAGGCCGCCGCCGACCGCGAGCGCGTGCGCCGCGCCTCGGAACAGGAGGCCGAACTCGTTGTCGGCGCCCTGGCCGCAGGCCTGGGACGTCTGGCTCAGGGCGACACCACGCACCGGATCTCGGCCGCGTTCCCCGAGCAGTACGGTCAGCTCAAGGCCGACTTCAACGCCGCCGCCGATCAACTCCAGTCGACCCTGCGCGCGATCGTCGAGGTCAATGGTCGCGTGCGCGGCAGCGTCTCGGAACTGGCCGGCGCCTCCAGCCACCTGTCCCAGCGCACCGAGCAGCAGGCGGCCACCCTCGAGGAGACCGCCGCCGCGATCGACGAGATCACCGCCACAGTGAAGCGTACGGCCGCCGGGGCCCGCGAGGCCGGCCAGGTGGTGGGCGCCGCCCGCCAGCACGCCGAGCAGTCGGGAGAGGTGGTCCAGGCCGCGGTCGACGCCATGAACGGCATCGAGCAGTCTTCCCGCCAGATCAGCCAGATCATCGGTGTGATCGACGAGATCGCATTCCAGACCAACCTGCTGGCGCTGAACGCCGGGGTGGAGGCCGCCCGGGCCGGCGACGCCGGCAAGGGCTTCGCGGTCGTCGCCTCGGAAGTGCGGGCCTTGGCCCAGCGCTCGGCCGAGGCCGCAAAGGAGATCAAGGCGCTCATCACTGCCTCCTCCACTCAGGTGGGCGAGGGCGTGGCCCTGGTGGGCCGCACCGGCGAGGCCCTGTCGCGCATCGTCGCCGAGGTGGGCCAGGTGAACGCAGCCATCGCCGAGATCGTCGGCTCGACCGCCGAGCAGGCCACCAGCCTGCAGGAGGTCAACAGCGCCATGAACGGCCTCGACAGCATGACCCAGCAGAACGCGGCCATGGTCGAGGAGGCCACCGCCGCCACCCAGGCCCTCGCCGCCGAGACCGAGCGGCTGACGCAGCTCGTCGGCCGGTTCCAGGTGGCGGCGTCCGCTGCGGCGCCGGCGTCGGCGGAGCGTCGCGCCGCCTGACGGCCCGACGCCGCCCGCTGACGCGGGCGGCCGTCGCCCGCTTCCGGCGCCCCAGGGCGCCTCTCCCGTGATCATTCCGCCCGCCTCCAGGGCATTTCGGTCCCACGCCCACGAGGCGTGAGGATCATTTGGCGCGTCGACGCGTTCCCGCCGCAATTGTTCGCAACCGTCGCGAGTTCTGACGGGCTGAATCCTATGCGCGGTGGTGTATTCATGGAGGCTTCAGTGGTTTCGAGGGCGCCGGATCCTGCAGGTATTCGGGCTGAAGAACAGGTGATCGAGGCAGATATATTCAGGTGTCCGATCAGTCGTGCGCCGCTACGCTATCTGACGGCTGATGAAATCGGCAGTGTCGTGGCTGAAATACAGAGCGGTCGAAGGCTCCATGCGAATGGACTCCCGGCCCGTGTCGATGGCCTCGCGTGCGCCGTCGGTACGCATGACCTGCGCCATGTCTATCGCGTCGACGACGACGTCTTCGCGCTGTTGCCTGGTCTCGCCATCGTGAGTCCCGCCGACGCGACGGTCGGGACGCTCGACGCCGAGCGGCGGATGGTCCAGTCGTTCTACGACGAGTTCGGCTGGGCCAAGAACGAGCAGGGCGTCTACGGCGACACCGCCGCGTTCTCGTCCGACGACGCCGTCGCCCGGCGTTACATCGCCCGGTGCCACGGGCGGATCGGCGCTCAGCTTGGCCGCGGCAGATACCTTCTCGACGCAGCGTCCGGCGCGATCCCGGGCGACAGCTACCTGGCGCTCTCCCGCAACTACGACCGGCGGATCTGCGTGGACTTCTCCATCCGCGCCCTGCGCGAGGCGCGCGAGCGCCTGGGGCCGGGCCGTGGCGTCTTCGTGCTTGGTGACCTGACCGCCCTGCCGATCGCCGACGGGGTCGTCGATGACGCCATCAGCCTGCACACGATCTACCACATTCCGAAGGACCTGCAGGCGACGGCCATCGACGAGCTGGTGCGGGCGCTCAAGCCCGGCGGTCGGCTCGTGGTGGCCTATACCTGGGCCGGCTGCCGGCTCATGAAGCTGGCCAAGCGCCTGGTCCTGCCCTTCATGCGGCCGGCCGCGCGTGCGTCGGTGAAGCCGCAGAAGCCGGCGCTCTACTACCATCCGCACGGCAAGGCCTGGTTTCGCGCGATCGCCCGGCGCTATCCCGCCAAGCTCAAGGTTGGCAGCGCCACGGACCAGGAGTTCCGCGACCGGGTCTTCACCAACAGCAAGCTTGGCCGGTTGGCCGCTGAGCTGGTCTACTGGCTCGAGGACGTCCTCGAGCCGATCACGGCGCGCTACGGCCAGTATCCATTGTTCGTCATCGCCCGGCCCGACGCCGCCCGCTGACGCGGGCGGCTACTGCACGCCCAGCACCTTCTTCAGGAACAGCACCTCGGTGGCGCGCACGGCCTCCTGGTTGGCCTTCTTGTAGATGCCGTGGCCCTCGTCCTTGGCGAGGACGTACCAGACCTCGGTCCCCTGGGCGCGCAGCTTGGCCACCATCTGCTCGGATTCGGTGCGCGGCACGCGGGGGTCGTTGGCGCCCTGGAACACCATCATCGGCTTCTTCATCCGGTCGCTCATCCGGATCGGCGCGATACGGTCGAACACGGCCTTCATCTTCGGGTCGCGTTCGTCGCCATACTCGGCCCGGCGCAGGTCGCGGCGGTAGCCTTCGGTGTTCTGAAGGAACGTGACCCAGTCCGAGATGCCGTAGAGGTCGATGGCGCCGGCGATGCGGTCGTTGTAGTGCCCGGCCACCGCCAGCACCATGTAGCCCCCGTACGACTGGCCGACGACCGCGACCCGGCTGGCGTCGAGGTCGGGCTGGGTCGCCACCCAGTCCAGCAGGGCGCCGATGTCCTTGACCGAGTCCTCGCGCTTCTCGGCGTTGTCGAGGCCCAGGTAGGTCTTGCCGTAGCCGGACGAGCCGCGGACGTTCGGGATGATCACCGCCGCGCCCAGTTCGCTGACCCAGGACTGCCGGCGGGCGCTGAAGGCCGGCTGTTCCTGGCCCTCAGGACCGCCGTGGATCTGGATGACGACCGGCAGTTTTCCGGTCGCGCCCTTGGGCTTGTAGATGAAGGCCGGGATCTGGCGCTTGTCGAAGGTGGGGTAGCGGAACAGCGTGGGCTCCACGAGCTTGCCCGCGTCGAGGCCGGCCAGCTCGCTCTCGGTCCAGCGCGTCAGTTCGCCCGACGTCAGATCATAGCTCCACACGTCGCCCGAGCTGGTGGAGGTCGAGAGGCTGAGCCCGATCTTTGATCCGTCCGGCGAGAACTTCGCCGCCGTCAGCACCCCCTGCGGCAGCTTCGGCCCGGGCAGGACCTTGCCCGTGGCGATGTCGCGCAGGACGATCGTCGAGTAGCCCTCCTCGTTCACCGCCTGCAGCAAGGTTCGGCCGTCCGGCGAGAGGTCGAAGCCCTCCGAGCCCCACTTCGCGCCCGGCTCCAGGTCGCGGACCTTGCCCGTCTTGACGTCGATCACCACCGGCCGGGCATGCTCGGCGCCGTCGTCCGAGAGGGTGAGCACCGCCGCGCCGCCGTCGATGAGGGCGCCGCCCTGGTAGCCGATCTTGCGTCCCGTCGGGCCCACGGGCGTCAGCTTGCCGCCGGCCACGTCCAGCAGGAACATCTCGACATGGGTCTGGGCGACGTAGCGCTGAACCAGGATCGTCTTGCCGTCGGCGGAGATGTCCAGCGGCGCCATCGAACCCACGCCGTCCAGCACCTTGCGGCGGCCTTCCGGTTTCGCCGGGTCGGCGAGCAGGATGTCGTAGTTCGGAT
>JBKOYY010000108.1:0-32339 GCA_046725615.1 Pseudomonadota bacterium
CGGCTGGGCTGCCCGCCGGGCGACCTGTCGCGCCTGGGCCGCGAGGCGCGGGAGCGCTGCCGCACCGCGCTCGCCGAGGCGGGCGCAGGCCGGGACGGCGCCTCGCCGCGCCTGGACCTCAGCCGTCAGGGCCGGATTGCCGAGGATCCTGATTTCGACCTGTCACGTCGCCCGAAGAACGGCTGCAAGGTGCGCGCGGCGGGCTCCCGCGATCCGATGGGCAAGGAAGGCGCAGCGGCTGGCGTGTCGTGCGCCTGGAGCTTCTAGGCCCGACGACCCTTCGCCGACACGTTGTCGATCCCGAGCGCGGAGAGGGCGCCGCGGGCGATGCCTTCGGCGTCCAGACCGGCCTGGGCATACATGGCCTCGGGCTTGTCGTGGTCCTGGAAGATGTCGGGAAGCGTCAGGGTGCGGATCTTCAGGCCGCGGTCCAGGGCGCCGTGCTGGGCCAGGGCGTGCAGCACGAAAGCGCCGAAGCCGCCCATCGAGCCCTCTTCCACGGTGATCAGCGCCTCGTGCTCGCGGGCCAGCCGCAGCAGGAGGTCGAGGTCCAGGGGTTTGGCGAAGCGCGCATCGGCGACGGTGGCCGACAGGCCGCGGGCGGCCAGCAGGTCGGCGGCCTTGAGGCTCTCGGCGAGGCGCGTGCCGAACGAGACGATGGCCACCGCCGTCCCCTCGCGCACGATGCGCCCCTTGCCGATTTCGAGCGGCGCGGCGAGGTCGGGGATGGCGACGCCCGTCCCCTCGCCCCGCGGATAGCGGAACGCGCTCGGGGCGTCATCGATGGCGGCCGCGGTGGCGACGGCGTGGGCCAGCTCGGCTTCGTCGGACGGCCCCATGATGATCATGCCCGGCAGGGCGCCGAGGTAGCCGATGTCGAACGAGCCCGCGTGGGTCGCGCCGTCGGCCCCGACCAGCCCGGCCCGGTCGATGGCGAAGCGGACCGGCAGCCCCTGGATCGCCACGTCGTGGACGACCTGGTCGTAGCCACGCTGCAGGAAGGTGGAATACAGCGCGCAGAACGGCTTCATCCCGTCGGCGGCCAGGCCGGCGGCGAAGGTGACCGCATGCTGCTCGGCGATGCCGACATCGAAGGTGCGGTCGGGAAACTTCTCGCCGAACAGGTCGAGGCCGGTGCCCGAGGGCATGGCGGCGGTGATCGCAACGATCTTCGGGTCGCGCTCGGCGTGCTTGATCAGCTCGTGGGCGAAGACCTTGGTGTACTGCGGCGCGCCGGCCTGAGCGGGCTTGGCCTGCTTGCCGGTGACCACGTCGAACTTGACCACGCCGTGGTACTTGTCGGCCGCGTTCTCGGCGGGGGCGTAGCCCTTGCCCTTCTGGGTGACGACGTGGACCAGCACCGGCTTGTCGTCGATCTTGCGGGCGTTCTGCAGCACGTGGACCAGCGCATCCATGTCGTGCCCGTCGATGGGGCCGACGTAGTAGAAGCCCAGTTCCTCGAAGAAGGTGCCCCCGGTGACCATGCCGCGGGCGAATTCCTCCGCCTTGCGGGCAGCCTCGCGCATGGGGCGCGGGAAGGCCTTGGTCACCGCCTTGCCGAGGTTGCGAAGCGACTGGTAGCCGCCACCCGACACAAGCCGGGCCATGTAGGCGCTCATGCCGCCCACCGGCGGGGCGATCGACATGTCGTTGTCGTTCAGGATAACGGTGAGCTGCCGGGTGGTCTCGCAGGCATTGTTCATGGCCTCGTAGGCCATGCCGGCGCTCATGGAGCCGTCGCCGATGACGGCCACTACCCTGTTGTCGCGGCCCTCGGCGTCGCGGGCGGCGCAGAAGCCCAGCGCGGCGCTGATCGAGGTGGCCGCGTGCGCGGCGCCGAAGGGGTCGTATTCGCTCTCGGAGCGCTTGGTGAAGCCAGACAGGCCGCCGCCCTGGCGCAGGGTGCGAATACGGTCGCGGCGGCCGGTGAGAATCTTGTGCGGATAGGCCTGGTGGCCGACATCCCAGATCAGGATGTCCCTGGGCGTCTCATAGACGTGGTGCAGCGCGACGGTGAGCTCGACCACGCCCAGGCCCGCGCCCAGATGACCGCCCGTCTGGGACACGGCATCGATGGTCTCGGCCCGCAGTTCGTCGGCCAACTGGCGAAGCTGGGCGATCGAAAGTTCCCGGGTGTCGGCAGGCGAGGAGACCGTATCGAGCAGGGGGGTGGCAGGCGGCATGGAACGCGGACGTCCTCGGAAACTAGTGGCGGCGCTCTAGCACGAAATCGACGCTCGCCCGCAGGAAATCCGCCTGGGCGCCAAATGGATCCAGGTGAGATTTCGTCTGTGTCTTCAGCACGCCGAGCCGCTCGCGGGCCGCGTCGACGCCCAGCAGCGTGACGAAGTTGGCCTTGCCCTTGGCCAGGTCCTTGCCGACCGCCTTGCCCATGGACTCGGACTCGCCCTCCGCGTCCAGCAGGTCGTCCACGATCTGGTACGCGAGACCCAGGTCGTGGGCGAAGGCCATCAGGGCGTGCCGCTCCCCGTCCTGCGCCCGGGCGATCACCAGAGGCAGCTCGAAGGCGCAGGCGATCAAGGCGCCGGTCTTCAGCCGCTGCATCCGCGCGACGCCGCCCAGGTCGTCCCGCACGCCCAGCATGTCGATCATCTGGCCGCCGACCATGCCGCGGGCGCCCGAGGCCACGGCGAGCCGGGCCACCAGTTCGGCGCGGACATGCCCGTCGGCGTGGGTGTCGGGATGGCTGAGGATCTCGAACGCAGCCGCCTGCAGGGCGTCGCCGGCGAGCACTGCGGTCATCTCGTCATAGGCCTTGTGGACGGTCGGCCGCCCCCGGCGCACGTCGTCGTCGTCCATGCACGGGAGGTCGTCGTGGACCAGGCTGTAGGCGTGAATGCACTCCAGCGCGCAGGCGGCGCGCAGCACCGACCCCTCGTCGAGGTCGAACATGCGGCCGGTCTCGAGCGCGAAGAAGGTCCGCAGGCGCTTGCCCGGGCCAAGCGCGGCGTAGCGCATCGCCTCGGTCAGCCGGCCCTCCGCCCCCTCGCCCCGGGGCAGCAACTCGTCGAGCGCCACGGTGACCAGGTCCGCAGCCTCGGCCACGCGCCGCGCCAGATCCATCAGCCGAACTCGGCCGGCTCGACGCCCGGCGCCCCGCCGGCGCCCATGACGATCTTCTCGACCCGCAGTCGGGCCGCCTCAAGCCGCGACTCGCAGTGGGCCTTCAGGGCCGCGCCGCGCTCGTACATGCGGATCGAATCCTCGAGCGGCGCCTGGCCGGATTCCAACCGCGCGACGATCTGCTCCAGCTCGGCGAGCGCGGTCTCGAAGCTCATGGTGGAAATGTCGGCGGGCTCGGACATGCCAAGCTGTTTAGGAGGCTATTTCCGGCCTGTCATCCCCGCTCGAAGCGGCGCATCGACCAGTACTTGTAGCCCTCGCTCCTCACGAGCTTCCAGCCAAGCCGCTTCAGCGAACGGCCGATCATGTAGTTGAAGAAGCCGTGGGCCAGGACCACCACGTTCTCGCCGCCTGCGGCGAGGCCGATCAGCAGCGCCGCGGCGCGGTCGGCGCGGGCCTCGGCCTCGGTGCGGGTCTCCTGCCCCTCGTGATGGTCGAAGAACCACCACCAGACCCGAGCGAGGAAACCCCAGGCGGACGGGTGCAGCCGCACCCACCCCGGCAGGTTCGGCGGCGGCAGCGGCGCCTCGATCAGCAGGTCGTGCCGCTCGAACGCGCGATCCCCGGCGAGGGCATGGGCGCTCTCGATCGCCCGCAGTCGGGTCGAGGAGATGAGCGATCCGCACTCGGCCACGAACGCCTTCAGGGCGTCGGGCGGGGTCTGCCCCGGCAGGATGCCCATGATCTCGTAGTTCGCCCAGAATTCTCGATACTCGGCGGCGCTGAGGCGCACCTTTCTCGACAGGGCTGGCTCGCCATGCCGAGCAAGGACGATGGCGCCATGCTTCGTCGGCGCCCGCGTGGCGACGTCGGCGGTCAAGACGGCCATCGATCCCGAGAACGCACCGGCGCCCGTGTCCCTCACCCTTCGCCCAGCGCCCGCACGTGCGCGAGGGCGGATCGGCCTAGAGCTTCGAGGTCGTACCCGCCCTCGAGGGACGACACAACCCGACCCTTGGCCCGGCGGTTCGCCACGTCGACGATGGCCGAGGTCGCCCAGGCGAAGTCTTCGGCCTCCAGGTTCTGGCTGCCGTGCCCGACGGGATCGCGCCGGTGGGCGTCGAAACCGGCCGAGACGAGGATCAGGTCGGGGGCGAAGGCGTCGACCCGGTCCATGAGGCCTTCGAACGCCTTGCGCCAGACCGCTGGCTCCGCGCCCTCGGGCGAAACGGCGTTGATGATGTTGTCCGGTGCGGGCTCCGACGGGTGGCCGCTGCCGGGCCACATGGGCCACGACTGGATGGAGGCGAACAGCATTCCGGGCCGCCCGCCCAGCACCGCTTGGGTGCCGTTGCCGTGGTGGATGTCGAAGTCCACCACCGCCACCCGGCGCAGGCCCGCAGCCTGCGCTGCGAGCGCGGCCACTGCGACGTTGGAGAACAGGCAGAAGCCCATCGGAAGGCCCGGCTCGGCATGATGACCCGGCGGGCGGACGGCGCAGAAGGCCCGCTCCGCCCGCCCAGCGGCCACGTCTCGAACCGCCTGAACGACAGCTCCCGCCGCCCGCCGCGCGGCCTGAAGGCTGCCGGGTGACATGAAGGTGTCGGGGTCCAATTCGAGCACGCCGCCCACCGGCGCGGATCGGACGATACGCTGCACATAGGCGGCGTCGTGGGCGCGGAGCAGGTCGGCCTCCTCCACCAGCGGCGCGTCGAAGGGCGCCAGGTCGAGGTCGGCGTCGTCCAGCGCGTGCACCACCGCCCGAAGCCGTTCCGGGCGCTCGGGATGATGTTCGCCGGGACGGTGGTCGAACATGTCCTGATGGGTGTAGAGCGCCACGGTCATGTCTCATCCTAACCCGAATCCGCCGAACGCCGATCCCGTGATCCGCCGCGCCGGCCCGGCCGACGCCGAGACTCTCGCCGCGATCGGCGCGCAGACCTTCATCGAAACCTTCGGCCACCTCTACGATCCGTCCGACCTGGAGACGTACCTGGCCGAGGCCTATGCCCTGGACCGCACGCGGGCCGACCTGGCGGATCCGGCCAAGGCCTCCTGGCTGGTCGAGCAGGACGGCAAGGCCATCGGCTACGCCCTCGCTGGGCCCTGCGGCCTGCCTCACGACGAGGTGACGCCCGCCAGTGGCGAGCTGAAGCGGATCTACTTCTTGAAGGACAGCCAGGGCGGCGGGCTGGGCAAGCGGCTGTTCGCCGAGGTGATCGCCTGGCTGCAGAAGGACGGGCCACGGGACGTCTGGATCGGCGTGTGGTCCGAGAACTACGGCGCCCAACGCTTCTACGCACGGCACGGCTTCGAGAAGGTCGGCGAGTACGGCTTCCCGGTGGGCAAGACCGTCGACCTGGAGTTCATCCTGCGTCGCGATGCGAAGAGTTTTTCGAGCAGCTCGGCGCAATCGGGCGAAAACCGACACAATTTCGCCTAGATCATCCCTGTTCGCACAGCTTCATTGCCGAGATTTAACCTTGCGCCGTCTTGGCGTGGGGGCCGCCATTTGGGACCTTTACGCAACTAGGGCCTGTGGTTTCACGAGATCGGCGGTGGGGATGCTGAGGATCGGTTACGTTCGGCTGCGGGACGCCGCCGCTCATGAGGACACCGCAACGCTCAAGGCCGCCGGCTGCCAGGTCGTCCGCGCCGAGGAGCCGGGCGGCGACGGCGAAACGCTCTCCTCGATCCTCGACTTCATCGGCGTCGGCGACCAACTGGTCGTGACGCGGCTCGACCGGCTGGCCCTGAACGGCCGCGGCCTGCTCGACGCGCTGGACCGCCTCGAGGCGCGGGGCGCGAGCCTCAGCGTTCTGGCGCCGGAACTGTCCAGCGAGGGCGCCGCCGGCCGGGCGCTGCGCGCTGTGCTGGAAGCGGTGGCCGAGCTGGAGCCCCCCGGCGCGCGCCGACGCCGCCCCGCCGCCGCCACGCACGAGATCTTCGCCCTGCAGCGCGCCGGGGTGGGGCCGGTGGAGATCGCTCGCCGCCTCGGCGTCTCGCGCATGACCGTCTGGCGCAAGCTGAAGGCGTTGGAGAACGCCGGGGCCTAGGAGCGCCCGTAAGGACGCAGCCAAGCCGCCGCACTGGACATCGGGGCGCCGCCGCCCCATCCTTCGCGTTCAAACAGCCGTTCGACGCGAGACGTCCCCGATGTTCATGCGCTTCTTCACCGAGCTCCGCGAAGCCAAGGTGCCGGTGACGCTCAAGGAATACCTCGCCCTCATGGAGGCGATGGACAAGGGCGTGATCGACCGATCCGTCGAGGACTTCTACTACCTGTCGCGTTCGGCCCTGGTGAAGGACGAGAAGAACCTCGACAAGTTCGACCGGGTCTTCGGCCACGTCTTCAAGGGGCTGGAGAAGGTCGACGAGGGGGTGGCGCACGACATCCCGGCCGAGTGGCTCCGCAAGATCTCCGAGAAGTTCCTCACCGAGGAGGAAAAGGCGCAGATCGAGGCCATGGGTGGCTTCGACAAGCTGATGGAAGCGCTGGCCGAGCGCATCAAGGAGCAGAAGGAACGCCACGAGGGCGGCAACCGGATGATTGGCACCGGGGGCACCTCGCCCTTCGGCGCCAACGGCTACCATCCCGAAGGCGTGCGCATCGGCCAAGAGAAGGGCCGCCACGGCCGCGCCATCAAGGTGTGGGACAAGCGCGAATACAAGAACCTGGACGACCAGGTCGAACTCGGCACCCGCAACATCAAGGTGGCCCTGCGCCGCCTGCGCAAGTGGGTGCGCGAGGGCTCGCACGACGAGCTCGACATGGACGGCACCATCAAGGGGACCGCCGAGAAGGGCTACCTCGATATCCATCTGCGCCCCGAGCGCCGCAACAAGATCAGCGTGCTGCTGTTCCTGGACGTGGGCGGCTCGATGGACTCGCATATCAAGATCTGCGAGGAGCTGTTCTCCGCCGCGCGGTCGGAATTCAAGAACATGGAGTTCTACTACTTCCACAACTGCCTTTATGAGAGCGTGTGGAAGGACAACCGGCGCCGCCACGCCGAGAAGATCAATACCTGGGACGTACTCCACAAGTTCCCGCACGACTACAAGGTCATCTTCGTGGGCGATGCGACCATGAGCCCCTACGAGATCACCTATCCGGGCGGCTCGGTCGAGCACTGGAACGAGGAGGCCGGCGCGATCTGGATGGACCGCGTGGCCCAGATCTATGAGCACATGGTCTGGCTCAACCCCACAGCCGAGCGCCACTGGGACTACACCCCCTCGATCGGGGTGATGAAGCAGCTGGTCGGCGACCGGATGTTCCCGCTCACGCTGGAAGGACTGGAGAAGGCGATGAAGGAACTGGCGCGCTGACCCGCGCGTCGGTTTGGCGTCCGCGGGCGTTGGACCTAAGCTCCCTCACGTTCTTAAGGGATTCGCATGACCGATCCCCTGCTTCACCAGGATCTGCCCGAGCCTGAGACCGACGAGGCTCAGGCCGCCACCAAGGCCGCGGTGTTCAACGCCGCCGAGCGTCTGTTCGCCCTGCACGGCTTCCAGAACGTCTCGGTGCGCGACATCACCGCCGAGGCTGGCGTGAACCTCGCGTCGGTGAACTATCATTTCGGCTCGAAGGACGCCCTGCTCTTCGAGATCTTCCGCCGCCGGACCAGCGAGCTGAACCGCGAGCGTGCGAAGATGCTGCACGAGGCCAACGCCCGACACGGCGGCAAGCCGCCGGTGCGCGAGATCCTCGAGGCCTATTTCGCCCCGCCGCTGCGCTGGGGCGCGCCCGACAACGACCGCCGCATCTCGGTGCAGTTCATCATCCGCGCGCGGTCCGAAGGCACGGCCGAGATGCGCGACGTGCTTCGGAACGACGTCTCGCACCTGGCGCGGTTCGCCGACGCCCTGATGGCGGCCCGCCCCGACCTGCCGAAGGAAGACGTCTACTGGCGGCTGCACTTCTGCCTGGGCATGGTCCACAACAACCGCTTCGCCGAGTTCGACCGCTTGCACCACCTGTCGGAGGGTCTGACTCGCGAGGGGGACGTGGCCGCCCTGCTCCGCCGCATGCTGGACTTCGCCGAAGCCGGCTTCCTCCGCTAGGTGCGGAGGCTCCTCCTCAGCGCCAGCGCGCTGCGGTTCTTCGACGCCTTTGTCCTGATCGCCCCGTTCTACACGGTGATGTTTGCCGAGCGCGGCCTGAAGCCGGCGCAGATCGGCATCGTGCTGGCCTCGTGGTCCATGGTGGGCGTGGTGCTGGAGGCCCCGTGCGGCGTGCTGGCCGACCGCTGGTCGCGACGCTGGATCCTGGCCATCGCCCAGTTGCTGCGCGTCGTCGGGTTCGTGGTCTGGATCGCCTTCCCGAACTTCTGGGGCTTCCTGGTCGGCCTGATGCTGTGGGGCATGAAGAGTGCGACGCTGTCGGGCTGTTTCGAGGCGCTGATCTACGACGAGTTGGCGGCCATGAAGCGCCAGGGCGAGTACGTCACCGTCTACGGACGCACCCAGGCGGCGCGGTTCTCGGGCGTGGTGGCCGCCTCGCTCGGCGCGGCGCTCGCGGCGGGCCTGGGCTACGAGACGCTGATCTGGGCCAGCGTCGCGGCCGGAGCGGCGGCGGCCGCCGCGGCGCTGACGATCCCGCAGGCGCCGAAGGTGCTGGCTGTGGGGCGCTGGGATTTCCTTGGCCACCTCGTGCGAGGCGCCAGGGAAGCGGCGAATCGGCCGGGTCTGCCGCCGCTGCTGCTGTTCATCGCGGGGATGCAGGCGATCACCTACGCCTGCGCGGACTATTGGCAGCTGTTCGGGTTGGAGGTCGGCCTGCCGAAGCCGGGCATCGCGCTCTTTGTGGCCAGTCTCTCGGCGGTGGGCGCTGTTGCGGCCTGGCAGGCGCACCGGCTACGGCGCCTGCCCCTGGCCGGGCTCTGCGGGCTTCTGGCGGCGGCAGGGACATGCCTGACCCTCGCCGCGCTCACGTTCACAACCTGGTCGATCGTCCTGCCGATGGCGTTCATCGCGCTCTACTGGCTGGTGGACACCAATGCGGACGCCCGGTTCCAGCACGCGATCAATCCGGAAACCCGGGCGACGGTGGCCTCGCTGAAGGGCTTCGTCATGCAGTGCGGGACCAGCGTGCTGATGCTGGCCTTCGGGCTGATCGCCAATAGCGCCAGCTACCAGGCCGCCTTCCTGAGCGCGGGGCTGGCGGCGGTGGCGCTGGGCGGCGGCTACGCCGTGTGGGCCCGAGGCCGGGGCTAGGCCCTTGGCGCGGCGACCGGAAGACGCCACATGGCGGCCATGGCCAAGCCCGTCACCGACACCCGCACCTTTACCGCCGACCGCGCCTGGGGCGCGCGCGACCTCGCCAAGATCGAGGGCGCGACCGTACGCCTGCATTGGACGGACCAGCCCTACAAATGGCACGTCAACGACGGGGCCGAGGTGTTCGTGGTGCTGGACGGCGCCGTCGACATGCGCTGGCGCGAGGCAGGTGAGGAGAAGCTGGTGCGGCTGAGCGCCGGCGACCTGTTCCTCGCCGACGTCGGCGACGAGCACGTGGCCGCGCCGGTGGGCGAAGCGCGGATCCTCGTGATCGAGAAGAAGGGGTCGGTCTGACCCTTTCAGGCCGCCCGGGCCTCGACCAGCGACCACGCCAGCTTCAGGTCGACCAAGAACTCCGCATAGGCCCGCGCCTTGGCGTCGGCGTCGGGCACCCTCAGCAGGTACGAGGGGTGATAGGTCACGATCCCCAGCGTCTGATCGGCGAACTGATGCGGCTGTCCCCGCGAGCGGCCGATGGGCGTGGGCTTTCCGAACACCGCCAGGGCCGCCGTCGCTCCGAGGGCGACGATCACCCGCGGCCCCACAAGTCGCCGCTCGGCGTCCAGCCACCAGCGGCAGGCCAAGACCTCACCGGCGTCGGGAGTTTTGTGGATGCGGCGCTTGCCGCGTAACTCGTGCTTGAAGTGCTTCACGGCGTTGGTGACGTAGGTCTCGGCGCGCGGCACGCCCGCCTCGGCCAGCGCCCGATCCAGCACCTGTCCCGCCGGACCCACGAACGGGCGACCGGCAAGGTCCTCCTGGTCTCCTGGCTGCTCGCCGACGAACAGCAGCCGGGCGCGAGGCGGCCCCTCGCCCGGCACGCCCTGGGTGGCGTCGCGCCACAGGTCGCAGCGGCGGCAGTGGTCGACGCCCGCGGCCACCTCCTCCAGGCTGGTGGCCGCCTGACCGTCCCAAGGCGCATCGCGGCTGGCGCGCACGGCGGCCTTGACGACGCGGCGGCTGGGTTCGGACGGCGCCTGGCGGACCATCTCGGCGGTGCGTCCCTCTGCTCGGGCGATGAGTTCGGGAATGAGCGCAGCCTCCGGCAGGTTCCGCCAGTAGCGCACCGGCATCTCCTTCTTCATGGCGGCGACCTTCAACCGCGCCGGGTTGAAGATCGAGGCGTAGTAGGTGCGCCAGTAGTCTTCCAGGGCGTCCTCGCGCGGGGCATCCGCCGGGTCGGCACCCGGCGTGAAGCTCAGCGCCTGCAGGTCCCAGTGGACGCAGACATCGGGCGTCAGGATCGACCACCGCATGTTGGCGAACCTGCGGGCGAAGAACGGCGCGGTGCGCTCGGCCACCCGGTGAGCGGGTTCGAACCAGGCCACATAGGCCTCGCCCGCCTCGTCGTGGACACGCCGGAAGCGGACGAAGGCCTTCATCTTGTGCGCCGCCTTGTCCACCTCGCGCGCCAGCGCGTTCGCCCGCGCCACGTCCGGATCGGTGACTACGTGCATGAGGTCGGGCTCGTCCTGCAGGCGCCAGAGGAGGCGGTAGAGCAGGTCGAACCGCTCGTCGGACCGATGGAGCACCACGTCCTCGGCCAGGTCCACGAACGCCTTGGGGACCGTAAAGCTCGGCGGCCCCGCCTCGGGCCCGGGCGTGTGCGACTCGGCTGCAGCGGCCAGAAGGCTGGCGGCGCCATCCACCGTCCAGAGCACCTGATCCGGCGCCACATGGCCGGCGCGCAGGGAGCGCGCGGCGGCGCGCCAGCCGGCCAGGTCGGTTTCGTGGGCGAGGCGCACCACCTCCATCAGAAGAGCTCCAGCTGCCGCGGCTCGGGCGCGAACCGCTCGCGCAGACCTTCCTGGTCGGTCAGCGCGCCGGGCGCCCAGTCTGCCGTGACCAAGAAGGGCTTCAGCTTCTCGATCCCACGGGTAAGCCGCTTCACATCCGCCAGTTCCAGCCGCTTGAACCGGCGCACGTCGAGGATGCGGTCTACCGACCGGACGCCCAGGCCCGGCACGCGCAGCAGCCGCTCGCGGTCGGCGACGTTCACGTCCACCGGGAATTCGCCACGGTTCCGGAGCGCCCAGGCGAGCTTGGGGTCGACAGCCAGATCCAGGTCTTCCGCCTCGCCCACGATCTCGGCGCGCTCGAAGCCGTAGAAGCGCATCAGCCAGTCCGCCTGGTAGAGCCTGTGCTCGCGCACCAGCGGCGCACGCTTCACCGGTAGACGGGCCGTGGAGTCCGGGATCGGCGAAAAGGCCGAATAGTAGACCCGCCGCAGGCCATAGGCTCCGTAGAGCCCCTCCGACCGCTTCAGGATCGCGCCATCGGTGGCCGCGTCGGCGCCGACGATCATCTGGGTGGACTGGCCGGCCGGGGCGAACTTCGGCGGCCGGGTCTTTCGCCCTTTGTCTTTGGCGGCGTCCTCGGAAACGCGGACCGCGCCCATGGCCTTCTTGATTCCGACCACGTCCTTCTCGGGCGCCAGCGAAGCGAGGCTCTCGTCCTTGGGCAGCTCGATGTTGACCGAAAGGCGGTCGGCGTAGAGCCCCGCCTCATTCACGAGCGCCGGCGACGCCTCGGGGATCAGCTTGAGGTGGATGTAGCCGCGGAAGTCGTGGACCTCGCGCAGCGTCTTCGCCACCCGGACGATCTCCTCCATCGTGTAGTCGGGCGAGCGGATGATCCCCGACGAGAGGAACAGGCCCTCGATGTAGTTGCGCCGGTAGAAGCCGAGCGTCAGGTCCACCACCTCGTCGACCGCGAAGCGGGCGCGGGGCACGTTGGAGCTGACCCGGTTAACGCAGTAGGCGCAGTCGTAGACGCAGAAGTTGGTCAGCAGGATCTTCAGCAGGCTTATGCACCGCCCGTCCGGCGCATAGGCGTGGCAGATGCCCATGCCGCCGTCGGTGGAGCCCACACCCTTTCCGCCGACGGAGTCGCGCCTCACGCTGCCCGAGGAGGCGCAGGAGGCGTCGTATTTCGCCGCGTCGGAGAGGATGGCGAGCTTGCGCTTGAGGTCGAGTACCGCCATGCCGACCAGGATATAGTTCTCTTTTTGTTCACGCAATCGCGGAAACCTCGCGCGACGCATTGAGGAGCCCCGACGTCGGCGTCGTCGGTATGGCATGAAGATCGGCTTCCTCTTCAACCACGACCAGGTCCATCAGGTTGCGCACAGCCTCCCGATTGCGCTGGCGCTGGCCCGCGCGGGGGTCGACGCCGAGATCGTGGTGGCCACTACCAACCCACGCCTCAGCGCCGAGGTCGTGCGGCTGGGCCAGGGACTGATCGGCCCGCGCATCCGCCTGGTGGAGCTGGGCCTGCGTCGGGCGGCGAGCCGGCTGGCGCGCGCGGCCCTGGAGGGGCTGGTCCCGGCGGCCAAGCTGGCGGTCTACGGCGACAACCTCGACTTCTTCCGATCCCTGGACGTGCTGGTCGTCGCCGAGAAGACCTCGCTGATCCTGAAGACTCATCACGGCCTGAAGGACCTCAAGATCGTCCACACCCGCCACGGCGCGGGCGACCGCGCGGTTGGTTTCGACAAGGCGAGCGCGGGCTTCGACCTGGTTCTGGTTTCTGGCCGCAAGATCCGCGAGCGGCTGGTGCGCGACGCCGGGGTGGACCCCGCGATCATCAGGGTGGTGGGCTACCCGAAGTTCGACGCCGTGCCGCCGGGCGGCGTCCACCCGCTGATCGAGGACGGCCGGCCGGTGGTGCTCTACAACCCCCACCCCTCGCCGCACCTGTCGTCCTGGTTCCAGGTCGGCCGCAAGGTGCTGGACTGGTTCGTCGAGCATGACGACCACCACCTGATCTTCGCCCCGCACGTCATGCTGTTCGAGCGGCGCGTCGTGCTGAGCATCGACAAGCTGCGCATCGACCGCCCGGGACACATCGACGAGCGCTACCTGCGGGCGCCCAACATCCACATCGACCTGGGCAGCCGGGCCTCGACGACGATGGCCTATACCAACCGCGCCGACGTCTACCTCGGCGACGCCTCGAGCCAGGTCTACGAGTTCCTGGTCCGGCCAAGGCCCTGCATCTTCCTCAACCCCCGGGGCCTGCAGTGGGAGGGCGACCCCAACTTCGCCCATTGGCGCGCCGGCCCGGTGATCCGCGGCCCCGACGAGCTGGGACCGGCGCTGGCCACCGCGCACGCCGACCACGCCCGCAAGTTCCGCGCCGTGCAGTCGGCGATGTTCGAGGAAAGCTTCGACCTCACGGACGAGCCGTCCTCCGTAAGGGCGGCGCGCGCGCTCGCCCGCTTCTGCGGCCTGTCCGCCGACAGCCTCGCGCCCCTCGCCGCGCCGTTGCGGGTGGCCCATGGCTGAACCGTCGCGCGTCGCCGGCCGCATCTACGGCAACCTTGGCCGGCTGCTGGGCGGCAAGGCCGCGGCGGGACTTCTCAGCCTCGTCTACATGGTCATCGCCGCACGGGCCCTCGGGCGCGCCGACTACGGCGTGCTGATCCTGGTCCACACCTATGTGATGGCCGTGGCCGGCATCGTGGAGTTCCCGGGCTGGCACGCGGTGGTGCGCTACGGCGCCGAGACCCTGGCCCGCAACGATGCGCCCCGGCTGACGCGCCTGATGGCTTATGCGGGCGGGGTCGAACTGGCGTTCGGCGTCGTGGCGGTGGCGGCCGCGGCGGGGCTGGCGCCGCTGGTCGGGCCACGCCTGGGCTGGCCGCCCTTCGCCGTCGCTTTCGCACTGCCCTATAGCTTCGCCGCCCTGGCCACGGTGCGGGCGACGCCCGCAGGCTATCTGCAGCTCACGGGCCGCTTCGACCTGCTGGGGGCGCACAGCGCGGTGGCGCCGCTGGTCCGGCTGGCGGGCGCGGCGCTGGCGGCGGCGACACATGCCGGGCTGCGCGGTTTCCTGATCGCCTGGCTGGTCGCCGCCCTGGCGGAATGGGCGAGCATGTGGGCGCTTGGGCTGGCCGCGGCGCGCGGCCGCCATTCGCGCCACGACCTCGCCGGCGGCATCGCCGGAACCCCGGCGGAGAACCCCGGCCTCTGGCGGTTCATGTGGGGCGCCAACGTCGATGTGACCCTGTCCGAGCTGTCCGGCCGCCTGACCCCGCTGGCCATCGGCGCGCTGCTCGGCCCGGGCGCCGCCGGCCTCTACGCCGTGGCCCAGCGTGCAACGGCGGTGATCGCCCAGCCCGCACAGCTGCTCGGTCAGGCCGCCTATGCCGAACTCGCCCACCTCACCGCGGCCGGCGGCGCAGAGGGTGGGCTCAGGGCCGTGCTCTCCCGCTCCGTGGGCGTGGCGTTGCTGGCGGCGGCGCCGGTGTGTCTGTTGCTGGCCGTGTTCGGCGAGCGGCTGGCGGTGCTGATCGGCGGCCCGGGCTTTGCGGCGGCCAGCGGGATCATGATCTGGCTGGCGGTGGCCCGAGCCGTCCAGATCGCCGCCCCGCCGATGAGCGCGGCGCTGAACGCGCTGGGCCGTCCCGGTCTTTCTGTCTGGGCGAACGCCGTGGCGGCCTGCGCCGTCCTGCTGGTGCTGCCTGCCCTGGCCCAGGGACTCGGTCTGGCAGGCGCGGGCGTGCAGGCCCTGGTCCAGGCGATGCTGGTCGTCGGCCTGCTGGCCTTCGGCCTCGCCCAGGCCGACAGCCAGAAATCCCTCGACACCCGGCGCGCGGAGGCCTGATGCGGATCGCCTACGTCATCAACTCGACCGAAGGCGGCGGCGCGGCCCTGCCGGTCCCCATGGTCACGCGGCTGATGCGCGACCACGGCGCCCATGTGGAGGTCTTCGCCCTGACCCGCCGCGACGGCCGGGCGATCGAGGCCATGACAGCCGACGGCCTGCGCGTCCATGTGCGTCCGGGCGGGGAGAAGGACCATGTAGCCACGCTGACCTGGCTGGCCCGGGAGATGCGGACCTGGCGGCCGGACCTGATCTGGACCTCGCTCACGAGGGCCACCCTGCTGGGCCAGATCGTCGGCGGCTGGATCGGCGCACCGGTGGTGAGCTGGCAGCACGCGGCGTTCCTGAAGCCCGCCAATCGCCTGCTGCTGCGAGCGCGCCAGCGTCGCTCGGCCCTGTGGATCGCCGACTCCCACTGCGTGGCCGACCTGACGGCGGCGCGGCTGGGCGTGCCTGCCGATCGCCTGGCCACCTGGCCGCTGTTCTCCGCCGACGCTGGCGCGCCCCAGGCCCGGCCCTGGAACGCCGGCGAGCCGGTCCGCATCGGAACGCTAGGGCGGCTGCACCCGGTGAAGGGCCACGACGTGCTGCTGGCCGCCCTGGCGCACCTCCGCGCCCAGGGACTCACCGCGCTCCCGCCGCTGGAGGTGACCATCGCTGGCGAGGGCGCTGCGCGCGGCGCGCTGGAGGCCCAGATCGCCCAGCTCGGGCTGGACAACGTAAGCCTCCCCGGGTTCGCCGACCGTCCGCGCGACTTCCTGGCCGGCCAGCACCTGTACGTCCATCCGTCACGGTCGGAGGGGCTGTGCATCGCGGTCCACGAGGCCATGCAGGCAGGTCTGCCGACACTCGTCTCCGCGGTGGGCGAGATGCCCTACAGCGTCCGGGACGGGGAGACCGGCGTCGTCGTGCCGCCGGACGATCCCGAGAAGCTGGCCCAGGCGCTGGCCTGGATGCTGACCCGGCCCGAGCGGCTGGCGGCGATGGGCTCAGCGGCGCGCACCCGCGTGCTCGACCGCTTCGGGGCCGGGGCGTTCGCCCGGGCGGGCGCCGAGGTCATGGCGCGGCTGCCGGCCCGCGCCAGCGGCCTAGGCGGCGCGCGAGATCGATCGCCAACCCCGTCGGCGAACGGTCTATCCGCTTCGCGTCGAGCAGGGTGAACGGACCGCAGGACGACAGCGTATGCATCCCCTCGACGAACGGCGCGGCCGAGGCCGGCATGGCGATGACGGGGCCCGGCTCGGCGACGAAGCGGTCCGGGGCGAGCGCGTCGATCCGCAGCAGGCGGATCGCGCCTCCATAGGTGCGCGAGCAGTCCTGGACCGGCAGGAAGAGGGCGCCGCCCCGACGGAAGGGCGTGCCGCCCGGCCGGCTGCTGGCCCGATCGATGCGGACCGGATTGCCGGGGTGCGGGGTCCAGGGGCCGGCGAGGCGTTCGGCGTAGGCCAGGTGCAGCCGGCCCTGCTTCTCGGCCTGGGTCCCGACCGGGGAATAGGCGATCCACCAGAGGCCGCCTTCCCGAAAGATCGTCGGGTCGATAGCGGGGGTGTCCAGCGCGACCCTGACCACCGGCTCCCAGACATCCGGGAACGCCCAGGCGCGGTAGAGCGTGAAGGCGCCCGACCTATGAGCTTCCGGCGCCATCCAGGTCTCGCCCTCGGCCTCGAAAACGTAGGGATAGGACAGGTGCCAGGACTCGGCGAGCACGGTGGCGCGGGACGTCACCTGCAGGTCGCCGTCCAGGCGCAGGCAGTCGATGACGCCCCGTCGGGTGCGATAGTCGTAGGCCTCTGCGAACAGGTGGATGACACCGTCGCGCCAGAGGCCGAACGGGTCGGCGAGGAACGTGAACGGCGGGCCGGGATCCAGCCAGCGGATGGGGGCGGCGGCCAGCGCCTGATCGTCCCGGCAGGCCTCGATGCCGATCTGCGCCACGCCGATGCGCCAGATGTCCTTGGCCATGCCCCCGGCCTAGCCGCCCCGGCGACGTTCGGCAATGTGGCGATCGGCCGACGGGTGCTGCTGGGCGGCTTGGCGACCCTGGCCGCGACCCCCGCTCTGGCCGCGGCGCGCGCCGCCCAGCCTGCCGGCTTCGTGGCGATCGGCGACTGGGGCCGCCGCGGCGACGCCGTCCAGCGGGCCGTCGCCCAGGGCCTTTCCCTGGTGGCGCGGGAGATCGGCAGCCGCTTCGTCATCGCCGCCGGCGACAACTTCTATCCCGGCGGGGTCGCCTCCGTGAGCGACCCCCACTGGCGGCAGTCGTTCGAGGGCGTCTACACCGACAGAGCGCTACAGACGCCCTGGTACGCGACCCTGGGCAACCACGACTATCGGGGCGACCCGCAGGCGCAGGTCGCCTACACGCGCTACAGCCGTCGCTGGCGGATGCCGGCCCGGTACTATCGCGTTCCCGGCGCCGTGCTGGGCGTGCCGCAACTCGACCTCTTCGTCATCGACACCTCGCCGCTGGTGGACGACCTGAACCTGGACGAGCGGTTCCAGCAGCTCTGCCACGGCCACTGGTGGAGCGAGGAGGCAGACCCCCAGATCGCCTGGTTGCGCGGCGCCCTCGCCCGATCCCGGGCGCCCTGGAAGATCGTGGTGGGGCACCATCCGATCTACTCCGGGGGGCACGGCGACTCCCCCGTCCTGATCGCGCGGGTCGCGCCGTTGCTGGAGGCGTTCGGGGTGCAGGCCTACATCAACGGCCACGATCACGACCTGCAGCACATCCGCAGAGGCGCCGTGGACTACATCTGCGCCGGCGCCGGCTCGGAGGCGGGAAGGGTCAAACCGATCCCGGGCACGCGCTTCTGCCTCGGCCGTCCGGGGTTCGCCGCCCTGCGGCTGGCCGACGACACCCTGCTGTTGCAGTTCCGGGACGCCGCGGGCCGGTTGATCTACAGCGCTGACCTGCCGAGGCGCCGGGGCGCGTGAGGCGGGCGCTGCGCCCGGATCGAGTGCGCGACCCGGCGCGGCGGACGAAATGCCGCAGACGCATCTAGGAAAATGTAAGACGCTGACCCGCGACACGTGAACGTGCGAATCGTGGAGTCGAGGTGGCGGCCCTCACGGCAGATCGATGGCGGCTCGGTCCCTTCCGGGACAGCCAGGCGGCGCGGCCGGGCATTCTGACGGCGGCGTTCGCGGCCGGCTACGTGGGCCTCGCCCTGGCCGGCTATGCCTGGACGACGGCCACCGGCGGTCTAGCGGTGCTGTGGCTGTGCAACGGGGTGCTGGCCGCCGCCTTGCTGCTGCTCTCGCGCCCGCACGCCCTGGCGATCGCCGGTGTCGCAGTGGCCACCGATTTCCTGTCGTCCTACTTCCTCGGCGGGAGCGGCGCCCTCGCTTCGGCGACGATCGCCGGGCTCGACCTGGCCGAAGCGTTCATCGCGGCGACCCTGGCCAGGCGCGTCTGCGGCGCGGCGCTGGACGTAACCCGGCCGCGGCGACTCGTGCGCCTGGTGGTCATGGCGATCCTGCCCGCGACCCTCGCGACGGGCACCGTCGGCGCCGCGGCGCTGCATGCGATCGTGGGCACGCCCCTGCTGGACCAGTGGATAGCCTGGGCGGCCGGCGATTTTCTGGGCATGACCATCGCCCTGCCCGCCTGCCTTCTGCTGGCGCGCCCTGCACGGTTCGAGACGCCCCACGGCCGCCCGCTGCCGCGCCTGGCGCTCATCGCAGCTATCGGCGTCGGCGCCGCGATGATCTTCGCCCAGCAGGAGATCCACGCCCTGATCCTCCTGGTCGTCATGGGCGTCATGCTGTCCACCTTCGTGCTCGGTCCGGCGTACGTCTCGGCGACGATCCTGATGATCGCCTTCATCGCCGCCAGCTTCACCATCACCGGCTCCGGCCCCGTCGCGAGCGACGAGCCCTCGGACGTGGGCCGCCGGATCCTGGTGCTGCAGATGTTCCTGATGATCGTGACCGTGTCCGGCCTGGCCGCCGCGGCCATGGTGGCCGAGCGCGACCGTTCTCGCCGCAGCCTGCGCCGCACGCTGGAGACAGCGCGCCACGCCCGTCGCCAGGCCGACGCCGCCGCCGCCGCCAAGGCGCGGTTCCTGGCGGTGATGAGCCATGAGATGCGGACCCCGCTCAACGGCGTGCTGGGCTACGCCCAGGCGCTCGAGACCCTGCCGCGCCTGCCGGCCACGGCGCGCGGCTCCGCCGGGGCGATCCGCGCGTCCGCCGAGGCCCTGGCCTGCCTGATCGACGACGTCCTCGACTTCTCGCAGCTCGACGCCAGCCAGCTGCGTCTGGACCCCGCCCCCGCCGACGTGTCCGAGATCGTCCAGGAAGCGGCTTCCATGGGGCGGGCGATGGTCGGCGACAAGCCGATCACCGTCGAGGCGGCGGCGTTCGACACCCTCGGCGATCTGCATGTGGTCGACCGGCGGCGCCTCTCGCAGGTGTTGCTGCGCCTCACGGCCAACGCCATCAAGTTCACCGATGCGGGGCAGGTCCGCATTGAGACCACCGTGCGGCCGGGGGAGGAGGAGGGGGACCTCGACCTGTTCCGGATTGTCGTCTCCGACACCGGGATCGGGGCGCCGCCCGAAGCGGCCGAGCGCCTCTTCGCACCGTTTCAGCAGGTCGACGGTTCGACCACGCGCCGGCACGGCGGCGCCGGCCTCGGCCTGGCCATCAGCCGCGATCTGATGACCCTGATGGGCGGGCGCATCGGCTTCCAGCCGCGCGAGGGCGGCGGCTCTTCGTTCTGGATCGAGTTCCCCGCCCTCCGCGCACCCGCCGCCGAGACGGCCGCGCCCGAGCCGGATGGCCGGCCGCTGCGGGTCCTGGTGGTGGACGACCACGCAGTGAACCAGGAGGTCGCCAAGGTCTACCTTGAGGCCTGCGGCTGCGAGATCGTCTGCTGCAAGAACGGCGCTGAGGCGGTCCGTGCGGTGGAGGACACGCCCTTCGACCTCGTGTTCATGGATATCCACATGCCGGTGATGGACGGGATCGAGGCCACGCGCGCCATCCGCCGCCTGCCCCCGCCGCGTGCAGCGACGCCGATCGTCGCCTTGACGGCCGCCGCCACCGCCGCGGACGTCGAGGCCTGCATCGACGCCGGCATGAACGCCCACCTCGCCAAGCCCATCCGCGGAGATCAACTCGCCGAGGCCCTGATGCGCTACGGCGCCTACGTGGACGAACCGGCCGCCGCTTGATCCGGGACGGCGTGGCACGATCGGTCAACCTTCGCGTTTCCCCCTGAGGTAGGATCTCAGCGATACCCGAGATCCTCCCATGCTCGCCCACCTCCTTCACGCCCTCGCTTCGCGCCTTCGTCGCCGTCCGGCCACCCGCCCCTCCATCACCGAGTTCGTCCGTTGCGTGTCCCTGCGCGACGGCGGGCGGGACACGGAGGCGCACCCGCGCCGCTCTTGACACGGTCGCCGTCTGCCGCGCCGCTGGGCGGGTGACGACGCTCTACATCCGCAACACGGCCCTGACCGGCGCGCGAGAGCTGCTGCGCGACCTCGGCCTCGACGCGGACACGGTCATGGCCGACGCCCGTGTCGATCCGCGCGTCTTCAGCGATCCCGACGGCCGCAGCCCCATCCAGGTGGTCGCGCGCCTCCTGGAGGCGGCGGTGCGCGCGGGGGCGGTCGACTTCGGCCTGCTGCTGGCCGAGCGACGCCGTCTCGCCAACTGGGGCGTGCTGGCCAGGATCGCCCAGGAACAGCCGACCCTGCGGGAGGCGATCCGGAAGATCTCGACCTACATGGGCGTCCAGGTCGAGGCGATGCGTCTCAACCTCGACGAGGGACCCGAGACCAGCACGCTCTCGCTCACGATCCTGCGTTATGCCCCGACGCCCGCGGTCAGGCAGTCGGCCGAGATGTCGATCGCCGTGCTGTACCGAAACCTGCGGGAGGTGATGGGCGGCGCCTTCCACCCCGCGTTCGTCGGCTTTCGCCATGCGCGCCCGGCCGGCATCGCCACCCATCAGCGGGTGTTCGGCGCGCCGGTGCTGTTCGACCAGTCCTTCGACGGCCTGGTCATCGACAGCCGGGATCTCGACCGCCGAATCCGCGGCGCCGACCGCGCCCAGGGCCACGCGGCGGAATCCCTGGTCGGATCTCTGGTGCGGACCGATCCCAAACGGACCTCGCGGCAGATACTTGAGACTCTGATCCTGCTGCTGCCGGAGGGCGACTGCTCGCGCGCCAACATGGCCGCCATGCTGGGGCTGAGCGTGCGGACCCTGCAGCGTCGGCTGGCGGCGGAAGGCTCCACCTTCGCCGGCCTGCTGGACGAGGCGCGCAGCCAACTCGCCCAGGTGTGCGTCGAGGCCTCGGCCCGTCCGCTCGCGGAGGTCGCAGGCCAACTCGGCTTCCAGAGCCAGGCGGCCTTCAATCACTGGCACCAGGCGCGCTTCGGCGAGCCCCCAGGCGCCCGCCGCAGACGCGCATCGGCCGCGCAGACCTGACTGCGGCGCGTCGCCGCAACTGGCGCGAATTATCAAGTCGGGGTGCAATTCATCCCTAGATACCCCCCGCGACAGCCTCCCCCTGTCCCCGGAGATTTGCGTTTGAACGACCCTGGTCTCGGCTCCCGCCTGCACCATCTGATGGGACGCGCCGAAGCCCTGGCCGAGATCGCCGACCTGCTCGACCGGGACCATGCCGCGCTCGTGTCGCTGGTGGACCGTCTGAAGCACCTCGCAGACGACCCCAAGCGGCAGATCGCCGATCTTTTCGAAGGACTGAGCGCCCAGAAGCGCGCCCTGGTGGCGCGGCTGGCAGACCTGCGCGACGAGACCGTGGGCGAGGTGAGCCTATTGCGGGCGGAGATCGTCCTGGGCCGCGACGACGAGAGCGCCTGACGCCGCGACCAGCGGCGCGCAAAGGCGGTTGTCGGCGGCCGGCGATCCCGGCTACGCCTCGCGTCCGACCAGCAGACGAGGCGTAAAGATGCGGCTTTCACGGCGGGCCTTCGGCCTGGGACTCTTCGGCGCGGCGGCCATCGCGCCCCTGGCCCGCGCGGCGACCGGCCCCGACCAGGCCCTGACCGCATTCCTGGACGGCGAGTTCGAGCAGGAACTGCGGATGGACCCCGAAGAGCTCACCCGCATGGGCCGCAAGGACCTGCAGGACCGGCTCACCGACCGGAGCGACGCCGCCGCCCTCAAGGCCCTGGAGTGGCGCCGCAAGAGCGTGGCGACGATGAAGGCGCGCTTCGACCCCACTAAACTCGGCGAGGAGGCCCGGGTCTCCTACGACATGTGGGCCCTGGAGCTGGAGCGGGCCGAGACCGCCTATCGCTGGCGTGGCCACAATTACATCTTCGATCGCAACGGCCCGCACACCGGCCTGCCGAACTTCATCATCAACGCCCACCGCGTCGACGAGCCGGCCGACATGGAGGCCTACGTCGCCCGCGTCGAGCAGATCGGTCCGACCCTGGACGTCCAGCTTGCGCGGGCCAAGGCCGCGGCGGCCGCGGGCGTGCGCGCGCCGAGGTTCGCCTACGACCAGTCGCTGGAGGAGGTCCGGCGCCTGACCCGCGGCGCGCCCTTCGACGGCGGCGAGGACTCGGCGCTGTTCGCCGACGCCAAGACCAAGCTGCGGAAGCTGCGGGAGGCCGGCAAGATCGACCAGCCGCGCGAGGGCCGCCTGATGGCCGCCGTCGCCGCCGCCATGACCGGAACCATGCGCCCCGCCTACGAGCGGCTGGCGGCGTGGCTGGAAGCGGATCGGGCGAACACCTCGGCGGACCCAAAGGGCGTCGGAGCCCTGCCCGACGGGGCGGCCTACTACAACGCTCAGCTTCGCAGCATCACGACGACCGACCTGACCGCCGACCAGATCCACGAACTGGGCCTGTCGGAGGTCAAGCGCCTGCGCGGCGAGATGGAGGCGCTCAAGGCGAAGATCGGCTTTGCCGGGTCGCTGGAGGAATTCTTCGTCTTCATGCGGACCGACAAACGGTTCTACCTGCCCAACGACGATGCCGGCCGGGCGGCCTATCTGAAGGCGGCGGAAGACTACCTGGCCGGCATGAAGGCCCGCTTGCCCGAACAGTTCGGTCGCCTGCCCAAGGCGGACCTGATCGTGAAGCGGGTCGAGAGCTTCCGCGAGGAGCCGGGCGGCGCGGCGCACTATTCGTCGGGCGCGCCCGACGGCTCGCGCCCGGGCGTCTTCTACGTCCACCTCGCCGACACCGCGGCGACGCCGACGTACGAGCTGGAGGGCACCTGCTACCACGAAGGCTGGCCGGGCCATCACATGCAGATCATGG
This sequence comes from Pseudomonadota bacterium, assembly GCA_046725615.1. GTDB lineage: Bacteria > Pseudomonadota > Alphaproteobacteria > Caulobacterales > Caulobacteraceae > Phenylobacterium. The sequence continues at coordinate 23,230 of JBKOYY010000108.1, forward strand.
CCGCCCAGGCGATGACCGGCATGCCGCAGTTCCGCGGCCAGTACGGCTACGGCGCCTACGTCGAAGGCTGGGCCCTGTACGTCGAACTGCTGGCCAAGGAGATGGGCTTCTACCAGGACCCGTACAGCGACTTCGGCCGCCTCGGCCGGGAGATCTGGCGGGCGATCCGGCTGGTGGTCGACACCGGCATCCACGCCAAGGGCTGGAGCGAGGAGCAGGCCCTGGCCTTCTACACCGCCAATTCGCCCCAGCCGCTGGGCAAGATCCGCTCCGAGATCCGCCGCTATTTCGTGATGCCGGGCCAGGCGACCTCCTACAAGGTCGGCATGGTCAAGATCCTCGCCCTGCGGGAACAGGCCAAGAAGGCCCTGGGCCCGAAATACGACCAGCGGAGCTTCCACGACATGGTGCTCGGCTCGGGCGCCCTGCCCCTGCCCGTGCTGGAGGCCCAGGTCGCACGCTGGACCGCCGGCCGGGCCTGAGCCCGAAGGAGGACAGGCTCGCCAGAAAGTTGACTCCTGGCGAGCCTGCGACCCTAAACTTCCCTCAACCAGGGCGTTCCGCACGATGGGCTCGGGCTTGGGGGAAGGACGATGTCGGAATCCGGCCAGAACGGTGACGCACCCCGCCCGGTCCGGATGGACCGCGAGCGGCTGGCCCGCAATTCGGCGCGCTACGTCATATCCCCGAAGGTGTTCCAGGTCGCCGAGGCCGAGGCCGAGACGGTCCGCCTGACCGCCGCCGCCGGGCCCCCGCGCGTGGCCTTGATCATCGAGATCAACCTCGACCAGAAGCACGCCGACCGGGAATCCGGCCACGAGCGCGTCGCGCGCCTGGTGGAGCGGGCGATCCAAAACGATCCCGGCGCTCGAATGGCGCCATCGGAAAGCAGCCGCCACCACATCTTCGCGACCCTGACCCTCGACCAGCTCATGGACGTGGTCCGGCGCGACGCCGAGGACGCCAGGCGCGAGGACCGCGCGCCAGACATCTACAAGGTCTGGCCCGACCGTCCGCTGGAGGCTTACCTCGACAGGTCGGTGCGGATCATCAAGGGCGACGCCTGCCTGCGCTCGTTCGGATCGGCCGGAGACGGGATCGTCTGGGCCGTGGCCGATAGCGGCATCCAGCGCGACCACCCACACTTCGCCTTCTACGACAACCTCGTCCTGCCGACGGTCGGCAAGGCGCCCGCCCGTTCGCCACGCCCCGGACCGCGCGCCCCGCTGGAGCACAAGGACTTCACCGGCGAGAACGACTGGGGGCGCGACGACTACGGCCACGGCACGCACGTGGCCGGGATCATCGCCGGGACCTCGCCCGCCGCCTGGACCGACCCGCGCAGCGAGCCGCCCACCGATCCGGCGAAGACCAGGATCCCCCCGCCGCCGGTCTTCCGCGTGCGCCGGGAGAAGAACGAGCGCAACGAGGTCGTCAGCCGGGCGGAGCCCTGCCCGCACGCCATCCAGGGCGTGGCGCCCAAGGCCAGGCTGGTCTGCCTGAAGGTGCTGGACGCCGCCGGCAAGGGCTCGGAGAGCTCGCTGCTGTCGGCCATCGACTATATCTCGCGGGTCAACGACGACGGCCGCTGGCCGCGCATCCACGGCCTCAACCTCAGCCTCGGCTACGGCTTCGACGCCGAGTGGTTCGCCGCCGGGCAGAGCCCGCTCTGCGTGGCGGTCAACCGGCTGGTGAAACAGGGCGTGGTGGTGGTGGCCGCGGCGGGCAACGACGGCTCGGCGATGATCGCCACCCGCAACTCGCCGAACGGGCGGCCGATCGGGTTGGACCAGTCGATCACCGACCCCGGCAACGCCGAGCTGGCCATCACCGTCGGCTCGACCCATCCGGAACAGCCGCACACCTACGGCGTCTCCTACTTCTCCTCGCGAGGCCCCACGGCGGACGGCCGCGACAAGCCCGACCTGGTGGCGCCTGGAGAGCGCATCGTCTCGGCGGCCTCGCCGGGCTCGCTGGAACGGTTGAAGCTCGAGGACCCGCGGCTGAGGCGCGACCCGAACATCCGCGTGCCGAACGCGGCCTACTATCGGGAGGAGACCGGAACCAGCATGGCCGCACCGCATGTCTCGGGCGCCATCGCCGCCTTCCTCTCGGTGCGCGGCGAGTTCCTCGGCCAGCCCGAGCGGGTGAAGGAGATCTTCATGAACAGCGCCACCGACCTGAAGCGGCGGCGTGACTTCCAGGGCGCCGGCCTGGTCGACCTCATGCGGGCGCTGCAATCGGTCTGAAGGAGGCTTCCATGGCGACGCTCGCCGGACTGCCCTACGTCGCGCTGAAGTTCCGCAAGGACGGGGCGCGCACCACCACCGGTCCGATATTCCCCACCGGCGTCACGGACCTGATCGTCGTCTCGCACGGCTGGCATCAGGACCCGGACGACGCCCAGGCCATGTACCAGGCCATGCTGACCCACCTGCAACAGCAGGCTGCGGGCGCGGGCCGCCTGGGCGGCCGCACGTTCGGCGTGACCGGCATCTACTGGCCGTCGGACCAGTTCAAGGACGACCTCTCGCAGGAGACCCAGGCGGTGCTCGGTCCCGCCGCGGCCAGCGCCGGGGCCCAGGACGGCGATCTCGTGAAGCTGCAGCAGCGGGCCCGGGAGCTGGCGGCCGTCCTCGGCATCGGCGCCGACCGGCTTGAGACCCTGGCCACCCTGGCGGTGACGGGCGGCTCGGGCGACAAGGACGCCCTGGTCAAGGCGCTGCGCAAGGCCATGAGCGCAGGCGAGGCCCCCGACGCCGAGCTGGCGGACGAACACGCCGAGCTGCTGTCGGGCGCGGCCACGGGGCAGGAGATCATTCAGGCGCTCCAGGCCGCCGGTCCGCGCGGCGCGGCCGCAGCGGCGGCGGGCGGGGCGCAGGCGGCGGCGTTGGGCGTTTCAGGCGGACCCTCCCCGGCCGTGGGCCTCTTCAGCGGGCCGATCGCGGCGGTGGCGACGCTGCTCAACCAGGCCGCCTACTTCAACCTCAAGAAACGGGCGGGGAAGATCGGCGCGGCGCTGGGCCAGCTCATCGACCAGCAGGGCGTGCCCGCCGGCGTGCGGCAGCACCTGATCGGCCACAGCTTCGGCGCCCGCCTCGTCACCTCGGCTACCGCCACGATGGCCAGCCGGCCCCACAGCCTGACGCTCCTGCAGGGCGCTTTCTCCCACAACGCCCTGGGGGTGGACATCAAGCCCGGCCTGGACGGCGCCTATCGCGCGGTCGTCGCCCAGAACAAGGTCAAGGCGCGGATCGCGATCAGCCACACCTGGAACGACCATGCGGTCGGCGTCGCCTACGCCATCGCCTCGCGCGCCTCCAACGACATCGCCGCGGGCCTCGTCCGAGTCACCGACACCTTCGGCGGCGCCAAGGACATCCACGGCGGGCTGGGCGCCAATGGCGCGCTGCGCCTGAAGGCCGGCGAGGGCTCGGGCCAGGTGCTGACCGGAGCGACGATCCCGGCGTTGAACCCGGGCGTGAACAACCTGAAGTGCGACTTCATCAAGGGCCACAACGACATCCGCACCGCCGAGGTCGGCCGCCTGCTGGTGTCGGCCATCGAGTAGCGTCAGACCCGCCGGCGGCGCACGTCGTGCAGGATCTCGCGCGCGGCGTTGTGGCCCGGCGCGCCGGTGACGCCGCCGCCCGGGTGCGTGCCCGCCCCGCACTGGTAGAGGGCCTTGACCGGCGTGCGGTGATCGCCCGCGCCCAGCACCGGCCGCGCCGAGAAGAGCTGGTCCAGCGTCAGCCGCCCGTGGAAGATGTCGCCGCCCACCAGGCCCAGCGTGCGCTCCAGGTCGAGGGGCGACAGCACCTGCCGGCCGATCACCGACTTGGCGAAGCCCGGCGCGTGGCGGTCCACAGTCGCGATCATCAGGTCGGCGACCTCGTCGCGATGGTCGTCCCACGAGCGGCCGGGTCCCAGGTCGGGGGCCACGTGCTGGCAGAACAGGCTGGCCACGTGCTGACCGGACGGCGCCAGGGTGTCGTCCAGGGTCGAGGGGATGAGCATCTCGACGATGGGCTCCTTCGACCAGCCGTGGGTGCGCGCGTCCATGAAGGCGCGATCCATGTAGGCCAGGCTCGGCGCCATGATGATGCCGGCCGTCATGTGGTCGCCGGCGTCGGGCGCGACGGTGAACTTCGGAAGCTCCGACAGCGCCACGTTCATCCTGAAGGTGCCGGAGCCGGACTTGTAGCGGCTGATGCGTTCGCGGAAGTCCGCCGGCTGCACGGCCGGGTCGACCAGGGTCTGGAACAGGAGCTGCGGGTGGATGTTGGACACCACCGCCCGCGCCCGCAGAGTCTCTCCGGCGGCCGTCACCACACCCACGGCGCGACCCTTCTCGACCAGCACCTCGGCGATCGCGGCGCCCGTGCGGATCTCGACCCCACGCTCACGGCAGCAGGCGGCCATCGCCTGGGTGATCGCGCCCATGCCGCCGATCGCGTGCCCCCAGGCGCCCTTCTTGCCGTTCACCTCGCCGAAGACATGGTGCAGCAGCACATAGGCGGTGCCGGGGGTATAGGGGCTGGCGTAGGCGCCGACCACGCCGTCGAAGCCATAGGCCGCCTTGATCGGTTCGCTCTCGAACCACCCGTCCAGCCAGTCGCCGGCCGACTGTGAGAAGAGCGCCAGGAGGTCGCGCTTGGCGGTGAGGTCCAGCTTCGAGAGCCGGCGGCCCAGGATGGCGCTCTTGAGGAGTTCGGGCAGCGCCTCCGCCAGGCCGCCCTCGACCAGGTTGGGCGGCGTCTCCAGGACGATCTCCCGCAGTACGTCGGCGATGCGGTCCAGGCGTTCGCCGTAGGCGTCGAGCTGCTCGGCGTCCTTCTGCGAGAAGCGCGCGACCTCGGCCTTGGTGCGGCCCTCGCCGACGAAGAAGTGGTCGCCCTCCAGCGGCAGGAAGTTGGACATGCGCCGCTCAACCACCTTCAGGCCGTGGCGCGGGAGCTCGAGGTCGCGGATCACCTTCGGGTTCAGCAACGAGACGGTGTAGCTGGCGACCGAGTTGCGGAACCCCGGGTGGAACTCCTCGGTGACCGCCGCCCCGCCGACCACGTCCCGGCGCTCCAGCACGGTGACCTTCAGTCCCGCAGCGGCGAGGTAGGCGGCGCAGGTCAGGCCGTTGTGGCCTGCGCCGATGACGATGACGTCGGTGGAGGATGGCTTGGTCATGGCCGCTGCGTTCGCACGCCGGCCGGCGCCAAGGCAATGGGTGGAACTCCCGCCCCACCCGGCGGTTCTGACGGCCATGCCCCGGCTCTCGATCCGCCACGAGACCTTCTATGCGTACGAGCGCCCGGTGACGTTCGCCACGCACCGCATGCTGCTGCGTCCGCGGGACAGCCACGCGATCCGTGTGGCCGACGCCATGCTGACCGTCTCGCCGCCGGGACAGGTGCGCTGGATCTACGACGCGCTCGGCAACTCCGTCTGCTGCTTCGACCCGGCCGGACACGCCTCGCACCTGTCCATCGTCAGCGAACTCTTGATCGAACGCTTCCCGGCCCAGCTCTCCGACCCACGGGTGGAGGACCCGCACACCGCCACCCTGATCGCCTATACGCCGGCCGACCGGGCCGCGCTGGAGCCGTTCATCCGGCCCGCCACAGGGGACGCGGACGGCGACCTGCTGCGGTGGCTGCGCAGCGTCGTCGGCGATCCGCGCGAGCCGGCGCTGCAATTCCTGCTGCGGCTGAACCGCACGATCCACGACGCCTTCGCCTATGAGCCCCGCGACAGGGGTGCGGCGCTGGATCCGTCACACACGGTGCGGCTGGGGGCCGGAACCTGCCGCGACTTCGCCTGGCTGATGGTCGAGGCGCTGCGGCGGCTGGGGTACGCGGCGCGGTTCGTTACCGGCTACATCTACTCCCCCGGGCACGGCGCGGTGCGAGGCGCGGGAGCCACCCATGCCTGGTGCGAGGTCTTCCTGCCCGACCTGGGCTGGGTCGAGTTCGACCCCACTAACGCCCTCGCCGAGAGCAACGACCTGATTCCGGTCGCGGTGGCGCGCACTCCTCACGAGGCGGCCCCGATCACCGGCGCCATCTACGGCGACGGCGGCCGGGCCAGCCTGGCCGTTCACGTGGATGTGCGCCCAGCCGAGTCGCTTCCGGCGGCGGCCTGAGTCATGGATTTGACGGACTTGGAGAAAACCGGCGATGACACGTGGTCTGCAACAGCAGGACGCTGGCCTCGGATTGATCTTCCCCAAGGCCGCGCCCAGTCCGCAGCACGGCCAGAAGCCCGCGGAAAAGCCTCTGCCGACGCCCGAGCCCCGCACGTTCAAGCCGCGCCCCGGCCACTGACGCCGGCGATCTGCATCCCGGTGCGGTCGCGCACGTATCTGACGAGGCGCAGCGATCCGTCGCGGCGCAACCCCTGGAACCTGGAAAGCTTCGCGCTAGATACTGTGCGCAACGAACCGGCGAGGACCGACGCATGACCGACCGCCTGCTGATCGCGCGACGCGAGCTGATCGTGGGGGCCGCGGGGCTCGCCCTGGCGCCGAGCGCCGTTCTGGCGGGACCGCCGGGGCGGCTGGCCTTTGCGGTCTTCCGCAACGGGACGAAGGTCGGCGAGCACCAGATGGCGTTCAGCGGCGACGACGACAACCGCACGGTGACCACCGACGTGGCCCTGACCGTCAAGGTCGGCCCGGTGCCGGTCTACAAGTACAAGCACTCGGCCGTCGAGAAATGGGCCGGCGGCAAGTGGGTCAGCATCGAGACCACCACCAACGGCAACGGCAAGGTCTACAAGGCCTCGGGGCGCCAGATGGGCGGCTACGTGCAGATCAGCGGCCCCAAAGGCGCGGTGCGCGGCCCCGCGGACGCCGTCCCGCTCAGCCATTGGAACCAGGCCAATTTCGGCCGCCCCCTGTTCAACCAGCAGGAGGGCCAGCTGCTGAAGGTCACCTGCAGCAAGGTGAAGCCGGGACACTGGCGTATCCGCGGGGACGCCGAGATCGACGACTTCTACGACGCACAAGGCAACTGGGTGGCCCTGAGCGGCAAGCTCGAGGACGGCTCGAAGCTGGAATACAAGCGGATCTAGCGGTCCGCCAACGAACGTCCGCTACGGCGTCAGCGCCTTGGCCACATAGGTCTCGAACGCGGTGCGAGCCGTCGCAAGGCAGCCGTCGACCTGGGCCACCGCGACGATCCCGTCGATCTGGGTGAGGTCCGCCGCCGGGCAGACCTTGCCCGACGGGCCGGAGCGGCGGACGCGCGGCGGCTCCACCAGGCGCTTCAGAATAGTGATCCGCTCGTCGTTTATGCTGGCGAGCTGCCGGCGCGGCGCGACCGCCCCTTTCGGACCGCCGGTGAGGCGCGTCACCTGGCCGGCAGGGTCGATCAGCACGATCGACTGCCCCGAGGCGAGCTGGATCAGCGCGCCGCTTTCGTAGGTGCGACCGCGGGCGATCGCCGGATCGGTCGAGGAGACGACCACAAAATCCGCCGCCTGGGCCGCCCCGCCCAGCGCAAGCGCCGCCGCCACTCCGAGAATCCATCGCCGCATGCCGGTCTCCCCAATTCGAAGCGGGACTGTGGAGAGGCGCCCCCGCGGCGGTCAAGCGGTTGCGCAGATTGCGTGGAGAGGGTGCGCGAAGGCCGTTGCGCGGCGGACAAATCCCCTGGCATTTTTGTTTGAATGGTCCCATTGCGGACCGGACTTTCGAATTCCACCGATCAGGGAGGAGCCGGGGACGCGGGCGACAGACCCGCGCCGCGGACGTGACAGCAGTTGGATTCCAAACCGGACGTCGATCCCGCGCCAGACACCCCGCCGCCTGAGGACGACCTCGCCGCGCGCGAGGCCGCCTACGAGAAGTTCGTTTGGGACAACCTCCGCCGCAACTACGCCGGCCACTACCTGCACGGCATGCTCGGGATGACCGGCTTCCGGCTGGTGAACGCCCCGACGTTCCTGCCGGCCTATCTGCACGCCGTCTCGGGCTCCAACGCCATTGTGGGTCTCGGTCTCGCCCTGCAGCAGGTGGGTGGGGTGATCTCGCCGATCTTCGGCGCCACCAAGATCGAACATCGCAAGAAGGTGATGCCCGCCGCCGTCTGGATGGGCAGCCTGGGTCGCCTCGCCGTCCTGGGCATGGGCATCTCGGGCTGGCTGCTGAAGGATCAGCCGCTGGTCATCGCCCTGCTGTTCTTCATGCTCATGTTCGGGATCTTCATGGGCGCCCAGCGGGTGGTCTTCAACCTGCTGATGTCGAAGGTGATTCCGATCAGCCGGCGCGGCCGCCTTCAGGCCTGGCGGAACGCCACCGGCGGCCTGATCGCCGCCATCCTCGCGTGGGTGGCCGGCAACTACTTCATCAAGCCTAACCTGTTCGGGAACGGCTACGGCACCACATTCGTCTTCGCCTTCATCCTAACGAGCATGGGGCTCTGGGCCCTGCAGATCCTGATGAAGGAGCCCGAGCCCCCGACCACCCGGCCGCAGGCACGTTTCCGGGACCGGTTGCGCGAGTTCCCCAGCCTCATTCGCCAGGACCGGGCCTACGGCTTCTTCCTGCTGGTGCAGATGCTGGCCACTTCGGCGCGGATCGCCTCGCCCTTCTACATCCTGTACGTCGGCCAGAAGGTTGGCCTCGACGGAGCGAAGCTCGGCCTGCTTTCGCTGGCGTTTCTGGGGGCCGACACGGCCTCCAACCTCGTCTGGGGTTACCTGGGCGACAAGACGGGCTTCCGGCTCGTCCTGCTGCTGTCGGTGGCGGGCTGGATCGCCTCGACGATACTGCTCATGAACATCCACGACGTGTCGGCCATGTTCATCGCCTTCGCCGGCCTGGGCGCGGCCCAGGCCGGCTACATGATGGCGGCCAACACCATGATCCTGGAATTCGGCTCGCGCGACGACCTGCCGATGCGGATCGCGGTCTCCGCCACCGCCGAGAGCATCACCGCCACCCTCGGGCCCCTGATCGGCGGACAGGTGGCCGACATCTACGGCTACAACGTGGTCTTCGGCGCCTCGCTCGGCTTCCTGGCCGCGGCGTTCATCATCCTTCTCACGGCGGTTCGGGATCCGCGCGCGGTCTAGAGGGAACCCGGCCGCCTCCAGCGAGTTGTGCGGCTGGGGAC